>JAFWQE010000009.1 GCA_017509155.1 Prevotella sp.
CGAACAGATGGAGATGCAGTTCTTCGTGAAGCCCGGCACTGAGCTCGACTGGTTCCCCAAGTGGAAGCAGATGCGCATGGCCTGGCATCAGGCCCTTGGCTTCGGCGCAGAGAACTATCGCTTCCACGACCACGAGAAGCTGGCCCACTATGCCAACGCCGCCACCGACATCGAGTTCCGCATGCCCTTCGGCTTCAAGGAGGTGGAGGGCATCCACTCGCGCACAAATTTCGACCTGTCGCAGCATGAGAAATATTCGGGCAAGCAGATTAAGTACTTCGACCCGCAGACCAACGAGAGCTACACTCCGTTCGTGATTGAAACCTCTATCGGTGTGGACCGCATGTTCCTCAGCATCATGTGCCACAGCTATCAGGAAGAGCAGCTCGAGAACGGTGAGACGCGCGTTGTGCTGCGCCTTCCCGCCGCTTTGGCTCCCACCAAGCTGGCCGTGCTGCCGCTCGTGAAGAAGGGTGGACTGCCCGAAAAGGCCCGTGAGATCATCAACGACTTGAAGTTCCACTTCAACTGTGCCTACGACGAGAAAGACACCATCGGCAAGCGCTATCGTCGCCACGACGCAGTGGGCACGCCCTATTGCGTCACCGTCGACTACCAGACTCTGGAAGACAACACCGTCACCTTGCGATTCCGCGACACCATGGAGCAGGAACGCGTGGGCATAGACCAGCTGCAGGGCATTATCGAAGACAAGGTGAGCATCGCCTCGTTGCTGAAGAAGCTGCAGTAAGACAATAATCACAGAGAAAAGAATCCAGATGAAACTGAGCAATAAAATCCACCTGTTGGTGGCCCTGCTGGCCCTTACGGCCTTCACTGCCTGCAGCGAGAGCGAAGACGAGGAATCGGACTTCGCCAACTGGCAGGAGCGCAACGAGGCCTACTTCCGCCAGATCTACAGTCAGGCGCAGTCGGGCCAGGGCAGCACCACAGGCAGCTGGCGCATCATGAAGAAGTGGAGCCTTGCCGATGAAGTGGCCACCGCGCCCGAGAACCACATCGTGGTGCAGGTGCTCAACCAAGGCACTGGCAGCGGCTGTCCGATGTACACCGACTCCGTCCGTGTGCACTTCCAGGGGCATCTCATGCCGACGGCGGCGTTCAGCAGCGGCATGCCCATCGGCAGCAGCTATTCAGGAACCTTCCACAGCGAGACAGCCAGTCCGCGCACCTATGCTGTCAGCTCTTCCTATACGCCCGATGGTCTGGCCACCGCCTTGCAGCAAATGCACATCGGCGACCGCTGGCGCATCTACGTGCCTTACCAGCTGGGCTGGGGCGCCGTGTCGCACAGGGTCATCTCATCGACCAGCGGCTCCACGGGATCGCTCGAATGGATAGCCTCGGGTCTGGTGGTTCCAGCCTATTCCACACTCGTCTACGACGTGGAGCTGGTGAGCTATTACCGCACCGGCAGTTCGGTTCCCGAGTGGAAAGCTAAAGAAGCCGGCGCCTGGATTTGGGATTAAACACCATCCCGTCTGTCGGGATGTGTCACATAATAAGCGGACTACGCGCGATGTTGTTGCGTGGTCCGCTTTCTTGTGTTCGTACACAATAGGGCTTGATTTATGTCAAGAAAATACGCTTTTTGAGAATATAATGCGAATAATTTATTGCTGTGTGCGAAAACAATCGTAATTTTGCATCGTCAAAACGATTAAAAAGGTTATTAGTTAAGGTAAAGATTGTTTGATTCAGTAGGTTTAGTTTTTAGGTAAAAGATTATTCTAAGGAAACAACAAAAAGGAAGCTATTTTGACTCAGGCTTGAGAAAGAAGACATGGCTTCAAAAAAAAAGAAATAGGAAGCAAATAGTTTTTGAGAGGTAAACAGAAAGATTGGATTCTTGGATAACACGATGCCCGCGAGGGCGCGACTATATATAGTTAAACCAATTTAGTAAAATAGGTAAAAGAAAGGGAAAAGACATGAGTGTTACAACATTGTGTGCCCTGTTGGCAGTGTTTGCAGTTGCAGGGCGTTGGATGGACCGCCACGTGCAGAACAACTAAGACACGGGTGTTCCTGAAATCCCAAGAGTAAAGAGAAAGTTTTCAGAAGTAGATAATGTAGGACGGCGGCCGACTCTGAGCAGAGTCGGCCGCTTTCTTGTTTGTGCGCGGCTGTGCGTGCCGTCTTTCCATGTGTGTGCAATGGCTCGGAAAAGTTAAAACGATTCGCGAATCTTGACAAACCCATTTTCGTGTTCTGGGTGGTGGGAGAGGGGTGATGGGTGGTGGTGGCATGGGGTTTTGGCGTGCTTGCTGAGGAAAAGTGGCACTTTTGAGGCGCGAAAGTGGCACTCTTGGCGAGCTAAAGTGCCACTTTGCGTAGGCCGGAAGTGCCGCTTTTGCCGATAAAAAGTGCCACTTTCGGTGAAAAAAACTCTCAAAAACGGTGCCGAAGGCGGTGTTTCCGGCCATCGGAAACGGCGGGTTTGTTTTAATGCTCTGACAGTCAGCGACTTGCAGAAACGGCGCGAGAATCGCTCAGATGGCGCCGCCCCCGGCTTTCGTGGAAAACAACGTAGCCACAGAGACATGTAAATGTTAAAACCGAAGGGCGGAAAGAAGGGAAAACGGGCGCTGAGGGTGCGAGTGTGCAATTCGCGCGATGGCATGCCGCAGGGCTGGAGCAGTGAGCGCTTGCATCTGCTTGTTAAAAAATAATAATTCTGCGCGGTCGCGACCGTGTTTTTCATTGTTGTATAGAAAAAATAATGTATTTTTGCAAGCAGAAAATATCAATTCACGCTATTGAAAGATAATGAACCAGGGCCGAGAATCTCACTCATGCCCGGATAGAATATATATGAACGAAAAAGGTAAGAAGATTGTGGATACAAACCGTAGTGCAGACAGTTCGCTCGCGAGGGAAGCAGCATCTGGCCTGGCCTTTTGACCGCGTGCTGGTGGCAGCAGTCGCAAGGACGAGTCCTCGCGCAGAGCATCACCTCAATATTCCAACTATAGTTAAAACCCAAGTTTTGTCAAACCACATTAACCAAATCAAACGATGAACGCAAGAATTTACCCCCCATGCCAATGCATATAGGCACTTGCTGGCCCTCATCGTGCTTTTCCTCTGCTTTGCCCAGGGCGCGTTGGCCCAAGGCAAGACGGGAACCACGGTGACGCTGGACGGCACCAACTGCACCGTGCTCTACTCGCAAGGCGCGCAGTCGAGCTCGCAAGCCTTTTTCAGCTACCTCAGGCACAACGCCATCCCCATCCAGATCATCAACGCCAACTACTATGGACTGGCCGACAACGGCACAGGTTTCTTCGGTGCGATGGTGAACAACATGGGCATCACCGACGGTAGCATCGCGCTCTATAACAACGCGGGCAACTATTCAGAACTCTACATTGCCATCATCGCGCCGCAGGGCTACAACATCGCGCGCTACCAAATGGACGTGAATTCCTCGCATGTGAGAAGCACTGCGGCGGGGAGTGCCGCTGGCGCCGTCATCGAGGAGTACACCTACACACAGAACAATTCCGACGGCCAGCGGGTGCTCACCGACAATGTGTTCACCCTGACGGGCGGTGCAAGCCAGGTGATCGACGTGACGAAATCGGGGGTGAACAAGCTCTATTTCCGCGTCGGGTTCAAAGATACAAAAGCCTATCAGATCAGCTTCAACTCGCTGAAGCTGACGTTTACCGTCGATGAGCCGTTTGAAATCTCCATCCCCAACGAAAGCGGAGGGACAGACGTGCACACCGGACTGGTGAACCTGGGCGAGTTCAAGAAGAACACAAAAGGCGTGTGGACATTCACCGACACCAACGTCACCGACGTGCAGGACATGGGATTCTTCGGAATAGACGACGACAACAACGACATCTCCGTAGGCTCAACCAAGGTGGACGGCGAGGACTATGTGTGGACGCTGAAGAACGGAACGTTCTATCTGGAGGCGCCAAAGACCTATCGAGTCACGGGGGCTACGCTGAAATTCCTGAGTACGCAAGTGGCAACGACGAAACCGACAACGAGCATTGCCACCACGGCTTCGTCATCCATCACGTCGGGACATCAATATGTCATTGGCAACGGAAATGGAAACTACCTCCAACTGTATTTTAATGGGTCAACCTATTCATACAAGAACATTACCGACGAAACACAGGCTACGGTCTGGACAATTACAAGTTCTGGCACTGGCTACCTTATCTATTCAGAGGAGCATAGGCGGTATTTCTGTTTCAGCGGAAGCAATCTTTCGTCGTCGAATAATGAGACAATTATGTATTATAATTCTTCGTATGGGCTTTACATGACATCAGGAAATTGGTGGAATCCGACTTATACTTACTTGACCTATGCCAGCAATAAATTCTCGACTACAACAAGTAGTGGTAGTGGCAATATCCTGAAGAGGCCTTTCTTTGAAGTGGTTACGACTCAGTCTCCCGTCTCCTATCCAGCAGGTAGCTATACGGCCACCGTGTACGGCACCGATGCCAACACCCCTGTTGATACCTACGAGATCAGTCCCGAAAACAACGTGGTGACGGTTCCGCTGAGCGGCCTCAACAACGACGCGGTGAAGTTCAGCATCGATGGCTTGTCGAACGAAGAGGTGGGCGTTTTCCGCGTGAGCATCGACGTGTTGATGCTCGACCCCTTCGTGCAGACCATAGAGACGGCCTACGTGGAGGACGGCAAGACGGTGAGTGCCGTGTCCTCGTCGTCGGAGAACCTGATGTTCAACAACGGCGAAACCATCGTGGTGCCCATACCGGGAACGAGTGGCAGCACCGACGCAACCAAGACCTACCAGCTGGCTTTCAGGAATGCCTTCAACGAGAACCAGTCGGTCAACGTGGCTGGGACTCCCAGCGGCAACGGCCTCTCCAACTACTATCTGGTGGACAGTCCGTATGAGCTGAACGGCGCGGGCAGCCATATCGACGCCGACAGGGCCGGCACCGTGGAGCTGGAGTTCACCAACATCAAGCAGGTGAAGGCCGGATCGGCAAGCTATCTGCAGGACAACGAGTTCAGCAAGACGGCAGCCAGCTATCAGGCAATCAATCTGCGGAACGGGCAGGAGAAGACCGTCTACATCTATGCTGCCGACAAGCCCACCTACGTGCTGCTGCCCGAGGGGCGGCGCACGGAGCACATCGCCTACAGCTATTACAAGGCCAAGGTGATGCCCTACGTGGTGGAGGAGGTGCCCGACCTGGAGATGGCCGACGTCAGCGACATCATCGTCTACAACAAGACGCTGAAAGGTGCCAACAACAAGAATACAGACATTGGCCGCGACAGCGACGTAGACACGCAGCACTACTTCTTTGGCATCAAGGTAAAAGCCAAGAAAGAAGACCCCAGCAACACCAGCGAGGTGAAGGGCATCCTGACCAGCGAGCAGATCATCAATGCGGTGAGGGACCTGCTCATCTTGAACTTCAAGGATCATCTCTACTCCGTGGACGACCCCTTCCGCACCATTCTCTACCTCGACATGTCTGAGCTGACCGCCGTGAGCGATGCCGACGGACTGTGGGACAACTTCCGCTCTCGTACCGCCGACAACTGCCTCTACTTCATGCCGAAGGGCTTTAGCCAGCAGACGCCCAACGTGGTGGCCGGCGGCAAGGGCGGCGACGGCGAGGCCGTGGGCGACATCAGGATCTACGACCAGCAGCCCTTCTTCACGCCCTACGATTTCAAGACCGGCACCCACATGGTGACCTACCAGCGCACCGGAACCAACGGCAAGGAACCCACCCAGCACACCACGCTGATGATGCCCTTTGACATCCCGCTGACTGCCGACGGCCATCTGAAGACCTACAGCAACCAGGTGGACGAGAAGGTGCAGTTCTACACCATGACCCAGCTGGGCGCCGTGGACCAGGAAGCCAGCGTAGACACCGAGGCCTATACGTTCACCGCCGCCAACGTGACCACGGGAACGGCCGTGGCCAACACGCCCTACCACATCGTTTCGCAGAAGGCTGCCGACAACGACTTCTACACCATCAGCCTCACCGGAGCCACGTTCCGCCAGACGCCTGCCGCGGGAGTGGCCAGCACAGACGGCGGAGAGCTGACGGGCTATGGGAGCTATTGCGGCGTGGCCGTGGACAAGACCGAGGACGTGCTCTACTTCTCGAAAGACTATTTCTGGCGGTCGTCGACGCTGAAGACCAGCAACACGGTGAAGATACTGCCCTACAGGGCCTACTACAAATCGGCCGGCGACCTGGGCAATGCCGCCAAGTTTGCCGTCGTGTTCAGCGAGACGGGCGACCTGGAGCCATCGCTTCCCACCGCCATCGCCACCAGGCAGGCCGGCGACTTCAGCATAGACAGCACCGACGGCGCGCTGACGGTGACGGCCCACGGCGACACCCACCTCCGCGTGTATGACCTGGCCGGGCGCAAGGTGGTGGACCAGCAGCTCGGCGCCGGCACCACGCGCACCTACCCGCTGAAGCGAGGCCTCTATGTGGCAGGGCAGCGCAAGGTGCTCGTAAAATAATAAATACAAGTTTCGCATGTCTCAGGAGTTTAGGAGTTTGGGAGTGTCCGCGGCTTTTAGCCGCTGGAGTTCTTTCTCCGCTTCGCTTTGAAAGCGTCTCCTACGTCGCCGAGCGTGGACGATAGTTTTAGTGCGGTCACCGCAAATACACTATTGTCCAAACTCCCAAACTCCCAAACTCCCAGGGACAGGCAGAACCTGCGAAAGTTGAATAATAAACAAAGGGATGGAAGAACGATGAAAAAGACATACGAAACACCCCAGACCGTGCAGGTCAGACTCTTGGCCGAGCGGGTCTTCATGGCCAACACCGTCTTCCAGGACGAGTGGGCAGAGGCCAAGCCGCATGCGCCCACGTTCGACGACGAAGACCTCTTCGGCGACGAAAAGCCGTGGGACGGCGGCTCGCTGTGGGCATCGCCCAACAACTCCGCCGACCACCACACTGTCTTCATCTGGGACGAGTGAAACGCCCTTTGGCGGCGCCTCTTGGCGCGCAGATTCCTAAAAAAACGCTAATAAATAAAGGTAAACAGCTGCTGTTTGCCTTTTTTTTTGTATTTTTGCATGAATAAAATGACTCTGCTTTGCATGTCTAAGGGGTTCTTTCTCCGCTCCGCTCTGAAAGCGTCCCTGCGGGCCGGGCGAGGGAGTATTGGGCGTGTTTGCGGTTTCCAGCCGCTGGAGTCTGGCCACGATAGTAGTGACGCAGTCACCGCGGCTACACCATCGTCCAAACTCCCAGACTCCCAAAGACAAGCAGAGCATGTGAAAGTTGAATAGAATGACACCTATGGACGACGAGATAAAGAATATAGAGCTTGACGACGAGCAGACGGAAGACGCTGCCCAGGAGTCGTCGGTAGACTATCAGCCGGTGAACCGTTTTGATGCCTCGGCCGTGCACCACCTCAGCGGCATGTATCAGAACTGGTTCCTCGACTATGCCTCATACGTGATACTCGAGCGCGCCGTGCCCCATATCGAGGACGGATTGAAGCCCGTGCAGCGACGCATTCTGCACTCCATGAAACGCATGGACGACGGCCGCTACAACAAAGTGGCGAACATCGTGGGCCACACCATGCAGTTCCACCCCCACGGCGACGCCAGCATCGGCGACGCACTAGTGCAGCTGGGGCAGAAAGACCTGCTCATTGACTGCCAGGGTAACTGGGGTAACATACTGACCGGCTCGCCCGCTGCTGCTCCGCGATACATTGAGGCAAGGCTCAACAAGTTTGCACTTGAGGTGGTGTTCAACCCCAAGACTACCGAGTGGCAAATGTCGTATGACGGCCGCAATAAAGAGCCTATCACGCTGCCTGTAAAGTTTCCTTTGCTGCTCGCGCAGGGCGCCGAAGGCATCGCAGTTGGCCTGTCTTCGAAGGTGCTTCCGCATAATTTCTGCGAGCTTTGCGAGGCCGCCATCAAATATCTTTCAAAAGAAGAGTTCCAGCTTTATCCCGACTTTCCCACGGGCGGTTCGATAGACGTGTCGCGCTATAACGATGGTCAGCGCGGTGGTGTGCTCAAGGTTCGTGCGAAGATAGAGAAGATAGACCAGAAGACGCTCGTCATTCGCGACCTGCCCTTCTCGAAGACCGCTGAGACGCTCATCGACAGTATCCTGCGCGCCGTTGAGAAGGGAAAGGTGAAGGTAAGGCACGTGGAAGACCTCACCGCCGCCAATGTGGAGATACTGGTGCACCTGGCACCGGGCGTGAGTAGCGACAAGACCATCGACGCACTCTACGCTTTCACCGACTGCGAAATCAACATCTCGCCCAACTGTTGCGTCATCGAGGACAACAAACCGAAGTTCCTTACCGTGAGCGACGTGCTGCGCCACTCCACCGACCGCACCATGGCTCTGCTGCGGAAAGAGCTGGAAATACAGAAGCATGAGCTGACCGAGCAGCTGCATTTCTGTTCGCTCGAGAAGATATTCATCGAGGAGCGTATCTATAAAGGCAAGCCTTTCGAGGAAGCACGGTCGAACGACGAGGCCTGTGCCTACATCGACGAGCGGCTCACACCTTTCTATCCCGACATGATACGTGAGGTGACCAAGGACGACATCATGCGGCTGCTCGAAATCAAGATGCAGCGCATCATCCGCTACAATGCCGACAAGGCCGAGGAACAGATGCTGCGCATTCAGGACGAGCTGAAAGACATACAGCACAAGCTGAACAATATGGTGAAGGTGACGAAGCAATGGTTCCAGCACCTCATCGACAAATACGGTGCCGACCATCCGCGCCGCACCGAGATCAAGAACTTCGATACCATTGAGGCTTCCAAGGTGATTGAGGCCAACGAAAAGCTCTACATCAACCGTCAGGAAGGCTTCATCGGCACCGGCATGAAGAAAGATGAGTTCGTGTGCAACTGTTCCGAGATCGACGACATCATCATCTTCTACCGCGACGGAAAATACAAGGTGGTTCGCGTGGCCGACAAGCTGTTCGTCGGAAAGAACATCATCCATGTGGCTGTGTTCAAGAAAAACGACAAGCGCACCATCTACAACGTCATCTACCGCGACGGTCTCAAAGGCATCAACTACATCAAGCGCTTCTTTGTGGCAGGCGTCACACGCGACCGCGAGAACGACCTCACGCTGGGCAACAAGAACAGCCGGGTGCTCTACTTCACGTCGAACCCCAACGGCGAGGCCGAGACGGTGAAGGTGACGCTCGAGCCCACGCCGTTCACCAAGAAGCTTTTCTTCACCAAAGACTTCTCCGAGGTGCTCATCAAGGGACGTACAGCCCGCGGAAACATGCTCACCAAGCACACCATCTACCGCGTGTCGCTCAAGAGCCACGGCCACTCCACGCTCGGCGGCCGTAAGGTCTGGTTCGACCCCGACGTCAACCGCCTGAACTACGACGAGCACGGACGCTATCTCGGAGAGTTCAACGACACCGACCAGATCCTCGTCATCCTGCCCAACGGCGACTACTATTTCACCAACTTCGATGTGAACAACCACTACGAGGACAACATGCTGCGCCTGGAGAAGTTCCAGCCCGACAAGGTGTGGACGGCCATCGTGCGCGACGCCGACATGCAGAACTACGCCTACGTGAAGCGCTTCCTCATGGAGCCCTCAAGGCGCAGACTCAACTTCGTCGGCGAGAACAAGAAGAACGAGCTGATGCTCCTCTCCGACCAGGTGTACCCGCGCGTCCTTGTCACCATGGGCGGAACCGACGCCTATCGCGGAACGCTCGAAATCGACGTGGAACAGTTCGCCATGGTGAAAGGCTACAAGGCCCACGGCAAGCGGCTCACCAACTGGAACGTGGCCAGCGTGGAAGAGCTGGAACCCCTGCGCTTTCCCGAGCCCGAAAACACCGATGAGGAGGGCGATGCTGAAGAGCCGGCGACACCCGACGACGGTGCGGAGCCGAAAGAACAGGAGAACCTGGACCCCGATGCAGGAAAGAGTGAGCGCCAGCTGCGCGACGAGATAACAGGACAGCTAAGTCTTTTCCCCGATGAAGAGTAGACGTTGCCTCCTCTGTCTGATGCTGACGATTGTCTCCGTCGGCAGACTCGCTGCCCAGGACAGCGGCGACGCGGCGCTGGCCCTGCAAGGACAGCTGACGGACCCTGTGGCCGTCAACCGGCAGGAAGGGCAAAGGGTGCAGGCTGCGGCTGTGGGCAGTGTCAACCTGCTCGACACCTATCTCAGTCAGGAAAAGTACAAGGGCACCGAGCTCAGATACGTTTTCCAGGCCTTCCGTCCCAGTGAGCGCCGCCCCGGATGGGTCACCCAGCAGACCAGCATGCTCGCTTTCCAGGATGCCGCCCCCAGAGCCGACAACAGCGACTATATAGGCGGCATGTTCACCTATGCCTATGCCCTGCGCCGTGAGTGGACACTGGGCACGCAGTGGAGCCTCGAAGCCGGCGGACAGGTGGAAGGCGGCGTGGGTTTCCTCTACAGCACCCGCAACTCCAACAATCCCGCTCAGGCGCGGCTCTATATGAACCTCGGCCCGTCGGTGGCCGCTTCGTTCGCCTTCCCCCTCCGCAAAAAGCGCTTGAGGGTGCGCTATGAGGCCGCCGCACCCCTTGTGGGAGTGATGTTCAGCCCCAACTATGGACAGTCGTACTATGAGATTTTCACGCGCGGCAACTACGACCACAACGCCGTTCCCACCACTGCCATCTGCGCTCCGACGCTGCGCCAGCAGCTCACGGTCGACGTACCGTTCCGCCGTTTCTCGCTGCGCGTGGGCTACCTGGGTGACTACCAGCAGGCCGCGGTGAACAACCTGAAGTACCATGCCTATTCACATCTTCTACTCGTCGGTATCGTCCGGCCCCTCCATCGCAGATAAGCTATGAAAAGAACAATCACACTGGCCACCGCCTGGCTCTTCATCCTCGCCCTCTGCGGGTGCGTCGACGAAGAGGAGTTTGCCGACAACAGCAACGGCAATTTCGAAGCCTTGTGGCGTATCATGGACCAACACTACTGCTTCTTTTCTGAAAAAGGCGTCGACTGGAACGATGTCCACCGCCGCTATGCTCCCCAGGTGGCTGGCTCACTGACCGACGACCAGCTCTTCGAAGTGCTGGGCAACATGCTGGGCGAGCTGCGCGACGGCCATGTCAACCTGTACAGTCCGTTCGACGTGGCCCGCAACTGGTCGTGGCACGAGCACTATCCCTCCAACTTCTCCGACTCACTTTGCACCCGCTATATGGGCACCAGCTACAAGATAGCGTCGAGCCTTCGCTACTGCGTACTCGACGACAACGTGGGCTACGTGCGCTATGATTCGTTCACGAGCGACATAGGCAGTGGCAACCTCGACGAGGTGCTCTATGCGCTGATGCCATGTCGCGCCCTCATCATCGACGTGAGAAACAACGGCGGAGGCCTTCTCACGCTGGCCGAAAAGCTCGCTGCACGCTTCACCGATGAAGAGATTCTCGTGGGCTATATGCGCCACAAGACAGGCAAAGGCCACAACGATTTCTCGTCCATGCAGCCGCAGCGCCTCAAGCCCGCCAAGGGCGTGCGATGGCACAAACCCGTGTATGTGCTCACCAACAGGCAGGTCTTCTCGGCCGCCAACGAGTTCGTGAAGTACATGAAGTGCTGTCCGCAGGTCACCATCGTGGGCGACCAGACGGGCGGTGGCGCCGGAATGCCCTTCACCAGTGAGCTGCCCAACGGCTGGACGGTGCGCTTCTCGGCCTGCATCATGTACGACCGCGACCAGCGTTGCACAGAAGACGGCATCGTCCCCGATGTCAAGGCCAGTCAGACCGACAGCGACTTCTGGCGTGGTCGCGACACCATCATCGAGGCCGCGAGAAAGCTCGTTTCTCAGGACCATTCCATGTAGCCGCCATCCCGTTTCCACCATCACCCATCACCTATCCACCGTCCCCATGATATCGTTGAACCATCTAACCATAGGCTATCAGCAGAAGAACAACCGCAAGGTAGTGGCAGAGGACATCAATGCCACCCTTCATGCTGGTGAGCTGACGTGTCTCATCGGCCCCAATGGTGTGGGCAAGAGCACCTTGCTGCGCACGCTCAGCGCCTTTCAGCCACCGCTGTCGGGTGACATCATCTATCAGGTGTCGTCTGACGGTTCAGCCGCTTCCGCCACTCCACTCTCGCTTTCTCAGCTCACCGACCGACAGTTGTCGCGGCTCATCGGCGTGGTGCTCACCACCAAGCCCGACGTGCAGAACATGACCGTCTACGAACTGGTGGCCCTGGGGCGCTCACCCTACACGGGTTTCTGGGGCCGGTTGTCGGATGAAGACCGCGCCGTGGTGGCCGAGAGCATAGAGATGGTGGGCATCGGGAACCTCAGTCAGCGCATGGTGCAGACGCTGAGCGACGGCGAGAGACAGAAGATGATGATTGCCAAGGCCCTTGCCCAGCAGACGCCCATCATCTATCTCGACGAGCCGACGGCCTTCCTCGACTATCCCAGCAAGGCCGACATGATGCAGCTGCTGCATCGTCTGGCCCACCAGACGTCGAAGACCATCTTCCTTTCCACCCACGATCTGGAGCTGGCCTTGCAGGTGGCCGACCGCCTATGGCTGATGCAGCCGGGTCATCCGCTCAGCGTGGGAACCGCCCGTAGTCTGGCCTTAGACGGCAGCTTGAGTGCCTTCCTCGACCGGCCAGGCCTGCACTTCGACCCGCAGACACTGGCCATCCACGTGGTCTCGGCTTAGGAACAGCAGCCGCCCCTACGTCTGCCTTCGTCCTTGTAAACTGCGCCACTGGCGCAGTCCTCCCATCCCCCCAACGTCCCCATGTACTGCGCCAATTTCGCAGCAATCAATAACCCAAAGAACAAGCATTATGGAAACTGAAGACATGAAGAAACAGGCCGGCGAGGCCGCCGGTGAGGTGAAAAGCGTAGCAGAAGACCTTCTGAAGAAGGCAGAAGAGGTCATCAACGACATCAGTGAGAACGAAACCGTGAAGAGCGTACGCGCCAAGGTGGAGGAGCTGGTGAGTGAAGAAAACCTGAAAAGCGTTCAGCAGAAGGTGGACGGCGTGCTCAACGACATCGCCGAGAACGAAACCGTGAAGAGCGTCCGCGCCAAGGTGGAGGAACTGGTGAGCGAAGAGAACCTGAAAGCCGTTCAGCAGAAGGTGGACGGCGTGCTCAACGACATTGCCGAAAACGAAACCGTCAAGGCCGTTCGCGGAAAGATAGAAAATGCCGTGGAGCAGCTTTCCTCGAGTGAGACGGCACAGCAGGCCCAGAACTTCGTCGCCGAACAGGCCGAGCGCGCAGGCGATTTCCTCAAGGAAAGCGCAGAAAGCATCGAGAACAGTGAACTGGTGAAGAAACTGAAGGACGCGGTAGGCCTGGATTAAGGCCGTTCTTCAGACGCCATCATTCATTATTGGAGTCTGGGAGTGTGGGAGTTGAGGAGTCTGGACAATAGTCTTTCCCGATAGAAGATGTTCTATATGCGGAGAAACTAACGTCCAGACACCTCAGCTCCCACACTCCCAGACTCCTTTTTTTATGCCTGTTGAGGCTGGCTGACCGCCAACGATTTCATCCACTTGCCGCGGAACAGTCGCCAGAGGAAGATGAGTCCGCGGAAGGTGAGCTCTACTGCCATGGCGAACCACACGCCGCGCAGGCCGTAGTCGCGTGCCAGCAGTGCAGCCAGTGTCAGTCGCACCAGCCACATGGAGCAAAGGTTCATAATGGCGGGCTTCAGCGTGTCACCGGCTCCAACGAAGGCGCTGTAGCAGACGATGCTGGCGGCAAACATCGGCTCGGCGAATGCCTCGATGCGCAGAATGGCCGCTCCAAGGTCTACGATTTCCCTTTCGGGCGTCATCAGAGCCATCAGTTCGGGTGCCAGCACATACATGATGACACCCATCGCTGCCATGACCGCCATGCCCGAGAACACCGTCATGCGCGCAAACGAACGGCACAGTTCGCGCCGGGCGGCACCGATGCTCTGGCCGATGAGCGTGGTGGCAGCCTCACCGATGCCGTAGCCCGGCATGTAGCAAAGGCTCTCGGCCGTGATGGCAAATGTGTTGGCAGCGATGGCCACATTGCCCAGAGGCGCCACAATCATGGTGCTCACAATCTGTGCACCACTCATCAGCATGGACTGTGCAGCCATGGGAACGCATATCTTCAGCGCATTCTTCACGTAGTCCCACTGCCATTTCATGCGCTCCAGACGACCGACCAGTCGCAGCAGCTCGCTGTGGAATATGGCGAAATAGGCCTGTATGCAGGCGCAGATAATCTCAGCCAGTGCCGTGCCCAGGGCAACACCGAGCACGCCGAGGTGGAATACGAAGATGAACACATAGTTGAAACAAACGTCGAGCACGCACATCAGCACGCTCACCACGCTAGGTATGCGCATGTTGCCCGAACACTTCAGCATGGCCCCGGCGAGTCCGCCCATCTGCAGGAAGGGTATCACCAGCATGAAGATGCCGAAATAGAGCGAGGCATCGTGGGCGATGTCGGCACCGCCGCCCAGCCAGAAAGGCAGTTGTCGGCAGATGAGGAGTCCCGTGGTGGTGATGACCAGACTGAACAGCAGCGTGCAGAGAATGCCATGGCGAAACACGGAGCGCGCACGCTCGAAATCGTTTGCACCGATGAAGTGGGCCACCTGAACCGAGAAACCCATGGAGGCTGCCGACGTCAGACTGCCGCACAACCAGCACGACGACTCCACCAGTCCACAGGCCGCTGCGGCTTCCACGCCGATGCGTCCCACCATGGACTGGTCGATGAAGAACATCATGACGTTGGTGATCTGGGCCAATATGGAGGGGATGCTCAACTGATAGATCAGGTTGAGCTTCTGACCTTGCGTCATGGGCAGACCAGCACGAATCTGTTCCAGCAGAATGTCGCTTTTCTTCTTTGCCATCTTTCTCGTTCGGGCAACAAAGGTACTCATTATTTTGCACATTTTGTTGTTTCTGTGCCTAAAAAGTGCTAAGTTGTCCAACTTTCGGAAACCGACGCAGTCCGGCGGTGTGGCAATGAGCCAGAGAAGACGGTGAAGAGCCGCCTGAAGACGAGACCGCAGCGGGCACGTCGGCAAAGAAGACGCGCCGGCAGGTTAAATCTGCGTTAATGTTGTGAAAACAGTGCGCCGTTTCAGCTATTCTTTGTATATTTGCGGAAAATTTAGAAGACGATGAATGTAGACAGTATCAAGGAAATCATTGAGAAACAGCCCAACCTCTCAACGGCGTTGGGCATGGAGTTCATATCCACCCCCGAGGAAGACACGTGCAAGGCCATCATGCAGGTGGACGAAAGAAACCGCCAGCCGTTCGGCTTTCTGAGTGGCGGAGCATCGCTTGCACTGGCCGAGAACCTGGCTGGCGTGGGCTCGTCGGCCCTTTGTCCGGGTAAGATCTGTGTGGGAATCAGCGTCAGCGGAGAGCACGTGAAGGCCGTGGCCGAGGGCGACACAGTGGTGGCAACTGCCCATCTGGTGAGCCGAGGAAGAAAGCTTCATGTGTGGGATGTCCACATCAAGGACTCGCTGGGCGACCTCATCTCCACCGTTCATGTCACCAACTACATCATCTCGCCCAAGCATAAGGACGACCCAACAAACGAGGAAGAATAGATGGGAGCCTTTGCCTTATTCCGCCTGCCGAGTCAGGCCGATTGCACATTGGTGGTGCAGAACGACGGTGACCCCGAGGAACTCAGGTCGCTGTCGGAGCTGAACAGCCGCAGTGGATATGTCGTGGCACCGTTTGCCGTTTCGCCAGACTGCCCGCTGCTGCTTGTCAGGGCCGACGAGCAAGCACGCATTCCGCTCTTCTCCTTCGACCTGGACCAGACGGCGCTGCTCACCGAGGAACGACTCAGTGAGGTGTGCCCGTCGTTTGCCCATGTGTATAGGAACATTGAGCAGAACATAGAAGGAGAAACGAAGACGGCGAACAACGACGACATGAGTCGCCTGCGCTACCACATCGATTTTTCCAGTTTCCATTCCCATCTGCAGTCGGGCGAGTTCCAGAAAATTGTGCTGGCCCGCTGCGAGCATGTGGCACCAAAGGCCGGCGTGTCGCCGCTGCAGCTCTTCCAGAAAGCCTGCGAGCGCTACCCACGCATGTTTGTCACGCTGTTTGGTACGCGCCAGTCGGGCACATGGCTGATGGCCACGCCCGAGATATTGCTCGAGCAATGCGGCGACAAGTGGCGCACCATTGCTCTGGCCGGAACCATGGAGGTACCGCAGGGCGACGGCGCAGAGCCCGTGTGGAGCAACAAGGACATACACGAACAGCGATATGTGGCTACCTACATCACCGAGTGCCTGGAGCAGTTCCTGCTCGGTGAGGACGGCAATGTGGCCGACTGCCGACACGACATCGAGGAGGAAGGACCCTACACCACACAGGCTGCCAACGTGCTCCACCTGCGCAGTGACTTCCTGTTCTCCTTGCCCGAGGGCACCAATATAGGGAACCTGCTGCGGCGCCTGCACCCCACGCCTGCCGTGTGTGGACTGCCCAAGGAGCAGACCTTCGACTTCATCTTGCGCAACGAGTCAGAGAAACGACGCTACTACAGTGGCTTCACCGGACCTATAGCGCTCATGGGCGAGACCCATCTGTTCGTATCGCTGCGCTGTATGCAGATTGCTGCCGACGGATGTCACCTCTATGCCGGAGGCGGACTGCTACGCGACAGCGTGGAAGAGCAGGAATGGCACGAGACCGAAGTGAAGCTGCAGGCCATGAAAGGACTGCTGTGAACGACGGAAAGCGGAGAAAGGAGAATGGAAAGCTGAAAAGTGGAATGATTAAGAACTCAACTTTCGCAAGTTGATGGAGTTCAGGAGTTCAGGAGTTACAGAAGTTCAGACAATACTTCCAACCCCTGTAAACTGACGAAAAGAGAGCCTTCAGCACTATCGTCTGAACTCCTGCAACTCCTGAACTCCTGAACTCCAGGAAGTTTGGCGAATGCGAAACATGAATTAAGAATTGACAGTTTAGCGTGTATTGCAATAAAGAAAACGTAAACATACTGACGTACTTGTTGGTGAAGCACGGCGTGCGCCGGGCAGTGGTATGCCCCGGCAGCCGCAATGCTCCCATTGTCCACAACCTGAACGAGTGCCCCGACATCGCGTGCTATGCGGTGACCGACGAGCGTTCGGCGGCCTTCTTCGCACTCGGCATGGTGCAGGCCACGGGCGAGAAGGTGGCCGTGTGCGTCACCTCGGGCACCGCTTTGCTCAACGTGATGCCCGCCGTGGCTGAGGCTTTCTATCAGCAAAGGCCGCTCGTGGTTATCTCGGCCGACCGTCCGCAGCAGTGGATTGACCAGCTCGACGGACAGACGCTTCCGCAGCCAGATGCTCTGGGCCGGTTCGTGAGCAAAGCTGTTTCACTGCCCGACAGCTGCGACGGTGAGCGCCGATGGTACTGCAACCGGCTGGTGAACGAGGCCCTTCTGGAGGAACATTTTCCCGTGCATATCAACGTGCCGATGGCAGAACCGCTGTTTGGATTCACCACTCCGGAGCTGCTCGACGAGCGGAAAGTGGAGCGCATCGGTGCCGACATAGCGCCCGCCGTGTTGAGCCACGTCACCCGAATGTTCATGCTTTCGCACCGCCCGATGCTCATTGCCGGACAGCCCATGAACCCCAATCTTGACGAGGCGGTGGCACTGGTGGACGGCGACGAGCGCTATGTTCCCGACTTCGTGCTGTACATCGGCGGCTCCATTGTGAGCAAACGTGTGAAGCGGTTCTTGCGAAAGGCCCGCGAGACATGGACGGTGAACGCGACCGGAGAAGTGAACGACACGTTCATGAACCTGACGCACGTCATACAGGGCGACGGCAGACTGGTGGCCGACCACATACGCTTCATGCTTGAGACGGAGCCACATCCCTTCGTGCAACTCTGGGACGAACTGCTCGGAAAGGTGCGTGGCAAGGCCGACGGCTTTCAGCCGCCGTTCTCGCAGATGGCTGTTGTGAAGCGCTTCGAAGAACAGGTGAGTCAGCAGGGATTTGCCGATGCGGCATTCCACTATGCCAACAGCACGCCCATCCGTCTGGCCAATATCTTCAGTCGCCACGACGTTCTCTGCAACCGAGGCGTCAATGGCATCGAGGGGTCTCTGTCGACGGCGGCAGGATATGCTGCAGCTACCGACGACCTGGTGTTCTGCGTGATCGGTGACCTGAGCTTCTTCTACGACCAGAATGCACTGTGGAACCAGAACCTGCGCGGCAACCTCCGCATCCTGATGCTCAACAATGGGGGCGGTGGCATCTTCAGCACCCTGCCCGGACTCAGCGAAAGTGCTGCCAGCCGGCAGTTTATTTCAGCGGCCCACCACACCACGGCCGAGGGCATCTGCCGTCAGAATGATGTCACCTATCTGTCGGCCTCCAGCATGCAGGACTTTGAGGCGGCACTCCCCACCTTATTATATATAGACGCTCAGCGCCCCGTCCTGCTCGAGGTGTTCACCCAGAGCGAGGCCGATGATCTTGCCTTCAGGCAATACCATCTCGCATTGAAGGATATTCTGGAACAGCAATAGCCATTCGCAGGCATAGTAAAAAAAGCTTCGTGCCCTCAAAGGCTATGCGTATGCATAGGCAAAAAGGCGTTTGTTTTTCCAAGGGCTATTTGTATGCATAGGCAAAAAGTGTTTGTTTTTTCCAAGGGCTAAGCGTATGCATAGGCAAAAAGAGTTTGTTTTTTCCAAGGGCTAAGCGTAGGCGGAGGCACCGCCTCCGCCCCTTCTCTCCTCATAACCGCCTGTCGCCGTTTACATGTTCATTCGTCCATATTCGTGTGTCGCCGCAGGCATACCAAAGCCTTTCCCCATGTCTACTGCTGTTTTTGAGTCCTCAGCTTGCCAGTTTCAGCAAGCAAAACCGCCAGTTTTTGTAAACGAATCCATTGGATTCGTCCAACGATTCCATCGATTTCGTTCGACAATTTCAATGGATTCGTTCAACAATTCCAATGGATTTGTTCCGTCATTCTGCCGCTTTTGTTGCTCCCATACGTCGTTTTCGACGTTCGTTTCCGGCAGTCTTGGCCTTAAAGGCCGTCTCTTCAAAGCTTGATTCAATTAAGGTGGGTTCTATTAATTCCCACGGTTAAGTTTGACATTGCTGGGGGTTGTTAACCTTTTGTCATTTTTCCGGCTCTTTTTGTTCCATTCTGTAAGTCTCATCAGTCGTGTAGCCCGCTACACTCCCTCTTCAACTTA
>JAFWQE010000049.1 GCA_017509155.1 Prevotella sp.
AGACTGTTTTTGCTCATCTAATATATAAAAACAGCAGCCTTCCATCTGTTTTAGTCTGTCAAGAAGTCCTCTTTCTTGACTCCCTAAAGTATCGATGTAAGTTATACTTTGCGCCTCCGAGCTCCCCTCCTTTTGAGGTGTTGTGGGAGGGGAACCTCCCCCCAGCCCCCTCCGAAGGAGGGGGAGCACAAAACGGCAGACTGTTTTTGTTCATCTAATATATAAAAACAGCAGCCTTCCATCTGTTTTAGTCTGCCAAGAAGTCCTCTTTCTTGACTCCCTAAAGTATCGTTGTAAGTTATACTTTGCGCCTCTAAGCTCCCCTCCTTCGGAGGGGTTGGGGGAGGTCCCCCCTTTTCATTTGTTTACATCTTGCGCCTCTGAGCTCCCCTCCTTCGGAGGGGTTGGGGGAGGTCCCCCCTTTCATTTGTTTACATCTCGCGCCTCTGACCTCCCCTCCTTCGGAGGGGTTGGGGGAGGTCCCTATCCCAACACCACATCGAGCACCATCATCAGTACGAACCCAATGGCGAACCCGATGGTACTCAGATTACTGTGTTCGCCTTCCGAGGCCTCTGGGATGAGCTCCTCAACCACCACATACACCATGGCTCCGGCAGCAAAGGCCAGCATATAGGGCAGCACCGGCACCATGACGGAAGCCAGCAACACCACGGCCAGCGCACCAAGAGGCTCCACCACGCCGCTCAGACTGCCGATGGCAAACGAGCGCCAGCGGCTGTTGCCTGCGGCCTTCATGGGCATGGAAATAATGGCTCCTTCGGGCACATTCTGGATGGCGATGCCCAGCGAAACCGCCAATGCACTGGCCAGTGTGATGCCCGACTGCTGGTCTGCTCCTGCAAACACCACGCCCACAGCCATGCCTTCGGGCAGGTTGTGAATAGTGACGGCAAGGGCCAGCATGGCTGTCCGCGACAGGTGAGAACGAGGGCCTTCGGGACGTCTGGCACCAAGATGCAGGTGGGGCGTCAGTTCGTCGATGAGCAGCAAGAAGCCCATGCCAAGCAGGAAACCCACCGCCGCAGGCATCACCGACCAGTTGCCTTGCTCCTGCCGCATCTCTATGGCGGGAATCAGCAGCGACCACACCGATGCCGCCACCATGACGCCCGAGGCAAAGCCAAGCAGCGATTTCTGCAGCCGAGGCGCCATTTCGTTCTTCATGAAAAACACAAAGGCAGAGCCCAGCATTGTGCCAGCCAGCGGCACCAACAGTCCAATTATGAGTGTCTCCATATCCTTTTTCCTTTTGCTTGGTGGGGCAACAGCGCCCCGTAGTTCCTACATTTCCGCTGCAAAGATATGAAAAAAGAACAGTCCGTGCAATACTGCAAAATAATGATTTCGTTCCCAAAAGTGTTTTTTCTCTCTGGAAATACGTTGCGGTAGAACTGTTTTGGGGAGCTCTCGACGACGAGTTAACTCGTTGGTGTTGATGTGTTTATGGAATGAAAGTGCAGTCCTTGTTGATTCTTTCAGATGGAGGACTCGAGTCCCGACGGCGAAAGGACTCGAGTAGTTTGGCAGATGGACTCGAGTAGGATGGCGCGCGGACTCGAGTAGTTTGGTGCTCGGACTCGACACCCACGTACTGGTTCAGGCTCTGTCCGTCAGAAACCGCTACCATGAGATGTCAAAACAGGGCCGTTTTGATAAGAAAAGAGCGGGCAAGCTTCTATAGCCTGCCCGCTCTTGTTATAGCGACTTGCAATGTGGAATTGTGTTTAGAACACATGGAGTCCGAGGAACACCATGAGGCCGTTCATAAGAATCCAGAAGATGGCGAACGGCATGGTCTTGCGCATGATGTCGCCGTCCTGTCCCTCCATGTCGCAGGCTGCCGTGGCGATGGCGATGCTTTGCGGCGAGAGAAGCTTACCGCCCTCAGAGCCGGCACAGTTGGCAGCGGCCAGCCAGTTGGTCTCGTTGCCCGGCACCCCAAAGAATGTGCCCTGGTTGACCAGGCCAAGATCGCTGGCGGCTGTGGCCTGCAGCTTGCCGAAAAGAATGTTGGCATTGGTGGCACTGCCGGTGACGAAGGTGCCGATGGATCCAATGAGCGGAGCGAAGAACGGGAAGGCTGCTCCGGTGAGGGCCACGAGTCCCTTGGCGATGTCGTTGGTCATGCCCGTGTTGTTCATCAGCATGGCCATGGCCACAAGGCAGCAGATGGTGACCACTGTCTTCTGAAGGTTGAGCGTTGTCTTGGCAAGTATCTTCATCAGCTTGCCAATGCTCAGACCCTGGATGAGTCCGCCGATGACGGCACCGAGGAAGATCATCAGACCGGCATTGGAGAGCCAGCCGAACTTGAAGGCATTGCCCGTGACGGGAAGGTTGAACTGAGTGACCAGTGAGCTGTTCAGAGCGGTGTTGATGGCCGGCACAATCTTGCTGCTGATGAGAATGAAGAAGATGATGAGGCCGTAGACGCTCCAGGCCTTCAGCGTCTTGGTCATGCCGAATTTCTTCTTCTCTACGATGACCTCGTCGGAAGGATTCTCGTCGTGGATGAACAGCTTGTTGTAGATGAGCATGGCGATGATGGCGGCCACGCTGCCGAGGATGGCGGGTGTTTCCGGACCAATGAAGTGGGCGCAGCAGAACTGCACGATGATGGAGAAGGTGCCCACGAACAAGGCCAGCGTGATGTTCTTCATCAGCTTAGTGCGGTCGGTCATCATGAGGATGAGGAACGGGGTGATGTAGAACATCAGGGCCAGCTGCACAATGATGAAGGTGGCCACCTCGCAAAGCATTTCGGGCGAGGCCACACCTTCAGCAGCCACCTGGTTGGCCAGTGTGGTTGCGGGCAGACCCACGGCACCGAAGCCCACGGCCACCGTGTTGGCGATAAGGCAGATGACAGCCGAGAACATAGGCTTGAAGCCAAGGCCGATGAGGATGGCTGCAGGAATGGCCACGGCAGTGCCGAAACCAGCCATACCCTCGAGCACACCGCCCAGACCCCACGTCAGGAGAAGCACCAGCAGACCCTTGTCGGAAGTCATCTGGATGAACTGTGTCTTGATGGTCTCAATCTCCTTGGTCTCGCAGAGAATGTTGTAGCTGAAGATGGCGCAGATAATGATGAGGATAATCGGGAAACAGGCCTTCAGGAAGCCTTCGATTACCGACCAGAGCGTGATGCCATAGATGGACACATCGGCAAACTTCTCGGGCATGATGCCCAGGGCCGGGACAGCAAAAAGAGCCAGGAGAATGGTTACGACGAGAGTGACGACCGCGCTTTTGTAGCCGGACACTTTGAACCCCATCATCAAGACGATGAGCAGGACAATGGGAATGACAGATACTAATGCTGACATAGATTGATGGGTTTTTAGTTAATTATATAAGTTTCATAGATTCAACGTATAGGATTGTTGGCGACAAATATACGAAAAAGATTTGAAAAGATGTAAAAATAGTTAGTAAAAAAAACATAAAAGGAGAAAACTTTATGCCTGCAAGGCCTTTTTGTCGATGGAAAAGAGGGCGGAAAAGCATAAAAAAGGCTTTTTCGTTTTGCCCGATGCGCATTTTGTGTTATCTTTGCACAGTGTTATTTCTTAAAAAGACGTTTGCAATGAAAAAAGTATTGTTTCTTGTAATGATGCTGTCGGGCTCTCTCATGATGTGGGCTCAGCAGCGCACCGTTGTGCTGGACGCACCCGGCACACTGGCCAGCAAGCTCCCGCAGGGTGAGCGCGCTGCGGTGACGAGTCTGAAAGTGTCAGGGCCGCTCAATGGTTCCGACGTGCTGGTGCTTCGCGAAATGGCCAAGGCTCATCTGGCAGAGATAGACATGTCGGATGCCAGCATCGTGGAGGGAGGCTCATGCTATTTCCCCGTTGGCTCCGACCAGGACGCCTACACGCAGGCCGACCGCTTCTCCACACGTTTCTTCTATGGCTGTACGGCCTTGAGGTCGGTCACGCTGCCAAGCACGCTGACATCGGTGTCGAACGACGCCTTCAGCAACTGCCCCTCACTGAAGGAAATCCTGGTTTCGGGTAGCGACTACTTCACTTCTGTCGACGGCATCCTCTTCAATGCGTCAATGGAGCGCCTTGTGCGTTGTCCGCAGGCCAAGCAGATAGAGAACTATGAGGTGCCGCGCGGAGTGATGGAAATCTATCCTGGCGCCTTCCGCGACGTGAAGACACTGAAGACCGTAAGCTTCCCCGCAAGCATCTGGAGCATCAGCGACTTCTCATTCTACGGCTGTCCGCTGCAGACCATCCGATGCGCCATGACACGCGCCAGCATCGGTATGGCTTTCGACGAGCGCACGCAGGGCAGTGCCCGCGTCATCGTGCCTAGTGGCTCCGCCAGCGACTTCAAGTCGGTGGAAGGCTGGAACAAGTTCAAGAACATCGTTGAGGAATAGTCCTCCTCATCCGGAAATAGTGATTGCGGCAAATGGGAACGTCCCAATTTGCCGCAATCGTTTTTATTGTCCCACTTCACCATTTCCTTTTTCACATTACTCAGATGACACTGGGAACCGAGAACTGTCTGTTGGAGTGTTGCCTATTAAGTATTATTGGTGTCCGTGGGAAAGCACCAAAGGTGCGATAGATGATAGACAGGGGTGTTAGCCCCTGGTCTATCATCATCCAAAGTTTTCCAGCCAGAAAGGGCAGCAGAACGTGTTACCTGTTTAGTATCAATTATTTTAGGCCTTTGTCGCCCCCTCGGGGAATAGAACGTAAATCCTCATGAATCTGGCATGAATGACGCGCAAAAGATTAATGATAGATTTACGACGATTGACGTTAAACACATAGAACGTAAATCTTCATGAATCCGGCATGAATGACGCGCAAAAGATTAATGATAGATTTACGGCGATTGACGTTAAACACATAGAACGTAAATCTACATAAATATCACATAAATGCTGCGCGCAAAAGATTAATGATAGATTTACGACGATTGACGTTAAACACACATAGAACGTAAATCTTCATGAATCTGGCTTAAATGACGCTTTCATTGTTGTCACATCATTACCCGGGGGCTAACACCCCCGTCTGTGCTCTTTCGTATCTTCGAGACTTTGACAAGCCGAACCACGATATCCGCAATCCGAGTCATCCGTGTTCGTTTGTTTTATGAACACTGATCGCACGGATACATCGGATTTTTCTGTTTCTAAGGCTAAGCCATTCGTGTTATTCGTCAAATTCGTTGTAGGCACCATATTCTGCTTTATGTCCGAAACACTGATGGATAAGAGCGTAGAAGATAAAAGGCGATGTTTTTAGCGGACACAAATAATTAAGAATGCACTATCTTTTATTTGCATCGTCTAGGCATCATCCTGACACCTTTGATTTTAGCCGTAGATTCAAGCGCAGACAACGAAAAAACAAGAAAGCGGTGAAGTTGCTGGTGAAGTAGGGCTCTTCCTTATTGAGGGTAATTGATGTCTTTGTCGCTGTCCTCATTCCACATAGATGAGGTCGCTCATCACGTCGTCGCTGACAAAGAGACCTGAGCGCGTGAGGTGGATGTGGTCGTTGTCGATGCGCAGTCGGCCTTGGCGGAGATGGGATAGTGCGTTCTCCAGCAGGTATTCCCTGAAGGAGGGAGGGAATTGCTGGGAGAGCGCGTCGAGATGGATGCCGTCGCGGGTTCGCATGGCTGTGGTGACAAGGTCGTTATAGCGCGTGGTGTCGTCGAGCTTTTCGCTTTCCTCTGTGGGAAGCATTCCGTTTTTTGTGCGTTCAATGTACAACTGGAGGTCGGAAACGTTCCAGCTTCGTGTCTTGCGGTTGTAGCTGTGGGCGGCGGCACCCAGGCCTGTATAGGGCGTACCGTTCCAGTAGCTGCTGTTGTGAATGCTCCGCCAGCTGGTGCCGTTGGGGCGTATGCGTGCGAAGTTGCTGATTTCGTAATGCTCGAAACCGGCAGCAGTGAGGCGGTCGATAAGCGTCTCATACATGCTGCGACTCAGTTCTTCATCCTCTACGATGTGCATTCTTTTCTTCCATTCATACAAGGGTGTGTTCTCCTCATACATCAGTGAGTATGCAGAGATGTGCTCCACGTCGAGGGCCAGCGCTTTTTCAATGTCGCTTTCCCATTCTTCCAGAGTCTCATCGGGGAAGCCGAACATCAGGTCGATGCTGATGTTGGCGATGTTGGCCTGGTGCAACCTGTTCACCGCATCGGGTACTTGACGCGCGTTGTGGCGACGCCGCAGAAAGTGCAGACGGCTGTCAGAGAACGTCTGAGCCCCCATGCTTACGCGGTTGACCGGAAGGTCGGCAAGGACTGCGGCAAACACATCTGTCACGTCGTCGGGATTGCATTCAATGGTGACTTCAGCATCCTTGTTCACCTTATATACATTATATATATATAAGAAAAGCTTCTGAAGAAGAGCCGGCGTGAGCTGCGAGGGTGTGCCTCCCCCCAGATAGATGGTGGAAACCTCCTCTTGTACACCTTCCGATGAAGCCTTGCGCAGCTGCATCTCCCCGCAAAGGGCGTCCACGTAATCGGCCATCAGTTCATGGCGCGTGGTGGAGTAGAAACCGCAATAGATGCAACGGCTTTTGCAAAACGGAATATGGAGATAAAGGCCTGCCATTTGGTGCTATTTTGGCGCAAATTTACTAATAAGTTTAAAAAAATCACACCTTTTTGACGATTTCTTTTGTCAGTTTGCCAAAAAGTCGTAACTTAGTCCCCAATAATGTCTATTATAACTTAATCTCAATGATATGAAAGTATATCAAACTAACGAAATCAAGAACATTGCATTGCTTGGCAGTGCGGGTAGCGGCAAGACCACACTTGCCGAGAGTATGCTTTTTGAAAGTGGCGTCATCAAGCGCCGTGGTTCAATCGAAGCAAAGAACACAGTGAGCGACTACTTCCCCGTGGAGCAGGAATATGGCTACAGCGTATTCTCCACGGTGTTCCATGTGGAGTGGAACGGCAAGAAGCTCAACATCATTGACTGTCCGGGCAGTGATGACTTTGTGGGTGGTGCAGTCACGGCATTGAACGTAACCGACCAGGCAATTATCCTCATCAAC
>JAFWQE010000010.1 GCA_017509155.1 Prevotella sp.
ACCATGACCTGTGGTCACGACGAGGAGCCGAACAGCATGCGTAGAGACTCTGTCGATTGGGTGGAGGGATTCCTCTCGTGGCCTGTGAAGCACAAGCCCGGCGAGTACTATTTGTATAATTCCGTTGGTACCTACATGCTCTCTGCCATCGTGCAGAAGGTCACCGGCGAGAAGCTTCTAGACTATCTCGACACCCGTCTCTTCCAACCCCTGCACATCAATCGTCCGGAATGGGAAGAGAGCCCGCAGGGAATCAACTGCGGTGGATGGGGCTTGTCGCTCACGACCGAGGACATGGCGAAGATGGGCCAGCTGTTCCTGCAGCAGGGAAAGTGGAATGGCAAGCAGCTCGTGCCTGCCGAGTGGCTGAAGGAGATGTCCAGCTACCAGGTGCCGTCGGCACCGTCGGGCACACGCTTCGAAGACCTCGAGAAGGCTGGGCTCACCAAGGATAACAACGAATGGGTGCAGGGCTATGGCTACCAGATGTGGATATGCCGCCATAACGCCTATCGTGCCGACGGCTATGCAGGCCAGTATATCATGGTGTTCCCCGATCGCGATGCCGTGCTCGTGCTCACCACGTCGTCATCGCTCTATCAGCCGTACATCGATCTTATTTGGGAATACCTGCTCCCCATCCTGTAGAATTATAGAAAATACGCTGGCGTGCACTACTTCGTGCGCGTCAGCGTGAATTTCTTTCCGTCCATCGTGCCTGTCAGCTTCTTGCCATCGGCACTCAGCGTCATCGTATCCTGGTCCTTTCCCGTACCTATGATCACCTGGTTGCCCTTCACCACGTAGGTGTCCTTTTCCGTCTCAGGAGCAATGGCGAGGGCGGCCTTCAAAGCCTTGCGCTTCAACCAGCCCACACCAGCAACCTTCAGTGCTTCGTCGTCAATCTTCATA
The DNA here is from genome assembly GCA_017509155.1 of Prevotella sp. Classification (GTDB taxonomy): domain Bacteria; phylum Bacteroidota; class Bacteroidia; order Bacteroidales; family Bacteroidaceae; genus Prevotella. The sequence continues at coordinate 913 of JAFWQE010000010.1, forward strand.
TCCATCTTCATCACCACCTGCGTAGCGGTCTTGAACTCAATGGTCACGGCAGTCTTCATGCCGTTCATGACGCTTCGGGCCTGCTTCATGGCCTTTTCTAACTCTTTGTCCAGCACTGCCAGCTCGGCGGCGGTGAGCTTGCGGCCCTTCTTCTTCTCGGCTTTCGCAATGGTTTCCGCCTTCTTTTTCGCAACATCCTTGTCCAGCTCTTTCAACTTCTCGTCGAACTCGCCGGCCAGAATGTTTGCATTGTGGTATACGCGCCCCACCATGTTGGTCTGGGCTTCAGCACCGATGGCCATGAACACTGCCATGATGCACATTAGGAACAGATTCTTTGTTTTCATCTTCTTCTTGTGACTGTTGATTGGGTAATGTTGAAAAAAAAGAGAAGCCCACGTGTGACTTCTCTTCATTTCTGTTGTAGGGACGCCCGGGCTCGAACCGGGGACCTCTGCAATGTGACTGCAGCGCTCTAAACCAACTGGGCTACGCCCCTATTTCTTTCAGTTTGCGGCTGCAAAGTTACAAACTTTTTCCGATACCACCAAATTTTTTCGCAACTTTCATTCCGTAAAGACAAAAAACTATCTTGTTTTGTCCATGGAGGATGCATTGAGCAAGAAAAAGGGAGATACTATTATCCCGAGCTCACTACTATAGAGCGATCAATCATTAACATTTAATGAATCGTCCAACTTTTCGGGGTCACATCAGACTCATGTAACCATTTAATGTTCTCGTCTGTTAGTGGTTCAGACTTCCATTCGCAATGCTTTTGTGCGGCTAAAGCAATGCGATGAAATGCCCAAAGCAATACTCCAGTTTTGCAAATAAATTGAGCCTATTTTGTAATTTAACTTGAATTGTTCAGTAAATTAACTTATTTTATTCAGTAAATTAAGTTATTTTACCGCGCAAATTAAGTTAATTTACCGCGCAAATTAAGTTAATTTACTCATCAAATTAAGTTAATTTACTGAACTAGGTCAATGCTATAGAGACACGAAGGCATGCTTCCTGTTGAACAGGAGCATGTTTCCTGTTGAACGGGAGCATGTTTTTATGCGAACAAAAGGGTGTCTTTTTGAGCCCCGCCCTACTGGGAATGAGTGGGTTGGGATTTACAGAGGCGGCGGGTCTCGGCACGTGCTTCGCGCCAACGGGGGAAGTGGCGGTCCATGACGGCATAGAAGGCGGGGCCGTGGTTGGGCACGAGCAGATGGGCGAGCTCGTGGACGACGACGTGTTCAATGCACCAGTCGGGCAGCAGAAGGAGGTAGAGAGAAAGGGAGATGCGGCGTGTGCGGTGGTTGCAGGAACCCCATCTGGAAATGGTTCTGCGGAAGGTGACGGCTGCTGGCTGCACACCCATCTCGCTGGCATGTCGTTGCAACAATGGGGCAACGATAGTCTTCAAGCGCTGGGTGGCGTCGCGTCGCTGGGCAGGGGTGTCGAGTGGCAGCTGGGCATAGAAGTCATGGCGCTGCTGCTGGCGATTGGCGACTTTCTTGCGGGCAGCTTCCATCCACTCGTAGTTCTTCTCGATGAATGCTTCCACCTCACGTTTCGCCAAGCCGATAGGGGCAGAAACGCGCACGTCGCCATTCTGTGCGATACGCATGGAAAGGCGACGTGTACGGCGATAGGTGACGATGATGGCCATTATCCCAGGAACTGCAGGGTGTAGAGGTAGATGACGGCGGCGGGGAT
>JAFWQE010000050.1 GCA_017509155.1 Prevotella sp.
CTTCTAACCCCTAACCTCTCACCTCTTACCTCTTACCACTCACTTCTCATCCCTAACCTCTCACCTCTTACCTCTCACCTCTCACCTCTAAAAAACTTACCTCTCACCTCTAAAAAAACAGCAATGCAAGACATGCGAAACTTGTATTCGTTGTCAAAAGAAGCGGGCATGCATTTGGTGTTTTGGCTGCTTCTTCGTATCTTTGCAGTCGAATCGGGACACCATGTATTATACAAACATCACTATTTACCACCATGGCACTCATCAATGAACACTACCTGAAGCTGGCCAAGGACTACGTCTTTGCCGACATTGCCAAGCACGTGAAGGCCTTCGAGGTGAGCCATCGCAACGCCCGCCTCATCAGTCTGGCCCTCGGCGACGTGACGCAGCCACTGTGCCCAGCCGTCACCGAGGCGATGCACAAGGCGGTGGACGACCTGAGCCATGTGTCGACCTTCCACGGCTATGGTCCCGAACAGGGCTACCTGTGGCTGCGCGAGGCCATCGTGAAGAACGACTACCTGCCGCGGGGCATCCACCTGAGCACCGACGAGGTGTTTGTGAACAGCGGCGCCAAGAGCGACACCGGCAACATAGGAGACCTGGTGAGATGGGACAACTCCATGGCGGTCACCGACCCCATCTATCCCGCCTACATCGACTCGAACGTGCTGAACGGGCGCGCCGGACTGCGCAACGAGCAGGGCGAATGGAGCAACGTGACCTATCTGCCGTGCAATGAGGAGAACGGTTTCGTGCCCGAGCTGCCGCGCCACCGCGTAGACATGATCTACCTGTGCTATCCCAACAACCCCACGGGCATGGTGCTCCCGAAGGAGGAGCTGCGCCGATGGGTGAACTACGCACTGCGCAACGATGCCATCATCTTCTTCGACGCGGCCTACGAGGCCTACATACAGGACGACACCATCCCCCACTCCATCTACGAGATAAAGGGCGCGCGCAAGGTGGCCATCGAGCTGCGCAGCTACTCGAAGACGGCGGGATTCACGGGTGTGCGCTGCGGCTACACCGTGGTGCCGAAGGAACTCACCGCCAGCACCATGGACGGACAGCGTCGTCTGGCGCTCAATCCGCTGTGGCTGCAACGGCTCTGCTTCAAATACAACGGCACGAGCTACGTGTCGCAGCGCGCCGCCGAGGCCACCTACACGCCGCAGGGTCGAGAGCAGCTGAAGCAGACCATCGGCTACTACATGGACAACGCGCGGCTGATGCGCGAACAGCTCAGCGCACTCGGCATGAAGGTATATGGCGGCACACATGCCCCTTATCTGTGGGTGCGCACGCCCAACAACACGCCCAGCTGGAAGTTTTTCAGCGAAATGCTCTACGGGGCGCAGGTGGTGTGCACGCCGGGCGTGAGCTTCGGACCTGCCGGCGAGGGTTTCGTCAGGCTCACCTCCTTCGCCCAGAGAGAGCAGTGCGAGGAGGCGCTGTTTAGGCTGAAGAGGTGGATGAAGGGGGAGGCGGCTTTTGCTTAGGAGTGGCAGGAGATTTTTTTAGGAGTTGCAGGAGTTCAGGAGTTACAGGAGTTACAGACGATAGGTTCTTCCGCTTCATAAACGCATTCCTACGGCCTTCAAGTATCGTCTGTAACTCCTTATCTCTGGCAACCCCATAAAGAGAATCGCATTTCTACGGCTTTCAAGTATCGTCTGTAACTCCTGCAACTCCTGAACTCCTGTAACTCCCAAGAAAAACTCCTGTAACTCCTAAGACAAACTCCTTCAACTCCTAAAGAAGTCCGTGCAAAAAGCGAGAATACTTTTGGTTTTTCGCCCGCTTCTTTGTACCTTTGCAGCCGACTTTTCTTCATTGCGAAAGCAAACATGAATGGTAACAGATACAGACCCCACCCCTGGCCCCTCCCCTTGAAGGGAGGGGAGTGGCTACCGCCGGTAAGCAAGCCGCAGGGCGATTCCTCCCTTCAAGGGGAGGTATCAGGGGGTGGGGTCTGTAACTTCGTTATATAGAAACCCAGAAAGGATAGAAACAACAACACACATAAAAGGAATATGGCAAATCTCAGATTTCAGGTTGTAGAAGAGGCTTTCACCAAAAAGCCCCTCGAAGTGATGGCTCCCGTGGAGCGCCCGTCGGAGTATTTCGGCAAGAACGTGTTCACTCGCGCGAAGATGTATAAGTATCTGCAGCGCGACGTCTACGACAAACTGGTTGACGTGATTGACAACGGTGCCCCACTCGACCGCTCCATTGCCAACGCCGTGGCCAACGGCATGAAGCAGTGGGCCGACGAAAACGGCGTCACCCACTACACCCACTGGTTTCAGCCACTGACGGAAGGCACGGCCGAAAAGCACGACGCCTTCATCGAGCACGACGGAAAAGGCGGCATGATTGAGGAGTTCTCGGGCAAGCTGCTTGTGCAGCAGGAGCCCGACGCCAGCAGCTTCCCCTCGGGTGGCATACGCGCCACGTTCGAGGCCCGTGGCTATTCGGCCTGGGACCCCACCAGTCCGGTCTTCATCATCGACGACACCCTCTGCATTCCCACCATATTCATCAGCTACACCGGTGAGGCTCTCGACTACAAGGCACCGCTGAAACGCTCGCTCAGGGCTGTGGGCGAGGCCGCCGCAGGCGTAGCACGCTACTTCGACCCGAACGTGAAAAAGGTCATCTCAAACCTCGGATGGGAGCAGGAATACTTCCTTGTGGACGAAGGTCTCTACTCAGCCCGCCCCGACCTGATGCTCACCGGCCGCACCCTGATGGGCCACGACTCGGCCAAGAACCAGCAGATGGACGACCACTACTTCGGCACCATACCCGACCGCGTGCAGGCTTTCATGAAGGACCTGGAGATACAGGCGCTCATGCTGGCCATCCCTTGCAAGACGCGCCACAACGAGGTGGCACCCAATCAGTTTGAGATTGCGCCCATCTATGAAGAGACCAATCTGGCCGTAGACCACAACATGCTGCTCATGATGCTGATGAAGAAGGTGGCCCGCAAGCACGGTTTCCGCGTGCTGCTCCACGAAAAGCCCTTCGACGGCATCAACGGTTCGGGCAAGCACAACAACTGGAGCCTCTCAACCGACACCGGCATCCTGCTGCACGCTCCCGGCAAGACGCCCGAGCAGAACCTGCGCTTCGTCACCTTCATCGTGGAGACGCTGATGGGCGTATATCGCCACAACGGACTGCTCAAGGCCAGCATCATGAGCGCCAGCAACGCTCACCGACTAGGCGCCAACGAGGCTCCGCCAGCCATCATCTCCAGTTTCCTGGGCAAGCAGGTGAGCGAACTGCTCGAAAGAATTGAAGCACCCCGTTCTGCAACCGAGGGAACCACGGCGGAGTCAGGCTCAAAGACCAGTGAAGCCCCCGAGGGAGCCGTGGAGGGAGCCTTGCTCTCCGACAGTTCGAAACACAGCTGGAAGCTCGACCTGCCCGAGATTCCCGAACTGCTCATCGACAACACCGACCGCAACCGCACGTCGCCCTTCGCCTTCACGGGCAACCGCTTCGAGTTCCGAGCTCCGGGCAGCGAGGGCAACTGCGCATCGGCCATGATAGCGCTCAACGCCGCCGTGGCCGAGGCACTGGTGGACTTCAAGCGCCGCGTGGACGCACTCATCGAAGCCGGACACGACAAGACGAGCGCCCTGCTGCAGGTGATTCGCGAGGACATCAGGACCTGCAAGCCCATCCACTTCGACGGCAACGGCTATTCCGACGAATGGGTGGAAGAGGCCACACGACGCGGACTCGACGTGGAGCGCAGCTGTCCGGTCATCTTCGACCGCTACCTCGACCCCGAGAGCATTCAGATGTTCGAGAGCCTCAACATCATGAACCGCAAGGAACTCAAGGCGCGCAACGAGGTGAAATGGGAGACCTACACCAAGAAGATACAGATTGAGGCGCGCGTGCTGGGCGACCTCACCATGAACCACATCATACCTGTGGCCACGCATTACCAGACACGACTGGCCAAGAACGTCAGCGCCATGCGCGAAATCTTCCCCGAAGAAGAGGCCGACAAGCTGTCGCGACGCAACATCAAGATCATTCGCGAGATTGCAGAGCGCACGCAGACCATCGAGACCATGGTGGAAGAGCTGGTGGAAGCACGCCGCGTGGCCAACAGAATAGAGAGCGAACGCGAGAAGGCCATTGCCTATCACGACACCGTGGAACCCAAGATGGGCGAGATAAGATACCACATCGACAAGCTCGAACTCACCGTGGCCGACGAGCTGTGGACACTGCCCAAATATCGCGAACTGCTGTTCATACGCTAAGCACGCGACAGGAAAAATCCATTTTTATTTGGTAGTTCCCCCGCTTATTCGTACCTTTGCCCCTTCAAAAAGAAAGAAAACAACAGACTATGGGAAAAATCATACTGACCGGCGACCGCCCCACGGGTCGCCTCCACTTAGGACATTACGTGGGCTCACTCCGCCGTCGCGTGGAGCTGCAGAACGAAGGCGACTACGACAAGATGTTCGTTTTCATCGCCGATGCACAGGCCTTGACCGACAATGCCGACAATCCGGAGAAGGTTCGCCAGAACATCATCGAGGTGGCGCTGGACTATCTCTCGGTAGGACTCGACCCGCAGAAGGTCACCATCTTCATACAGTCGATGATTCCGGAGCTCACTGAGCTGTCGTTCTACTACATGAACCTGGTCACCGTGAGCCGTCTGCAGCGCAATCCCACGGTGAAGACCGAGATACAGATGCGCAACTTCGAGACCTCCATCCCCGTGGGTTTCTTCACCTACCCCATCTCTCAGGCCGCCGACATCACCGCCTTCAAGGCCACGACAGTGCCTGTTGGCGAGGACCAGGAGCCCATGCTCGAGCAGTGCCGCGAGATTGTCCGCCGCTTCAACGCCACGTATGGCGAGGTGCTCGTGGAGCCCAACATCATGCTGCCCAGCAACAAGGCCTGCCTGCGCCTGCCGGGCATCGACGGCAATGCCAAGATGTCGAAGTCGCTCGGCAACTGCATCTACCTCTCCGACACATCGAAGGAGATGCAGGCAAAGGTGAAGGTGGCCTACACCGATCCGCAGCACCTGCGCATCGAAGACCCCGGCCACGTGGAGGGCAACGTGGTGTTCACCTATCTCGACGCCTTCTGCAGCGACGACGACTTTGCCGAGTTCTGGCCCGACTACAAGAACCTCGACGAGCTGAAGGAGCACTATCAGCGCGGCGGACTGGGCGACGTGAAGTGCAAGAAGTTCCTCATGAAGGTGCTCGACAAGCAACTCGAGCCCATCCGGCAGCGCAGAAAGGAGTTCGAACAGGACATTCCCGAGGTTTACAACATCCTGAAGCGCGGTTCCGACGAAGCCCGCGAGGTGGCCGCAAAGACCCTCCACGAGGTGCGCGAAGCCATGCGTATCAACTACTTCGACGACCCTGAGCTCATCCGCCAGCAGGCAGAGAAGTACAGGAACGCCGCCCAATAACCCATCCTTCCCTTTAACACCATTCATCCATTTCAACCCATCACACCATGGACAACAATCAGAACAAACCCCAGCAGGGCCTCCAGATAGAGCTGCCCCAGGCTCTTGCACAGGGCGAATATGCCAACTTCGCCATCATCACCCACTCGAGCAGCGACTTCGTTATTGACTTTGCCCGCATCCTGCCCAACGTTCCGAAGGCGCAGGTGCGCAGCCGCGTCATCCTAGCCCCGGAGCATGCCAAGCGCCTTCTCCAGGCCTTGCAGGAAAACATCTACCGCTATGAGCAGGAATTCGGAACCATCCGCATTCCCAACCAGCCCGCCCGCACCGCCAATCCCTTCGGCATCGGCAAGGGCGAGGCCTGACATCTGGCAGCCGACAACGTAGGAAAAGCGCAACCTTCACGATGCAAGGTTGCGCTTTTTCGTGTCTATTGCCGTAATTTTGTTGTCACCAGTGATTTAAGTACCGAGGGTAATTTCTTCAGCATGAATCATAACAGTGTCGCCAAAGACAAGGGCTGGGGGGGGTACAGTTTCGTGAATTATCATTATGTTCCATACGAGGACTTGGTTCCCACAGGCGTGGAGTCTGTCAGTGGTTCTGACGACGGGCAAACGGTCATCGACATGGATGCTCCGCTCTACAACCTGCGCGGCCAGCGCGTAAGTCATCCCGTGAAGGGCTCCATCTATATCCAGAACGGCAAGAAGGTGAGGTATTGATGTCGCCCCAGCACAGAGGTGCGCAAGGCGGCTTACATGCAAACATCCCTTATTCTACATGTTTCGCGGATGCAAAGATTCGAAGTCTTTGCATCCGCGAAATGCGTTGAATAAGGGATGATGACGGTTTGGCTGTGCAGGCAGTGCAGCCTACGAAGCCTTAGGCGAGGGATGGGACTTCAGGAAACAGTCCCCTACCCTCTTCTTTTCTACTGCTACACCAGTCTGAACGTGACGGGGAGCGTGTACCTGACGCGCACCGGCTTACCGTTCTGACGGCCTGGCTGCCAGCGGGGCATGCCAGATACCATGCGCATGGCCTCCTTATCGAACAAGGGATGAAGAGACCTTTCCACCTTCGCATTGCTGATGCTGCCATCCTTTTCTATGACAAAGCCCACGATGACGCGGCCCTGAACGCAAATTTCCTCGGCACCGTCGGGATATTTCAAGTGCTGGGCGATGTACGCCTGCACGTTGCCTCCAGGAAACACTGGCATCTTTTCCACTACGTCATACACCTTCTCTTGGCCACCACCCTGTGCCGTTGCCGACGCCCGACTTGGCTCCGCCAGTTGCGTAGGGGCCTGAAGCAGTAAAGCCGAGTCTTCCCTGTAGGTAATCGTTCGCGTCGATTCGTAGGCGGTTTTCGTACGTCCGTCCTCGGTGACTTTCACCACAGCACTCGTCCAGTTGCCTCGCGGGTCGTATTTGTAGGTCACTGTGTACGTCATTTTGTAGGCGACGCTCTGGCGCTTCCAGCTTTCGTTGGTGTTCCACATCGTAATATATACGCGCGCGATGTCGCCGAGTTCGTTGTAGGTCAGGGTGCATTCGCGCTCATAGTATTCCTCTTCGTCCAAGCCGTCTATGGAGAAAGAGTTGATGCTGATGATGCGCCCACTGGCGTCGCGCTTGAACCGGACGGGCTGACTGTTGCCGTCGGCGCTGCCTATCTCGACAAGACAGCCCTGCTGGTATTTCAGCGTGTTGCTGCCAAACGAGCGGCTTCCGCTCACCAGCTTTCCAGCGGCATCGTAGCTGAACGCTGCCCACGGACGCTGCGTGAAGCCCTGATGCGTCTCCACCATCTCGCCGTTCTCGCGATGCATCACCTTGTTCATGACGCTCACCAGCCGTCCCTGCGCGTCGTAGTCGTAGCTAAAGGTCTCGCGGTCGTACACCAGGTCGGGGAAGTTCACGTTCTGTGTGTTCTCCTCAAACATTGCCATCAGTCGCCGTTTGCCCTCCACCGTGTAGCGCCATGTGCAGGGAATGAAGCGCTGGTTGGGCGCATCGCTGTCGCTCTTCGGATAGCGGTGAGTGACCAGCATGCCGTTTGCGTCGAAGCAAAGTGTGTCGGCCACATGGCCCATCACGATGAAATTGGTCTCGCGGTAGTCTTTGTGGGTGACCACCATCTTACTGATGTCGCCCTTCAGCGAGGCACGCTCCAGGTCGGTGGCCAGCGGCTGCAGCACCCAGTCGTAGAGGATGCTACCGTCGGAACAGGTGTACGTCAGCACACCGTTGAGTGCCTGCGAGTATTCATACTGTGCGCGCAGTGGCAGCGAGAGGCCGAGGGCGAGCAGCAAAAGGATTTTCTTCGTTTTCATTGGCTATGGTTTTTTATCGATTGCAAAAATACGATTTTTCCCTGAAACCACCAACTATTTCGACGCATTTTTATAGTCAGCGGGCGCACAGAAGTCGGCTTCGACGATGCGCAGCGTCACGGCTCCCGACTGCGTCTTCACTCGGTCAAGCACGTTGGCGGCGCCTCCGGCCAGTTCGTTCATGTCTCCTATCGACTCAGCATCCTGAGCCGGACCGAGCATCTTGACCATATAGCGGCTGCTCTTCACGGGCTTGTCGATGCGCAGATGCACATAGCCGAGCGAAGCGGGCGTGATGCCCTCCCACACCTTGACGGCCTTGCCCCGGCTGCCCTTCGGATAGGCGTAGACAGCGAGCGGATAGCAGCGGGTGCGCCAGCCGGTCAGCTTCAGCGAGATGTCTGATATGGGAGCGGCTTCCTTCAGGTTGAAGGCTATCCAGGCGTTGTCGGGCGAGCCGTCGCTCTGCCATTCGGTCACCTCGTTGTCGTCGAAGGCGAGCGAGGGATTGGCGGATGGGGCTTGCGGCGATGCCGCAAGGGACGCTGAGCCCGAGGGGGATACGTCAGCGGAAACGATGTCTATGGTGCGCATGGTCTCGGTGTAGGAGGGCGACGGCGGGAATGTCTCGCCGCGGGAAAGGTTGCAGGGCAAGGTGATGGCGGGTGCCTCCTCGTTCGGGTCAACCGACTGTGTGGTCAACGTAAGGTGGGCCACTCCGTCGAGGCCCTCGGCACTTGCGTAGACGTGAATGTCGCCCGGCGTGACCGTACTCCTCACCAAGGCGCGGTTCACGCCGCATTCCACGGGCAGCGTTGTGGAGAGCACGTAGTTGTCCGACACGTTCTTCGTGGCGGCAGCGTCGAGCAGTCCCTCGCGCGGCGTGTCATCGGCCTGTTGCACCGACGGGTCCTTGCTGCCGGCCAGTCCGCCTCGCCACTCGCCCTCGCCGGTGAGCGTGAAGTGGATGTTCCTGTTGTCAACAGGACAGCGGCGACCCTGTTCGTCGACCACCTCCACCTGCACGATGGCCATGTCTGCCCCGTCGGCCTTGAAGCCCTGCGGGTTCTCGATGGCAGTGAGAAGGAGATGGTGGGGCTGGCCTGCCGTCTGAAGCTCATGACAGCTGGTGTTTCCACCGGCATCGGCCACAGCGCGCAGCGTGCCAGGCTCGAAGCTGACGTCGTCGAACACATAGAGATAGCGGTACATAGGCCGTCCCTTGCCCAGCGAACGCCCGTTGAGCAGCAGCTCCACATCGGTACCGTTGCTCACCACATAGACGGGTTTCCTTGTGCCAGGCTCATAGTTCCAGTGGCCCAGGATGTGGGTGCGCGGCTGCTCGTCGTCCACCCATCCTGTCCACATCACCTGATGGGCGTAGAAGGCATCCTTGGGCAGGCGCATGGCATCCACCACACCGCTGGTGCGATAGTTCGACTCGCCGCGATGGTGGGTGTTGGTGTCGGAGAACACAATCTTCACGCCGCCGCTGCTGACGCGCCGCCCTGTGCCCGGGCGCTCGGTCCAGTAGTCATACCAGCGGCGCACCATCTCGATGGCCATCTGGTCCTGGTTGTGGTTGTATTCACGGGCGGGCTTGCCGCGATAGAGCGGTCCTTCGCCCTCAGGATGATAAGGCGGCGTCCACTGGTCCCAATATCGGCGCATGCCTTCGTCGCGACAGTATTCCATGGCCCACACCGGATGCTTGCCAGACTTGTTGATGTAGAGCATCTCACCGCCATATTCGGCCTCGTCGATGTCGAGCATCTCGCGGCTGCCTATCGCCCTGCCTCCGTGAGGGTCGTACTGGTCGCGCAGCTGTTTCATCTGCAACATGTGCTCGCGGCTGATTCCCTTGTTGCCACACTCATAGAACACGATGCTGGGGTTGTTGCGATTGTAGATGATGGCGTCGCGCATCAGTTCGAGGCGCTGCTGCCATCGGGCGCCTTCCACGTCCTTCTCGGCGTCGCCGGCCGGCATGGCCTGCAGGAGTCCCACGCGGTCGCACGACTCAATGTCCTGTTTCCAGGGCGTCACATGCATCCATCTGACGAGGTTTCCGCCCGACTCTACCATCAGCCGGTTGCTGTAGTCGCTCATCCAGGCGGGTACGGAGATGCCCACGGCGGGCCACTCGTTGCTGGTGCGCTGGGCGTAGCCGTGCACCATGAGCACACGGTCGTTGAGCCATATCTTGCCCTCGCCGAAACGGGTCTTGCGGAATCCGGTGCGGGTGGCCACCATGTCCTCCTCCTTTTTGAGGGGATGCGGGTCAGCCTTGTCGCCATCCACCAGATAGGTGTACACAGTGTAGAGGTAGCCATAGCCCCACGACCAGAGGCGCAGGCCGGTCTTCTTGCTCTCGATGCTCACCACGCGCGTCTCGCCGGGCTGCAGGGTGACGCTTTCACCTGACATGAAGGCGTAGATGTGATTCGTCGGACTGACGAGCTTGGCAAACAGGCGGAACGTGCGGGGCTTGCTGTCCTCGTTGCGCACCTGCGACTCCACGTGCACCACCGCCGAGCGGTGGGCCACGTCGATGTCGGTGGCATAGACGTAGGTGCCGGTCGTTCCGAGGTTGCTGTAGAGGGGCAACGTCTGGTAGAGCTTGCCGGTGATGTGCAGCCATACGTTCTTGGGAATGCCGCCGTAGTTGGCGTTGAAGTTGCGGTCGTTCCACTGAAAGCGACTCTCATGTATCGGGTCGTGGTAGGTCCAGCTGTTGTCTATGCGGACGGCCATCACGTTCTCGCCCTCCACAATGTAGGGCGTGAGGTCGAAGCCGCAGGCCATGACGCCGTTGTTGGACAGTCCCAGCCGGTGGCCGTTGAGCCAGAACTCGCCGGCCTGGCGCACGCCTTCGAACTCGATGAAATACTTCTTCCCCGCCATGTTGTCCACGCTGAAGTGCTTGCGATACCACATGATGGTGTCGGTGAGCTCGGCGATGTCGCGGGCGAAGGCCTCGTCTTCGTTGAAGGCACGGGGAAGGGTGACGGGCTGCCACTGCGAGTCGTCGAAGGCGGGCTGGGCGGCCTGCGCGGTGTCGCCCACAAAGAGCAGCCAGCCGCCGTTGAAGTTCTGCTTCTCACGTCCGCTGGCTGGCAGCACGGCAAGGAGCGTCAGCAAGGAGCCGACAAGGATGTTTCGTAGATTGTTCATGACTGGATTGTTAGTGACTGATCTGTTTTTTTGGCAATAATAACGCTGATGGCATCATATATTAGCCGATATATATACTCGTGATTCGCTTGCATTTTTCTGGCGCAGCCCCTCCCCTCCCATCTCAGGGGAGGGGTGCAGGGGTGGGGTGTAAGCCTTTCGTGAGCAAGGGATACGCTCACCCCACCCCTACCCCTCCCCTAAGATGGGAGGGGAGTGGCTGCGCACAGGTGGAAACGCACATTTGAAAGTGAATGCGAATGTTCATTCTTCTCTTGACCCTGCAGAGGTGCCAACTGCAGTTTTGTTACCGTTTTTTATTTGATGACTGACGAACACAGAGACACAGAGGCACAGCGTTTTTTATCTCTGTGCAAGACCTCTGCGACTCTGTGCCTCTGTGTTCAACACCCATACTTTGCTTTGACAGGCAACCGTCTTAGCGGCAGAGGCGCACCTCGATGATGCGCGGTGTCTGCCGGCCCGACTCTGCGGCAATGGCCACCTGCAGCTGCTGGCCACGCAGGTTGTCGGGAATGGCCACCTCGAGGTAGCCGTCGCGGTCGAGCTGTCCGCTGCCAGCCTGCTGTTCGTTGAGCAGGATGACGATGCGTTCGCGGTCGCCACGGAAGCCCTTCACGCGCAGACGGGTGGCCTCGGCGGCCTTCATCTGGTAGGAGAACTGGCGGTTGGTGCGGCGCCAGTGCTCGCCCTCGTCGCTGCCGTTCCAGCTCTGAGCGGAGGCAAAGAAGTGGTCGCTCTCCGACTGCTGCTCACCGCAGAACACCTTGTCTACGGTTTGCTGCTCGAGGGCCATGCGTGCCTGCTCGGCAGCCTCAATCTCGGCCTTGCGCTGGCTCCATTCATTGGCAGAGTAAAGGGGGAAGTATATCTGGTAGCGGCACTCGTAGAGCTGATAGAAGGGCACCAGCTGCATTCCCTCGTACTGGGGCAGCGTGAGGCCTGTCAGCGCAAACGTCATAGGCTTTCCCTCCACGGCCTTCAGGTGGGAGAGCAGCGATGCCTGGTCGCCGATGATGGCGGGCATCTGGTAGGTGGGAATCTGCGGCCCCACGGCGATGTGTCCTCCGCGGCTGTCGTCGGCAAAGAGGCCGTCCTGACGGTCTGTGCCGGTCTTGGCAGCCAGCACGATGGGACCGTAGAGGAACGAGAACTGCGGCTTGCCGTCGGGCGTCTGCATGGCAGTGAGGTGCATGGGGGTGTCCACGTGGATGCGGTCGCCGTTGCTCCATTTGCGGTCTACCACGAGGTAGCCGTCGCGCTCCTCGGCCTTCATGGTCTCACCGTTCACGCTGATGGTCATCGTCTCGGTCCACCAGGGCTTGCGCACCTTCAGGGCGAAGCGGCGGGCCTTCTTCAGCTGCAGCGTCAGGTCGGTAGACGGCTGCTGGGGGAACTGGCCGGTCTGCACGACGGTGAGGTCGCCCCAGGTGAGCGTCGACGGGATGAAGAGGTTGACGATGAGGTCCTGCCCCTGGTGTGCATAGATCATCTCACCGTAGCGGGCGGGGTTCTCCAGTCCGGTGCCCACACAGCACCACATGGACGTCTGCGGCTGCGAATAGACGCGGTAGTGGCCCGAGCGCATGGGGGTGAAATAGACAAAGCCTCCCTGCACGGGGTTGAGGATGCTGAGGATGTGGTTGTAGAGGGCACGCTCGTAGTAGTCCATGTAGGACACGTCGGCCGAGGTCTGATAGAGCATCTTGGTGAGGCGCAGCATGTTGTAGGTGTTGCAGCTTTCCGGTCCCTGCTCGCTTTCGAGCAGCTGGCAGAAGTCGTCGGTGGGGTTGAAGTGCTCGCGCATTGAGTTTCCGCCGATGCTCACACTGCGCTGTCCCACCACCACCTGCCAGAAGAAGGCGGCGGCACCGTCCCAGTCCTGCCGGCCCTCGAGGTCGGCAATGCGCTTGTAGCCAATAATCTTCGGTATCTGGGTGTTGGCATGTTTGCCGGTGAGGTTGTCCTCGTGGCGCAGCATGGGTGCCAGCATCTGCTGGTCGCAGAAGCGGTGGGCCAGGTCGAGGTATTTCTTTTCGCCGGTGATGGCTGCCACATCGGCGAAGGTCTCATTGAGGCCGCCGTGCTCGCTGCGCAGCATCTGCTGCATCTGGTCGTCGCTGAGCTGGCTCACCTCGTTGGCCATCCAGTCGGTGAGCTTCACCAGCATCTCGCGGGCCACCTCGCGATGGGCCATGAGCCAGGCGTCGCGCAGGCCGGCATAGATCTTGTGGATGTTGTAGAGGGGCACCCAGCGGTCGTTGAGACCGAATGACGCGGCGCGGATGTCGCCGCGGGCTATCTCGGCCCACATCTTGCGGCCGTCGGGCACGCCACACAGGTAGCCGTCGCCGGCAGCGTCCTGGCATCGCTTCAGCTCACTGAGGAAATAGTCCATGCGCTGCTCCACTTCGCGGTTGCCCGTGGCGGCATACATGTAGCTCAGGGCCGACAGATAGTGTCCGCCGATATGGCCGTCGAGGCCGGTGTTCTCCCAGTTCGTGTAGTTCTGGGCCTTGGGGGTAAGGCCGGCACCTTTCACGTATGGGGCCAGCAAACGGTCGGCATCGAGACCCAGCAGATAGCCGATGTCGGCACGCTGATTGAGCAGGAACTGGCTGTCGCCAAGACGCACCTGGTCGATGTGAAAGGTCTCTACTTTGGTTTCAAGCTGTGCACTGGCCGCAGCGATGTGAGCGGCAAGCACAATGAGGGTAAGAAGCTTCTTCATTTGTATTTTAGGTTTTCTGTTGCAAATATACGACATTTTATCCATACGGAGGGGAAACAGCGCATAAAAATCTGTTAAATCGGCGGGGCGATTGTTAATTTTCGGAGGGCCTTTTCAGTCACTCTTTTTCGGCCTTCCTGATGATCTCCGTAGACGAGTCTGAAGGTGGTCTACCCACTTTTTGCCAACTCTGGGATAGCAAAGTGAGGGGTTAAGACCTCAACTTTCGCAAGTTGATGGAGTTCAGGAGTTCAGGAGTTACAGGAGTTCAGACAATACTTCCAACCCCTGTAAACTGACGAAAAGAGAGCCTTCAGCACTATCGTCTGAACTCCTGCAACTCCTGAACTCCTGAACTCCAGGAAGTTTAGCGAATGCGAAACTTGAATTAAGACTGTAAAACCGGCAGAATAACGACAAAAAACTGGCAGTTTTCTTCAAAAAAGACGGCAGTTTTTCTGATGAAAACCGCCATTTTCAAAAACCTATTCCATTGATTTTGTTCAACGATTCCATTGATTTCGTTCAACAATTTCATTGGAATAGCCTCGCAAAACCATTGGATTCGTTTTCGTAAACTGGCGGTTTTGCTAGGAAAAACCGGCATTTTGCCTCCTCAAAACTGGCGCTTTTCACCGGCCAATTTTGCAAGAAACCTTCAAACGTCTGACAGTCAAGGCTTTACAAGAAAACGTCTCTTCGCACCATTTGCCACGAAGAGTCTTTTCACCGGAAATAAGCCAGCCACACGAAGATGGAGTGTTAAAACCGAGGGGTTGCTTTGTGAACAAATGTAAATTACGGAGTACTCGCCTTGCGCATGATGGGTGGAATGTCGATATTTTTACTTACCTTTGCAGCAAACTTTTCGTCATAGCGAAAGCAGACATGTATAGTAACAGATACAGACCCCACCCCTGGCCCCTCCCCTTGAAGGGAGGGGAGCGCCCTGCGGCTTGCTTTCCGGCGGTAGCCACTCCCCTCCCTTCAAGGGAAGGGGCCAGAGGTGGGGTCTGTAACATATTTATTATATAGAACATCCAAAAGGAACGCGGGCGCCTCGTCCGCATCGATGGCGAGAGGCGCCTGCACTCCCCGCCACGCTGGTTATCCGTAAAAACGAATCACAAATAAAGACAGAAATAGGAATGAGACAACTACTCTTGCTTCTCGTGGGCTTGTGCTGCTGCCATCAGCAGGCAAAGGCCGTGACAGTTCTCCAAAACGTGTATGGCCGCCAGACCACCTCGCTGAACGGACGGTGGCAGACCATCGTCGACATCTACGACGCCGGCTTCTACGACTACCGCATGAACCCGATGAAAGACGGTTACTTCATGAACGAGAAACCGCGCTCCAAGGGCGACCACAAGGAATATGACTTTTCGGACAAAGAGACGCTGCGCGTGCCGGGAGACTGGAACACACAGCGGCGCGAACTGCTGTTCTACGAGGGCAGCATGTGGTATAAGAAGGACTTCAAGTACTCGCTGAAGAAAGACCGCGTGCTCTATGTCTACTTCGGCGCGTCCAACTACCAGACCGAGGTGTGGCTCAACGGACAGTGGGTGGGCCAGCATGTGGGCGGCTTCACACCCTTTGCCTTCGACGTGACAAGCCACCTGCGCAAGGGCGAGAACACGCTCGTGGTGCGCGTAAACAACCAACGGCGGCCCGACGGTGTGCCAACGGTGAACAGCGACTGGTGGAACTATGGCGGACTGACGCGCGACGTGATGCTGGTGGAAACGCCCATGGCCCACGTGGACGACTACGAGATAAGGCTCGTGAAGCACACCTACGACGAGGTGCTCGTGAAGGCAAGGCTCAACGTGGCCATGGCCGACGTGAAGGTGGACGTGCGCATTCCGGAGCTCGGACTGATGGCACAGCTGCGCACCAACGCTCAGGGAGTGGCCGAGGCTCGGCTGGCGGCCAAGCCCGAACTGTGGAGTCCCGACAACCCCAAGCTCTATGACGTGGTGGTGCGATGCAACGGCGAGGAGATGAAAGACCAGATTGGCTTCCGACACATTGAGACCGACGGACGCAAAGTGCTGCTCAACGGCAAGCAGGTGTTCCTAAGAGGGGTGTCAGTGCATGAGGAGGCGCCCTTCAGAACAGGGCGGTGCAACACCGAGCAGGACGACTCCACACTCATCTCATGGGCGAAGTTCATGGGCTGCAACATGCTAAGACTGGCTCACTATCCGCACAACGAACAGATGGTGCGCATGGCTGAGCGCGAGGGCATCATGCTGTGGAGCGAGGTGCCCGTCTACTGGACCATCGACTGGAGCAATCAGGAAACCTACAACAACGCGGCACGACAGCTGCGCGACAACATCATGCGCGACCACAACCGCTGCGCCATCATCATCTGGAGCGTGGCCAACGAGACGCCCAGGTCTGAACCGCGAAACCACTTCCTGCGCGGACTCGCCAAGGTGGTGCGCGACAACGACGACGAGCGACTCCTGTCGATGGCCATGGAGACAGAGACGCACGACGACATCACCACCGTGGAAGACCCGCTGAGCGAACTGGTGGACATCCTGAGCTTCAACTGCTATCTGGGCTGGTATGGCGGCAAGCCTGCCGACTGCGATAAGCGGCGATGGTTCTTTGCACAGGAAAAACCGTTCTTCGTGAGCGAGTTCGGAGCAGGTGCCGTGGCAGGACGCTTTGGCAGCAAGGACGAGAAATGGACGGAGGAATACCAGGCCGAGGTGTACCGCAAGACGCTGGCCATGTATGAAAAGGTGCCAGGGTTCAGCGGCTGTTCGCCATGGATTCTCATGGACTTCCGGTCGCCGCGACGCCAGAACCACGAGACACAGCAGTACTTCAACCGGAAAGGCCTCGTTTCCGACCGTGGACAGACCAAGCAGGCTTTCTACGTGATGCAGGACTTCTACAAGAAGAAGGGTGCCTTCAAGAAGAAAAAATAACCCGGGTGTCGGGTGATGGGTGATGGGTGTTGGGTGATGGGTGATGGCTGTTGGCGGTCAGGTGCTGGCCGTTGGTGTATAGCCCTTCCGCTTCGCTCCTTTCAACCACCACCACCCATCGCTCACCCCTTGTCGCCCCAACCCACCACCTATCACCTATTCCCATGAAAATCCCCCTCATCATCTCCCTGACATTCGCCGTCGTCACTCTAGCGTCTGCCCAGCCCACCCCCTCTTCTGCCCCGGGCTGTGCGTACCTTGCGGCACCGCCGCAAGCCCCATCCTCCCCCATCGCCCTGCAGGAGACCTTCGACCAAACCACCGGCTACGGTGGCAACGACGGCCTCTTCGACGGCAGCAGCGCAGGAAAAGGCGGTCACATCGTCTACGACCTGGAGGGCTGGATCAACTACAACGCCTTTGCCGCCGACAGATGTCTGAAGATGGGGACCACCACCTACGACGGCGTTCTCTTCACACCCGCCTTCCAACTTGACGGGAACTACGTGCTCACCTTCAAGGCTGCTCCATGGGGAAACGAGCTGGCCTACATGGTGTGGGAGTGCGAAGAGGGAACCGGACTGACGCTCGACAATCCCACAGGCAGCTACATGACGGGCCACCGATGGAACACCTACGCCATCCATCTGGAAGGCTCGGGCACATTCCGCCTGAAGCTCTATGCCAACATGCGACGGTTCTTCATCGACGATATCCTCATAAAAAAAGCTGATGCCGGAGAAACGACCGGCATCAGCGAAATGCTTTACACAAAGACTCCCGCCGCCATCTATTCCTTAGACGGTCAGCGTTTGCGGCAATCATTCAGCGAACTGCCCCATGGCATCTACATCGTGAACGGCCGCAAGATGGCGAAATAAGGCATGCTCGCCTGCGGAAAAGGCGTCAGGGCTCGTTTTCCAGCTCCGAGATAAGCTGCTCCATACCAAGGTAGGTCTCGAAGATTCTGCCTTCCTCTGGTGTCAGGTCTTCAGGCATGGCAGGCACCTTTTCCACGCGGTGGAGCGTGTGGCCGTCGGCCGTTTGCCTGCGTTCCACACTTCCCCTGGCACGCATGTGGTCTGTTATCTCCTTCATGTCTGAATGGCTCTTGCCGACAAGCTGGGCAAAAAACTCAGCCGTGCGCTCCAGAATGGAGCCATTGCCCTGCTTCACCAGCTTGTTGAGCTTGCCCTGACAGGGACCCTTCACCACCGGCAGACGGTGGTTGGCCTCGTCTTTCAGGATGAGCACCGCGCCACTGGGCAGGTTGAAAACGTCTTTGTCGGTGACGGTGTTGCGCTCTTTCAACACGAAGGTGGCACGGCCTTGCGTACACTTCACCTCGCCTTTTACATAGTAAACCACATAGTTGCCAGCCGTGGCAGCCATGGCCATGCTGAGCATGAACAGTGTTATCAATACTTGTCTCTTCATATCTCAATTCTTGTTTTTATCGTCAGGATTGCTGAAACCGGAATAGTTAGACAGACGCAGCCATCGCCAGCCAAAGCGCTTGCTGAGCATCGGAAGCACAATGCAGTAGACCACCTTGGTGAAGGCAATGAGCTTGATGATGGAAGGAAGCATGGCGTGAAGGCCGAAATTGGTCTCGAACACCGTGAACGACACGTAGGCGATGTACTCGAGAATGAGGTTCAGCACGTAGGTGACACCCATCGTGAGGAGTCCCTGCTGCAAGATGAACTTCATCATGTTGGTGGGATCCACGGCCAGTTTCTTGTCCACAAACACCACGAAGAGGGTGTAGAGGAAGCCGATGATGATGGCAATGACGAACAACAGCAGCACATGGGTGTGCCCGATGGGGTTGTGTTCGAGCATTGTCTGCATGGTGTAGGCGTGGATTTCAAGTCCCTGCATGAAGCCCAGTGGCGTGTTGTGGCTGTCGCTTTGCGCACGCATGTCGCCAACAAGCACGAACCGGTCTCGGATAGAGTCGGCATCGAGCTGGTTGTGGCTCATGCAAGGAAAGTCGGTGGGCTCAAAACGGATAATGGGCGTGTTGTCGGCAAAGTCGCTCTCGTCAAGATAGTCGATGACCATCTGAGCGGGGAAGGAATAGACAATGGTGGAGTCTACCGCCATCTGTCGCAGGCTATACTGGCTGATGGGCTTGTTGTCGCCATCCTGCATCAGGTTTGAATAGCCCTCGCTGATGCCTTTCACGCTTTGGTAGAAGGAATGGCTGCAGCTGAGGAACTGATTCTGTCGGGGACTGTAGGAGTCGAGCTCGCAAATAAAAACGGTCTTGTCGGCAATGCGCTCCACCGTGGCAACCAGCAGGGAGTCGTAGACAGAGAAGTGGGAAGGCGCAGGAAACATGATGTCGACACCAATGCGACGCGGCTGCATTTGGTAGATGGTGTCGAGGAGGGCGGCTATCACGCCACGCGTGTCAGACCCGCTGATGCCGCTGATGTCCACAATGGAAATCTCGCTGCTTGGCTGCGCCGCCACCTGCTCACGCTGGATAGCATAGGCCAGATCGCTGGCTGAGGTCTGTGTGTTCTCCGAATAATTCAGGAAAGGAGTGTCGTAGACCCAGCTGTGTAGGGGCATCAACAACAGGGCCAGGACCACAATGGCCACAGCATCGAATAAGATTTTCCTAAACAATTCCCTGTCTTTCTGCTCCATGTCTTCCGACCACTTGTTCTATTGTTCTCGGGCATCTTTACAGAGTCCCTTTGGTTTTCGGCTACAAAAATAACAATAATATCTGAAAGGGCAAAGGAACGAAACGAAAAAGTGCACCGACCATCAGGCCGATGCACCTTTCCTGATTTGCGTGAAAGCTTTCTGCAAGCGCCCCGTCTTTGTATGTTGCTGTGTCACAACAACTAAAGCCGCTTACCTAACATTCACTTTCTTTCCGTTGACGATGTAGATGCCTGCGGGCAGTCCCTCCGTGTTATTGCCCTGACGTACCTGTCGGCCGTCGATGGAATAGACGCCCTGCCACGGCTTGTCACTGGTTACTTGCTGAATGCCTGTGGCAATGGGATCGTCGTCGCCAGCGATGTAGTCCTTATACTCAGCCCACTTGCGCTTGTAGGTCCTGGCTGTTCCTTCGGGAACATAAATGACCGAGAATTGGTCAAGTGTGCCGAAGACATGCTGTCCGATGGTGGCGGGAGTCTCGCCTAACACAAAGATCTGGCCGCTGCGCTGTCCTTGTCCGCTAAAGGCTTCGTCGCCGATTTCCTTCAGCGACGCGGGCAGATTCTCAATCATGGACAATTCGCAGCCATAGAAAGCGCGCTCGCCAATCGTCTCAAGCTGTGGCACCATGGTTGGATCATCGGTGCGTGGGAAGTAGAATCCCAGACTGCCGTAGAAGGCTTCCTTACCGATGGTCTTCACCGAGAAAGGAATCATCACCGACTGCATGTTGCAGCCATAGAAGGCACGGTCGGCAATTTCAACCACTTTATCGTTGAAACTGGGATAGACGCCAGTGTTTTCGAAAGCGCTCACACCGATGCGTGTAACATTGGGCGGTATGGTTACCCACCAGAGATTGGTACAGCCATTGAAGACATTGTCGCTGATCTCTGTAAGTCCGGTGAAGTATTTCAACTCGGGGAACTGCGTGATGCTAGTGTTGTACATAAACTGCCTGTCCAGTCCCTTCACGGCAGCAAGCTCCCATTCGTCGAGTCCACCGTCGCGGTTGCTGTCATAGCCCATACAGAGCCTCTCGACTTCTTTGTCGACGAACTCTATCCAGCTGCCGATGCGCATCTCGTCGTACACGGGCACAGGAATCCAGGTGAGCGTATTCTGAACCATCTCACCTGAATAGTTGATGTTGATTGGATAGAGGATGCGGCAACTCCTCAGATTCATGTAGCTGACATTCTGGATGACATTACGCTGGGGAGCCACAAGCCTTATCTGGCTTTGTTCCACTTCCATCGAGGCCATGTCGCCCACCTGAATATAGATTCCGTTCTCGTAGTCTTCGAAAGGCTGCGAGTCGCCACCATCGATGCAGGGGCCTTCAGTAGTGGTAATGTCCAGATGGATGTCAGTTAAGTAAAGGGTGTTCTGGCCAACATTGTAATTGTCCAGCTTGATGCCATACCGTCCAGCCTCGATGGTGAGCTTTGGCGGTTCATAGCCGTACTCGCTTTTCTGTATGTAGAGCGACATATCGGAACAAATACCGACGTTTCCTGCCTTAATCGTACTGTTGCCCTCCAGCTCGATGTTGGTGGTTCCCGCGATGGCATAGCCCTTCTCCGACGGATAGCTGATGTAGGCGTCTTTCAGCGTCATACGGTTGTGCGACGAATCATAGTACACACCGCGCGCCGCGGTCATGCCGTTGCTATAGAAGAACTCTCCGTCTGTCGTCAGATTGTCCTCAGCCAGTTCCACGCCTGCCACGCTGACACCGTAAGTCCTGCGCGTACCAATATAATTCTTATACTGCGGCCAGGCCGTCTTGTAGGTGTTCTCATACCCTGAGCGCACCAGTATGCGGATGCCCGGACTCAGATAGCCATTAGAACCTTGTACGGTGCTGCCAAAGGCGTCAGCTCCAATAGTGGCTGGCGTATAGCCCCCCACCGTAATGACATGGACGATAGGACTGCTTTGTACGAAAGCTTCTTTTCCAATGGAAGTAACACTTGAAGGCAGATCAATCCTACTGAAACTGTTGCTAAAGAAAGCTTTCTCTCCGATGGTCTCCAACCTACTGGGCAGCTGGAAAGTCTGTAGCGGAGTCAGCGAAAAAGCATATTCGCCAATTGTCTTCAGGCGGCTTTCCTCTTCTATGAAAACAGTGTTCATGTTCACACAATGGTGGAAAGCATAGCTATCAATGGTCTCCACACGCTTGGGAATGGTCACCAAAGGCAAGCTGGTGTTATTGTCAAACGCACAACTTCCGATGGTTTTCACCGTAAACGGCAAGTCTAAGGCCGAGAGGTTGGAGCAGTTTTCGAAAGCAAACGGATCGATTTCTTTCAGACCCGTGAAGTAGACGAGCTGTGAAGCATGGTGGATGTTCTGATTTCTCCGAAACACCTCGCCGAGCGAAGTCACCATGCGGGCTTCTATATAGTCGAGTTCACCGTTAGCGTCGGTGTCCCAGTTCTCCAGACAAATACGCTTGAATTCCGTATCGTCGAAAGAGATATTGCCCGTGATGCGTACTTCCTTTGGATAAAATACACCGCCACCACTATACCTGTAGAAACAGCTGTTATCACTGTCCACATACCTAAAGAACACATCGCCATCACCGGGGGAATAGACGCGAGTTGAATAATCGAGAACCGTCACATTATGTAGTATCTTCTGGTTAGCCATCGGAGACGAAGTGCGCATGCGCAATGTTCCCCGCCATCCCACCGACAGATAGACGTGGGTGGCATCTTTGTTTTCATCGTTGACATTGTCGCTACCTTCCAGCGCAGGACCATAGCCAACGATGTCGACATCACAGTCTTGCACCACCACCTCTGCAGTGAAAGGCCACGAAAGGGTGTGATGCATGAGAATGGCCGATGATGGCATTGACTCTTCAGAGCCGCTCTCTATGTAGAGAGCAGGACGATTGAAGGAAAACTCCTCGCCACTGACAAAAGTAACGCGGTTCAGACCGTACACGCCATAATAGTCGGTCTTGATTCGGTTCACACCTTTCAGACGTACAGTGAGTTCACTACGGTCGGTTTCACCTTGCTTAACATGCCAAATACCAGAAGGCCCCCATTCTGATGGCCTTTGATGCGTTTCAATGTAGGCATCCTCAAGAGTCAGCGTATGGGTTGTCGGGTCGTAGGAGATATTGCCCTGTACAATGTCCGAAGCTCCGGGCTCTGAGTTGATGAGATTGCAGTTGTCTGAAGTCACTTCAATGCCACCAACATTCACATAATAATCGGTCTGGGCCTGCATGCCAAGCACACAGCCCAGCAAAAGCGCCGTCAGCACCGCCGACAGCCTTTTACCATGGTTGAAGTCTTTTGTTTTCATAATAGGGTCTCCTTATGGAATTTTCGGTTGTCTTAAGCTGTTTTGGAGTTTAGGAGTATGGAGTGGTAAGACTCCATACACCTAAACTCCTTGGACTTAAAGCGACTTGTGCTTATTTCATCACCTTCTTTCCGTTGACCACGTAGATGCCCTTGGGCAGTCCGTCGAGGCTGGTGCCCTGCCGCAGCAGTCGTCCGTCGATCGAGTAGACGCCCTGTCGCTGCTGGTCTGCCTTGGTCTGGCTGATGGCTGTGGCAATGTCGCCGCCGACGATGTAGTCCTTGTACTCAGTCCACTCGCGCTTGTAGGTGCGCTCCATGCCCTCGGGCACATAGATCTCAGACTCTTCGTGCAGCGTGCCGAAGATGTGCTGGCCTATGACGGGCGGCGTGGTGGCATAGACGGTGAGATAGAGTGAATTCTGGAATTCATAATCCGGCTGGGAGAGCGGAGCAAAGGCCTCATCGCCGATGTAGGTCACGTTCTCTGGTATCACCTCGAGCCAGCCGCAGCCAAGGAAGGCTCGCGCCCCGATGTGCTCCAGCCGATACTTGTACTGGTTGTCACGATCGATGTTGACGCCCATGCAGCTGCTGAAGGCATCGTCGCCCACCCACCACAGTGAGTAGGGCAGCGAGATGTTCTCCTTCAAGACCCCTTCGAAGGCGCGGTCGTCCACCACCTCCACCTTGTCGGGCAGGCCAGGCCACGTCATATTGCAGCATCCGGCGAAGGCATCCTTGCCGATGCGCATCACGCCATGGGGAATCTCCACCCACTGGAGCGAGGTGCAGCCCTTGAAGGCTTCGTCGCCGATCTCGTACAGTCCTGTGAAGTAGCTCAGCTCGCTAAACTCTTCTATCTCCTCGTTGCCGGTGAACACGCTGCCCAGGTCCCACACGTCGGCGGCCTCCCACTCGTCGAGTTCTCCGTCTTCACTGCTGTCCCAGTTGGCCACGCAGAGCGTCTTCACCTTGTCATCCTGGAAGACGATGCCGTTGCCTATGCGCACTTGGTCCATGGCGGTATCGGTCGGGTCGTTGACGTCAGCAGGATAGATCAAGTGGCAATTGTCGCACGAGAAGCCCGAGAGGTTCTGCATCACCACGAAATCAGGCGACGTTGCGCGCACGCTGGCACTGACGAAGTGTGCCGTGGCCTTTTGCCCCACCTGGATGTACATGTCTGAATTGGGATCGCTGTCTTTTGCCGAACCGCCGTCGATGCAATGGCCGAATCTCACCCCCATGACCATAATCACATTGTTTATCTCAAGGCCGAGCTCGCAAGAGAAATCTGAGTTGTCGAACACGATGCAACTCTGGCCGGTATTGATGGAGAGACTGGGGCGATTCGTGTAGTACACGCCGTCCAGGCTTCTGATTTCCACCCTTCCCTCGCTGTAGATGGCTCCTCCGTCGCTTTCTATTCTGCTTTCACCTTTGAGTCTGATGTTCAGGTCTTTGTTGGTGAGCGAGGTTTTCTTGATGGCATAGTCTCCGGGCACACAGGAACGGATGTAGGCATTGTCGAGCGTGAGCGTCTCAGTCTGCGGGTCGTAGAACACACCTTCTACCGTTGTGAATCCGTTGTAATAGACCAGCTGTCCGTCGGCGCCGAGGTTGTCTTCACAGAGTTCCACGCCGGCCACGCTGATGCCATAGCTGCTCCATTCTTCGATGTAGTCGCGGTAGTAGTTCCAGTTTTCGGATGCATTCTTATAGACCGTGGCTGTCGACGCTGCCCCGTAGGGATTGCTGGGCACCTTGATCCTGAACGTGCTCTCAAGCTTTCCGTCGCCTCCAACTACCACATCGCCGAAGGCAATCTCCCCAAGCGTTGGCGGCACCGTGCCGTGCATCTTCACCGTCAGCAGTCTCGACGGGTTGTTGTTATACTGCATGAAAGCCGACTCCCCGATGGAGGTCACCGAAGCCGGTATTTCCACATACTCCAGGTTGGTTCCCCAGAAAGCGAACGAGCCGATGGTCTTCAGTCCGCGTGGCAGCACGACGCGCACGAGGGGAGCATCGCGAAATGCGTTCTCGCCGATGTTGGTGAGTCGCCCTTCGCCTTCAAAGACCACATCGGTCAGCTCGCTGCAGTCGTTGAACGCCCAGTTGCTGACTTCCTCCACATAGGGCGGAATGGAGACGTAGCCGACCTTTGAATACCGGAGTACCCAATGGCCAGTGGTCTTCAGATAGTAGGGCAGCGTCACGCCGCTCAGGTTCGTACATCCCTGGAATGCCTGGCTGATGTTCTCAAGGCCATAGAATTCATCCAGCTCGTCGAAGCACCAGATTTCCTCATTGTCCTGGAACACGTAGCCCAGGTTGGTCACGCGGCTTGCCTCAATGTTGTCGAGCTTTCCGTCAGCGTTCTCGTCCCAGTTCTCCACGCAGAGCCGCTCCACCTCCGGGTCTGCGAAGTCGATATGCGACGCCACGCGCACCTCTTTCGCATAATAGGGAGTTTCGCCGTCCTCCGTGAAGTTCATCAGGCCAGAGTTATACTCCACATTGCGCGGCATCTGGAATCTGGAGCCGTCCGTATTGTCATCATAGTCGATGGAGACCACGTTCTTCAGCGCACCCTCCGTCTCTCTGGTGCTGCGGGTCTTGGCCCTCAGCGTGGCAATGCCGTGAAGGTTCACATTCAGGCTGACGAAACGGCCGTCGCCGTAGTTGTCGAAGCCCAGGATGGCGGGGGCGGGCGACTCCACGTCCACGTCGCAATCATAGATATCAAGGGTTGAGTACAGGTACTCATCGTCCTGCGTGCCTATGTCGATGCCGCTGAAAGAAAAGCGGTTTACGTCGGTCACGCGGACCTGCAGCACCGGCCGGTGCCGCGAGTCCGGGTGGCCGCTCTTTATAATAAGGTTGCCCGTCACATAGATGGCTTCGTAGGCGGTCTCGATGTAGCTCTTGCCGATAAGGCGGATGGTCAGGTCGGGGCCGTCTGGAGAAAACTTGATGTACCAGATAGCATTGGGGCCGTAGTCTGAGCCAGTGCGCGGAGCCTTGATGACGGCATTGTCGAGCGTGAGCGTATGCGATGCCACGTCATACGAAACGCCCGAAATCTCGCAGCCCGACCCTTCGGGGGCGGTCACGTTGGCGGCGTTGTCGGTCGTCACATCCACGTCAGCAATCCTCAGAAGGCAATCGCTGAGCGACGCACCGCGCACGGTCAGGGTGCCAAAACAGACGAGCATGATGACCATGGCCACCATCCTCGTATTCAGTTTGTGTACAGAATACTTCATAAGATTCAAGTTTTTAGTGTTTATATTTCCGTGCAAATATAAGCATTTCCCGCCAAACGGCCAAACGTTTTCGCCATTTTTTCATGTTTTCGCGCCAAATTTCCATGAACAGGAACGGGCTGGACAGAAATTATTATTCAAGTTTCGCATTCGCTCAACTTCTTGGAGTTCAGGAGTTCAGGAGTTACAGGAGTTACAGACGATAGTGCTGAAGGCTCTCTTTGCGTCAGTTTACAGGGGTTGGAAGTATTGTCTGAACTCCTGTAACTCCTGTAA
>JAFWQE010000051.1 GCA_017509155.1 Prevotella sp.
ACAATACTTCTAACCCCTGTAAACTGACGCAAAGAGAGCCTTCAGCACTATCGTCTGAACTCCTGTAACTCCTGAACTCCTGAACTCCAAGAAGTTGAGCGAATGCGAAACTTGAATTAAGTGATAAGTGAGAAGTGAGAGGGGGGAGTGTCTTCCCCCTCTCACTTCTCAGTTTTGGGCCTTTGGGGCCTTCCCTCCTCCTTTCCTCTTCCCCTCGTTCTTTTTCTTTTCAGTTTTTTTGCTGTTCTCATCCTTTTTTCGTATCTTTGCCCCCATTAAAACTATCTGTTATGAAAAGATCTATCATCACTACCGTTATCCTGCTCATGGCGACCATTGCCATGGCCGGACCCATCGGCAAGCAGCAGGCACGCCTGCAGGCCCAGAACTTCTTCTCTCAGCGTGGCACCTCGATAACAGGCGAAGTGCGCTACGCACCGGGCCAGTCTGCCGCCACAGACCATCAGCCTCTCTACGTGTTCAACGCCGCTGCCAGCAAGGGTTTCGTCATCGTTGCCGGCGACGACCGTGCAGCTCCCATTCTCGGCTATGTGGACGAGGGCTGCTACGACGAACGGCATCTGCCCGACAACTTCCGTGACTGGCTCGTGCGGGTGGCCGACGAAATCAACAGTTTGCCGCAGTCGCCGAAGCAGCAGGGCGCACAGTCGCCTATGATGGTTGCCCAGCATTCCGCCATACAGCCGCTCATCAAGACCAAGTGGAATCAGGGTTCCTCCACCGAAACGGGCTACATCTACAACACACTGACACCAACCATCGACAGCAAACACACCCTGACGGGTTGCGTTGCCACCGCAGGCGCACAGCTCATGTACTATTATCAGTATCCGCAGAAAGCCACCAAGGTGGTGCCACAATACGAGTCCAACGCCACCCTTGGTGTACTTGCCGCCCTGCCAGCCATCAAATTCAACTGGGCTGCCATGAAGACTGTCTACACCAAAGCTGACGTGGGGACGAACAGCGAAAAGGCTGTTTCGCAGCTCATGAAGTACTGTGGCTATGCGGCAGAAATGGATTATGGGCTCGATGGTTCCGCCGCCAACGTTGTAACCTTGTCGAAAGGCATGGTCGACTATTTCGACTACGACCCCTATACCTGGCAATATGTCAACCGCTCGTCCTACACCATCAGCGCATGGGATGAGCTCATCTACAATGAGCTGAAGGCCAAGCGGCCCGTCATCTTCAGTGGTAGCGGTGACCAGGGCGGCCACGCCTATCTCTGCGATGGCTACAAAGAGGGATTCTACCACTTCAACTGGGGCTGGGGCGGACAATACAACGGATACTTCAAGCTGAATGCAACCAATCCCTACAATGGTTCTTCTGTGTATAGCGACGGCAAGGTGGACAACGGCTTTGCGCTTTCGGTGAGCGCCATTATTGGCCTACAGCCCAACACCGGCACAACGCCCAGTGGCACGTCCAGCGGCGATGATGAATGGGAAGAGCCCGTCATAACAGGCATCGTGGCAACAGCCAGAGATGCCTCGGTGGACGGAACCGTCATCAAGGCACAGTTGCAGAATGGCAATGACAATGCGGCATGCCTCGCTCTCGGCATTGGAGAGCTGAATTCAAACGGAACCGTTACCGCGCTCGACACGCAATATGACTACTTCCAGTCCTGGGAACTACCTTCCGGTTCTTGGTGGACCTCTTACCTCGAGTTCGACGTCTCCACCTACAATCTGGCCAAAGGAAAGCACACACTGGTGTTCATCAGCAAGGAGAAAGACGCCAGCGGATGGGTCAGGGCAAGGCCTGCCAGCCTCTATTATGACGTGAACGTCACCAACAGCGGCATCACTATTGTGCAGCATCCAGTGGTCGACTTGCAGATTACGGACTTTACCTGCATCAGCGCTCGCCAGCCCAACTCGTCTCAGACCATGACGTTCAAGGTGAAGAACATGGGCGACAACTACAAGGGCTACTTCTGCCTCTTTGCCAGTACCACGACCGACAAGGGATCTCCGCGCGACTATACAAACATCCAGATTCTCTCGGGCAACACCAAGGAACGCACGCTCTCATTCAAGGCAGACCAGGCTGGCACCTACAATGTATGGCTCACTACCGACTGGAGCGGTGAGAACGTGGTGGCCCAGACCACTGTGAAGGTGGAGCGCAACCTGCAGATGACCAAGATGACCTTTACGGGCAACAAATTCGCCAATTCGCTGCAGCCCGTCGACGTCACGGTGAAGTCCACTGGCAATGAATACGGACTGCCCCTCTATCTCTTCGCCAGCACCTCGTCGAGCAATAAGGGAAGCTTCCGCTACAGTGTCAACGCCGCCATAGAGGAAGGACAAAGTGACACCTACACCTTCTATTTCAAGCCCTTGTCGGCCGGCAACTACATGGTGTGGATATGCACCGATGAAGAGGGCAGAAACGTCGTGGGGCAGGGCAACGTCACCATTGCTGCCACACCGACCTACGAGATAAGCCTCAGTAAGGTGAGCATCAGCATAGACGCACAGCCAAACGGCTCGGCCACACTTCGCGTTAAGAACAACTCCACCAACGACTATTTCGAGCAGCTGCAGGCAAATTTGTTCATTATGACTGACAATCAATATAGCTACGTTACGACGATTAACCTTCCGCCAACCCTCATCAAGGCTGGTGCCACACAGGATGTTGTGTTCCCCTTCGATGGTCTTGAGGCGGGCTACAACTACTACATCGTGTTCTACTACAAAAAGAAAGTGGGCGGAAGTTTCACTAACATGTGCGAGGCTGACTTCTCATTTACCAGCAACGTGCCCACAGGTATCGTCACCCATACGCCGACAGATGGCGGTCAGGAGACATGGTTTACCCTCGGAGGTCAGCGCCTGACTACGCCACCCACCGCACCGGGCATCTACCTGAAGAATGGTCGCAAGGTCGTGGTGAAGTAGACTTCGCCTAAGGAGTTTGGGAGTTTAGGAAGTTCAGGAGTTCTCTGCAGGCAGAGCGACCAAGGTCGAGCGGCAGGGAACTCCTGTATTTCGTTCGGTAGAATTGTAGTACTGTCCAGACTCCAGCGGCCGCGAAAACTCCTAAACTCCCAAACTCCATAGGCATGCGACGTTCGAACTTGTTCGCCCTGCTGATAGATTGAACACAGAGACTCAGGGGCACAGAGCTTTTTTCTCTTTGCACAAGATCTCTGCATCTCAGTGTCTCGGTGTTCAATATAAAGCGCTTCAGCGGGCGAGGTCGCCCATGTTCCCGGCCAAAACTGCCGGAAATGAACGGCGACAATGGCGGATGGGAACAACAAAAGCGGCAGTTTGCTGAAACAAAACCAATGGAATGGTTGAACGAATCCATTGAAATGGTTGAACGAAATCAATGGAATCGTTGGACGAATCCAATGGCTTCGTTTACAAAAAACGGCGGTTTCGCTCGCCGAAACCGACAATCTACCCACCAAAAACCGGCAAAAAACTTGATTTCGGTTGACGAAAGCAGTACCTTTGCACTGTGATTGCGACAACGAAGTGTGTTGCCTGCACACAGCAGTTTTCAAACCTTATCAATCTAATATGGGTCCTGAAGGCCTCGTTCTACAGAGAAACGCTGGACGGGACTCGAAAGAAACACAAGATTATCATGGCAGTTTTCATCAAATTGAGTCAAAGCAAGAATGCTACGAAGAGTAGCTTTGGTAAATGGTATGCGCAGACGGTTCACACCGG
Organism: Prevotella sp.; assembly: GCA_017509155.1. Classification (GTDB taxonomy): domain Bacteria; phylum Bacteroidota; class Bacteroidia; order Bacteroidales; family Bacteroidaceae; genus Prevotella. Next base: position 3,723 of record JAFWQE010000051.1, read on the forward strand.
CGAAGTACACACGGAGGAACTGGCGCGGCGCATCTGTGAGAACACGACATTCCGACCCGGCGAGGTGAAGGGCATCATCGACGAACTGGTGAGCGAGATGCGGCTTGCGCTGGGCAAAAGTCAGGTCGTTGTGGTCGACGGTCTGGGGCGCTTTCGTCTGGCTGTCAGGAGCGAGGGTGTGGCGAATCCCGCCGATTTCCGCCTTAAGGGCAGCATCCGGCGAGTGGAATGTTGCTTCCTGCCTGCCGGACATCACGATGGTGGAGAAACAGGAAACCGACAGACCAGCCGCGTGGTGCGCACCCTTTGCGAAGGCGCTGACGTGGACTGGTTCGTCGGTTGTAGACCGGGAGAAGGTAAAGTATAGCCGCCGTTGTTTCTGTGAAGCATGCGTATGGCGGACAGGAGAACTTGAAAATTTATGCCTACACGACCTTCTGCATAGACGCCTTTGCAGCATGCCCATGAAAGCAAAAAAGTGAGCGGATGATGTGCAAGTCTGCGGAATTATTTGTAACTTTGCAGCGGAAACGTTTCAAAACATTGCAATTATGGAAGTATCACCCCGAACACATCAGACAACCCAGATGATTGTGACGCTGGAAGACGATGCCATGGCAACAGAAATCAGAAAAGCGCTGAAGTTGATCCGCGGCATTGCCTCGGTGCGCATGGCTCGCATCAGCGACGATCATACCATTTCGCCTGCCATGCATAGAAACATAAAAAAAGCTCGGAGGGAATCTGAGCGTGGTGAGACTGTCGTCTGCAACACCACAGAGGAAATGCAGAAATACTTCGACAGCCTATGACGTACAAGATTGAGTTTTCCAAGCAGGCAGACAAGACGCTCAGGAAATGGAAGAAATCTAATCCGCGCCTTTTTAAGAAAGCGACGGCTGTGCTCATGGATATTATGCAGCATCCGCGTACAGGAATAGGACATCCAGAAGCTTTGGTTGGCGGTAACGATATAACTTATTCGCGTCATATTACAGCCGACGACCGCATTATATATGACATTTACGATACACGTGTTTCTGTGCTTGTCATTCAGATGGAGGAACACTACAACGACAAGTAATCTTTGTCCCGATGTCATATACCTAAAGCAGGTGGATGGGTTTATAGATAGACCTGCCTTTTTGTATTTTGTTTCAATAGTGCCTTCAGCATCTTATCTGATGTCTTGTGAGATTATGAATTCAAGTTTCGCATTCGCTCAACTTCTTGGAGTTCAGGAGTTCTCTGCAAGCAGAGCGTCCAAGGCCTGATGCCCTTGGCCGAGCGCAGGAGTTACAGGAGTCGCAGACGATAGTGCTGAAGGCTCTCTTTGCGTCAGTTTACAGGGGTTGGAAGTATTGTCTGAACTCCTGTAACTCCTGTAACTCCTGAACTCCATCAACTTGCGAAAGTTGAGTTATGAATAATGAAAGACCCGCCTCCTTGACCGATTTCGGGAAGGAGGCGGGTCTTCATTTGGCGGTTATAGAGGAACAGCCTTAGAACTCGATGATGAGCGACTGGCGCGGGCGCAGGGTCAGCGTGTCGTTCAGGCGGACGGTACGGCCTGTGATGACGTCGGTGGCCTGCTTGTGGTCGCCGATGACCTCAGCATAGCGGCTGAGGTCCATGACGGCCTTGTCGCGCTTGCCGTTGAGAATGGTGAGCACGGTGCGGTTGCCCAGCTGGCGCGCAATCACGTAGATGCCTTTGTAGGGGATGAACTGCGTGGTCTTGCCCTTGATGATGACGTCGTTGCCCTGCCGCCAGTGGAGCAGGCGGCTGAGCCAGGTGAACATCTGCTGCTGTGCCTGCGTGCGGCCCTCGGCGGTGAAACAGTCGCGCTTGTCGCCAGGGAAACCGCCGGGAAAGTCCTTGCGGACGTAGCCGTCGGTGACTTCCTTGGTGCCGTTCATCAGTATCTCGGTGCCGTAGTAGAGCTGCGGCGTGCGCGGCACGGTGAGCAGCAGGGCGAGCGCCTGCTTCAGTGCCAGCGTGTCGGTGCCGTTGCCCAGGAAGCGGTCGGTGTCGTGGTTGTCGATGAACGCCATCACGTGGGTCGGGTCTTCGTAGAGATAGTCGTAGCAGAACGAGTTGTAGAGGCGGTTCAGCCCCTGCCACCAGTCGTCGGTCTCCTCGTTCTTGGCCATGGACAGACGGTCGAAGAAGGCGAAGTCCATGACGGTCTTCAGGTAGCTGTTGCTCTTGCTCAGCCGCGAGTCTTTCTGCCACGAAGCCGTGTAGGCGGGCTCTGTGACCCATGTCTCGCCGACGGTGTTGAAGTTGGGATACTCCGTGTCGAGCTCCTTCATCCATCGTGCCATTCCCTCGGCAAAGGCGTAGGGGTAGGTGTCCATGCGTATGCCGTCGATGCCTACGGTCTCAATCCACCAGATGGAGTTCTGAATGAGGTAGGTCATGACATGGTGGTTGCGCTGGTTGAGGTCGGGCATTGTGGGCACGAACCATCCCTCTGTCGTCTCCTTAAGGTCTACTTTTGAGGCGTAGGGATCTCTCACCGGCGTGAGCTTGTAGCTCGTCTGCTGGAAGTGTGTATTGGTGGGGTTGCTGGTGCCGTTGGACTCTTCGAGCCATTCAGGCAGGTTGAACCAGTCCTTCGTAGGCATGTCGGCCACCCACGGATGTTCGAATCCGCAGTGGTTGAAAATCATGTCCATGACGACCTTGAGCCCTTTCTGATGGGCTTCGTTGCAGAGCTGCCGGTAGTCCTGATTGGTGCCGAAGCGCGGGTCTACGCGGTAGTAGTCGGTGGTGGCGTAGCCGTGGTAGGTGGAGAATCCGTTGTCGCTGTCGGGCGAATTGTTCTCCAGCACGGGCGTCAGCCAGAGTGCCGTGACGCCGAGTTCCTTGAAATAGTCGAGGTGCTGGCGTATGCCCTCGATGTCGCCGCCGTGGCGCAGGCTGGGCTGCGTGCGGTCTTCCTTGTAGGCATTGAGCCCTTTCATCTGCGGGTTGTGGCCGGGGCCCTGCGCAAAGCGGTCGGGCATGAGCATGTAGAGCACGTCGGCATTGGTGAAGCCCATGCGCTTGTCGCCGCTCATCTCGCGGGGAAGCAGCTGGTAGCTGACTTTCTTCTTGTCGAAACGCAGCGTCATGGTGCCGGGCTGTGCGCCCTGCAGGTTGAGGTAGACCAGCAGGTAGTTGGGACTGTCGAGGCGCACGATGCTGTCGATGCGTGCGTTGGGATAGTCGGTGGAAACGTCTTTCACGCTGCCGATGTTGGTTCCGTACACCATCAGTTGCACGCTTGGGTTCTTCATTCCCACAAACCAGTTGGTGGGATCGATGCGGGTGATGGCGGTCTTGCTGGCTGCTGTCATGGTCATGGTTGCTGCGAGAAGCAGGAGTGTAAGGGTGATTTTCTTCATTGTCTTGATAAGTGAAAAGTGATAAGTGATAAGTGAAACCCACCCCTGCCCCTCCCCAAGGGAGGGAGTGATGAGCGTTGAACGGTGAGAGGACATCTCTTTGCTTCCTTTTCTCAGCTTTTTGCAGGACCCCTTCCTTGGGGAGGGCAGGGGTGGGTTCAATATTCAGGCGCCCGGCGCCGCATCAGTCGTGGAGGATGACCGCCGACTGCGGTGCCACGGTCACCTTGTTGTCGGTGAAATGGCTGATGCCGTTCTCGGTGATTCGTCCCTCTTCGCACACCGTTTCGTAGCTGCCTTCGGGCAGGGTGATGGTCTGCGGCGTGCGGTTGCTGTTCAGAATGACGTAGATGGTCTGCCACTTGTCGCCTCCGGCATGGTTCTTTAGGCGGAAGGCAACCGTGCAGTCCGGCGAGGGCAGGAACTCCAGATGGCGGCGCACCAGGTCGGCACTGCCCAGGCGGAAGGCCGGATGGTTCTTGCGCAACTGGATGAGGTCCTTGTAGTAGCGGAACACCTGCGGGTAGGTCTTGAGGTTTTCCCAGTCCAGATGGTTGATGCTGTCGGGCGACTCAAACGAGTTGTGCACGCCTTTCTTATTGCGCAACATCTCCTCGCCACTCAGCATAAAGGGCACGCCCTGAGAGGTAAATACGGCGGTCTGGGCCAGCAGGTCGAGGCGGATGAGCTCGTCTTTCTGCTGGGCACTGAGTGCAGAGAAGCGGGCGCTTTTCAGCGTCGGGATGCTGGCCATCAGGCGGTCTACGAGGCACATGTCGTCGTGACAAGACACGTAGCTGATCATCTGCGTGGGCTCATTGGTCCACGGCTTCTGCGAGTAGTTCACCTTCGAGAGGTCCACCTGTGGATGGCTGATGGCGCCCACGATGCCGAACTTCACGCTCTCTTCTTCCCCAGGAATGGCAGCCAGGAAGGCACCTTTCGTGTCGTCGCTGAACGGACCGCGCAGGGCATCGCGCAGCTCATCGCTGAAGGCGGCGATGCGCGGCATCTGCTGGATGTTCGCCTTCATGCCGAGCTTCTCCTGCGGATAGGCACAGCTGCCGGCGCTCCAGCCCTCGCCATAGATGAAGATGGTGGGGTCGATGGCGTCCACAGCCTTGCGGATGGCGTTCATCGTCTCAATGTCGTGCACGCCCATCAGGTCGAAGCGGAAGCCGTCGATGTGGTATTCGTTGATCCAGTGCTTGACACTCTCTATCATGAACCGGCGCATCATCGGCTGTTCGGATGCCGTCTCGTTGCCGCAGCCAGAGCCGTTGGAGTAGGAGCCGTCGGCGTTTTTACGGTAATAGTAATCGGGATATGTCTTCTGGAAGTTGGAGTGTTCAATGTCGTAGGTGTGGTTATACACCACGTCGAGGACGACGCGAATGCCAGCCTTGTGAAGGGCCTGTACCATCTGCTTGAACTCGCGGATGCGGCAGGTGGGGTCGTAGGGATTGGTGCTGTAGGAACCTTCCGGCACATTGTAGTTCACAGGGTCGTAGCCCCAGTTGTACTTGTTGTCCTGCAGGCGCGTCTCGTCCACCGAACCGAAGTCGTAGCTGGGCAGGATGTGGATGGCATTCACGCCCAGTTCCTTCAGGTGGTTGATGGCTTTTGGCTCCGTCAGTGCGAGGAACTTGCCGCGGTTGACAATGCCCGACGACGGGTCGATAGAGAAGTCGCGGTGGTGCATTTCGTAGATGACGAGGTCGGCAGGTGACTTCACCGCCGGCCTTTTGTCGTCGGCCCACCCTTGGGGATTGGTTTCCCTCATGTCGAGGACGAGGGCGTAGGAGCCATTCACTCCGACAGCCTTGGCGAAGACACCGTTCGACCGGTTGCCGTCCACAATGAAGTTATAGGAGTGGTGGTTGAGGTCTTTATTCACCGTAGCAGTCCATATACCGTCCTTACCCAGTTTCATCTTCAGCTTCTTTACCTTGGAAACGGCAGCCGTGTCGCATGACTCATCATACTCCACAAAGACCTTTGCCTTCGCTGGTGCGAAGAGTCTGAAGGTGGTTGCCTGTGGCGTATAGGTCACTTCATCGAATGAAAAGTCCTGGGCATGGCTTGTTGCCGTCATCATGGTCAAAAGTGATGCGAATATTATTCTCTTCATGTTCTGTTCGTGTTTATTTTGCTATCAGTGAAACGGCAAAGCCTCCGCCGGGTGCCTCTGTCATTTTCAGCACGTCGCCTTTCTTCACGGTGCGCTTGGTGATGACGTAGGCCTGCGGGTTTTTCTCGTAGTGGGCGTTGGGTGCGTCGGCGTAGATGGTGCATTCATATTTCCTTCCCTTGTCGAGGAAGTCCAGCTTCACGTTGCACTTGTGGCCGTTCTCGTCGCACTTTCCCCCAATGAACCAGTTGTCGGTTCCCTTGGCCTTGCGAGCCACGGTGATGTAGTCGCCCGGCTCAGCCTCCAGATACTTCGAGTCGTCCCAGTCGCAAGCCACGTCGCGAATGAACTGGAAGGCGTCCATATATCTCGCATAGTGCTCGGGAAGGTCGGCGGCCATCTGCAGCGGACTGTACATGGTGAGGTAGAGAGCCAGCGTTCCGGCGATGGTGATGCGCGCCCACGACGTGTTGTCGCTCCATTCGTTGAGCTTCGTTACGAAGATGCCGGGCGTGTAGTCCATCGGTCCGCCCTGCAGACGTGTGAAAGGCAGGATGCAGGTGTGGTCGGGATTGTTGCCGCCGAACGCCTCATACTCGGTGCCGCGTGCGCTTTCGCCGCCCACCAGGTTGGGATAGGTGCGGCAGATGCCCGTCGGGCGTGTGGCCTCATGGGAGTTGACCATGATGTGGTGCTTGGCGGCCTCCTTGATGACATACAGGTAGTGGTTGTTCATCGACTGTGAGTAATGGTGGTCGCCGCGCGGTATGATGTCGCCCACATAGCCCGTCTTCACGGCGTCGTAGCCGTAGCGGTTCATCAGTTCGTAGGCCTCCTTCAGGTGTCGTTCATAGTTCTGCGCGCTCGACGAAGTCTCGTGGTGCATCAGCAGTTTCACACCCCTCGAGTGGGCATAGTCGTTCAGCGCCTTGATGTCGAAGTCGGGATAGGGCGTCACGAAGTCGAAGACGTCGCGCTTCCACATGTTGGCCCAGTCTTCCCATCCTACGTTCCATCCTTCCACCAACACCTCGTCGAGGCCGTTGTCGGCGGCGAAGTCGATGTAGCGGCGCACCTTCTCGTTGTTGGCAGCGTGGCGTCCGTTGGGCTTCACCTTGTTCCAGTCAATCCGGTCGAGCTTTATCGAGGGGAAGTCGTTGGTGTAGTTCCAGTTGCTCTTGCCGACAATCATCTCCCACCAGACACCACAGTATTTCGTGGGATGAATCCACGATGTGTCGTCCAGTGCGCAGGGTTCGTTGAGGTTCAGGATAAGGTTCGAGGAGAGCATGTCGCGGGCGTCGTCGCTCACCATGACGGTTCTCCACGGTGTCTCACACGGTGTCTGCATGGCACCTTTGAGTCCTGTGGCGTCGGGTGTGAGGTGGCTGACGAACGTGAATGGCGCGGGCAGCGGATAGGGCGACGGCTTCGGGTTGGGCGTATAGGCATTGCTGCCGCCTCCAAGCTGCGTGCTGAGGGCCTTGGTCTGCGCGTCCACCAGTTCCAGGTGCATGGTGGCGTAGTCCAGACATGCAGCCTCGTGGATGTTGATGTACAGTCCGTCGTCGGTTTTCATCTGGAGTGAAGTCTGCACACCCGTCTCTGAGAACACGGCCACCGACGAGTTGCCCCAGTTCACGGCCTCTTTCATGCGTCCTCTTATCTCAGAGAGCTTCGTCTGCTGTGTCATCTGCTCCTGCGTGTCATAGTCGCCGGGCAACCACCAAGCCGTATGATCGCCGGCCATGGCAAACTCAGTGTGCTCTTCCTTGATGAGGAAATAGATGAGGTCCTCTTGCTGAGGGAACTCGTAGCGCAGTCCCATTCCGTCGTCGTAGACGCGGAAACGCACCACCATCTTGCGTGTCTTGTTTTTGACGCCCAGGCCGCGCTCGTTGCCTTGGGCAGCGCGTATGGGGATTGCCACTGTCTGTTGCAGCGTCACGGCCATCTCGTTGTAGTGGTTGCGGATGGTGGCCGTCTCGCCCCAGACGGGCTTCCACGTCTCGTCGAACTGAGACGTCTGCACGTCGGCCACGCTGAAGTTGTCCATCAGGTCTGTCTCATCGAGACCTCTTGAGGCGTGTTTGTCCTTGGCCAGTTCGAGTCCCAGGTGGGAGGGTTTGACCACGGCCTTGCCCTTGTAGGTCATTTCATAGGTGGGTCGTCCGTTATCTGTCAGTGAGAAAGTGACGGCGATATTGCCGTTGGGCGACGTAACGGTCTGCGCTGCCAGCAACATGGGCAGCATCAGTAAAAGACTGAAAAGGTGCTTTCTTGTTGTCATAAGCGTAAGGGTTAGCTTGATTTGCTGCAAAGATACGCATAATTCTGCAAACCTGTTCTCTTCTTCTTCCTTTTTTTTTACATGTGTTGGGTAATCGATTGCAAGAAGAAGTAGGAAGCCCTGTTTTGTCCTTTGTCGGGCGGCTTTTTGGATGGCCGGCGGCGAGGTGCTGTTCTTTGTTCAGTAGCTCAGTGGCCACGTGAGGTAGTGATAGAGCAGGAGGGTGTGATAAACCCACAGATAGAGGGTGATGGCCCACAGGATGATGCGGAGAGGAGACCCTCCCCGGCCCTCCCTGTTTAGGGAGGGAGAAGGGAGAAGTGGGGTGGTTGCCGGGTGCTTTTGTGAAGTGACGGCCGATGGCGCAGCAAACAGGTAGCCCATGGAGAGCGGAATGACCCACAGCCAGTGGCAGGCCATGATGTAGACCTCGTTGATGGCGAAGCCCACGATCAGGTGAAGCAGCAAGGCGTAGGCAAGGCAGGCCATGAGCAGATGGAGAAAACGCTCGCGGCGTCCGCGCCATACTCCCCACAGGAAGAGTGCCACGATGACAGCCTCGACGACGTATTGTGCCGCCCACGAATAGCGCACGATGACGGGCCGGCGCATCAGAACGTCGCCCAGCAGTTGATTCCGGTGCAGCTGGATGCTTTCGCCCAGCAGGTTCTCAACCACGGTGTCCACGCGCGGCGTCTGCGTGTCCACCCATCCGCCCACGGCACCTGCAGCCTCGTCGCCCCGCCATCCGGCATCGATGTAGAAGCCCAGACCGAGCATCAGCAGCGACACGGCAAGCGCGGGCAGAAGCGTCTTCGGGCGGAAGAAACTGCGACCGTTGGTGACCCAAACACACAGCCATGTGATGATGCCGTTGGAGAGCGTGACGCCCGCCGTGAGCGCGAAGAGCAGCAGCATCTGCCACCTTGTGAAGCGCTCATGGGCTTTTATCTTGCGGCCAGACACATAGAGGGTGAGCGTGAGGAGGAACAGTGAGAGACAGAAGTGGTCGGCCACGAAGAGCGCCAGCAGGATATAGGCGCAGCCGAAGAAGAAAAAGGCAAGCATGACGGCGTCACTCCGGCCCACGCAGATGACCTCGCGCAGCGTGCGATAGATAAAAATGAACGCGTAGAACCCGCAGAACAGCAGCAGCGCCGCCATGATGAGCTGGGCGCAGTTGGCTCCGGTGAGCGACCAGAGGAGCTGGTTGAGCCCGTAGAGCGGATAGAGCAGGAAGGCCAGCAACGGGTGGCGCACAACGCTGAATCCCAGGTTCCACTGCGTGAGCACGCTGTAGCTGATGGGGTCAAAGCCCGACATGTGGTAGTTGCGCATGAAGATGCGCCACGAGTCGGCATGGAAATAGTCGGCAAAGAGCACCCAGAACTTGCTGACGATGAGCCCGTGGAAGAAAAGCAGCAGGACGAGGAACACCAGGGCGGGCAGCCATTCCTCGCGCTTCAGGCGGAACGTGTTCATAGCAGATACTGGGCGATGAGCGACACATTATATATAAATAGGTAGGCCGTGAGCAGCGACACGACGATGCCCATGCCTGTTCGCCAGCGGCCTTGCAGGCCGCGCAGCAGGAAGCCCATTGCAATGGGGATGACGTAGATCCAGTGGGCGGTCATGATGTACACCTCGTTGAGGCCGAATCCCAGCACCACATGGAGCAGCATGTCGAGCAGGAAAAACGACATGGCGAGCCAGAGAAAACGGCTGCGTCGCCCCATCCAGATGCCGGCAATGAAGAGCATCGCCACGAGCGCCTCGACGGCATAGTTCCACCAGTAAGTGTAGTGCACGAACATCGGCCGTCGCCTCATGATGTCTTGCAGAAGGTGTTCGGTGTGCAGTTGTATGCTCTCGCCGAAGAGATTCTCAACGATTGACTCCGTGCGCGAGGTGGTGATGTCGGTCCATCGCGTAAACTCACCCTTGGCCAGAGGCTTGCCTTGGATCTGGCGTTTGGGTGTTGGGTGTTGGCGTTTGGGTGATGGTGTGGTGGGGGATGTGTCAGCCTTGGCAGGCTGCATCTGGGCGGTCTTGCGGCAGGCCTCTTCCCTTGCCTTGCGCTCGGCGTCTTTCTTGCGCTGCTCTTTCTGTCGTTCAATCTTAGCCTTGTGACGCTGTTGCTCGCCCGGAAGCACCAGGTAGTGATACTCCAGACGTGCCAGTCCCCAGATGAAGGCGGCAGGCAGGGCCACGGCCAGCAGCAGATAGCGCAGGCTGAAGAAGCGCTTGCCGTTGACGAAGAGCCCGCAGAGGAAAATCTTCAGGCCGTTATTGAGCGACGTACCTGCCGTAAGCAGGAAGTAGAGAACGCTCTGCCACACCTTGAAGGTGCGGCCTTTGGCCATGCGGACGCCCGAGATGTAGAGCGAGATGAGCAACAGCAGCATGGAGAACATGAAATGGTCGGGAACGATGGCCGACAGCATGACATAGGCAAAGCCGAAGAGCAGGAACGCCAGCAGGGTGGACTCGTTGCGGCGAAGACCCACCACCTCGCTCATGATGCGGCGCATGAAGACGAACGAATAGAAAGACCACGTCACCTGCATCGCCGCCACGATGAACAGGGCGCAGTTGATGCCCGTGAGCCACATGAGACCGCGGTTGATGAGGTAGGGCACATACATGTAGAAGGACAGCAGCGGGTGGCGGTAGACATTGTAGCGTGCCTCCCACGACGACGCTACATAGTAGGTGATGGGGTCGAAGCCCGAGACGGCGAACTTCTTGATAAACAGCGACCAATAGTCGTCGCTCAGGGGCGTAAACACGCCATAGTAGTGGGCCACCAGCAGCCCGTTCATGGCCACCAGAATGATGAGCATGACGAGGGCAGGCAGCCGCTCCTCGCGGGTAATGCGGAAGATGTCTAACAGTTTTCTCATGGCAGGGTCAGTTGCGGAAGGGTTTGTAGTGGGCCTCGTCGGCAAAGCTGAGCAGCTCGCGGTCGCCCCGGCTGTCGCCAAAGGCCACGAGGGTGTAGCTGTCGCGCGGCGGCAGTGCCTCGCCGATGCGTCGCACCTTCTCGGCGCCATAGCAGTTGTGGCCGGCAAAATGTCCCGTCAGCAGGCCGTCCTTCACCTCAATCTGGGTGCACAACACGAGGGGCTGCACCGGCAGATGCGCAAAGAACGGTGTCACCCAGCGGTCGATGCTCGCACTGACGATGACGACCTGATGGCCCGAATCGAGTGCCTGTTGCAGCGTTTCCATGGCTTTCGGGCGCAGCAGATGGCGGTGTGTGGCGGCGAAGGTGGTGCAGAGGTGCTCGAAACCGGCTTCGCTCATGCCGCCGAAGCAGTGGGCAAAGACACGCTCCTTGGCCCGCTCGTTGGAATAGAGCCCCATTTTCATGGCCACCAGCAGATGAGCATGGCGCAGCAATGCCCAGAACAGACCGCCGCGACCGCAGGCATGGGCAATGAAGCAGAGCAGCGTGTCGCGCGTGGTGAGCGTTCCGTCGAAGTCGAAGGCATAGACTTTCATGGCGTGTCAGAGCAGGTAGATGATGATGAGAAACGAGAGCACGAAGGCCAGCACGTCGAGCTGGATGAAGCGGTCTCGGAGCATGATCTTCGTGGGGTCTCCGCTTTTCTTGTCGACAACCGTGAGCTGGATGTAGCGAAGCAGTCCCAAGAGCACGAAAACCGTGGTCAGATAGAGGTACTCGGTGTTGGCTCTGGCCACCACTTCTGGACTCACGGTGTACATGATATAGCAGACGAGCGTCACCGAAGCGGTGATGGTGATGGCCTGGTTGATGAAGGTGAGGTTGTAGCGGATGGTGTTCTTGCGCGGCGCCTCGCCGGTTTGCTCCATGCGGATGACGTCGTCGCGCCGCTTGGCAAACGACATGAAGAGCGTGACAAGGAAAGTCATGAGCACAATCCACTTGCTCAGCACCACACCCGAAGCCAGACCACCCGCCAGCAGGCGCAGCACGAAGCCGAAGGCCACGATGCACACGTCGATGATGGCATGGTGTTTGAGCCACGCACAATAGCAGAGGTTGAGCAGGAAATAGCCGACGATGATGGCGCCCACCTCAAGTCGTCGCTGCGGAAGCAGCAACAGCATGGCCAGTGACAGGCACACCATGAGCAGCATCAGGGCGTAGGCCTGTGGCAGACTCACGGCTCCCGAGGCCACCGGACGATGGCATTTCACGGGATGACGGCGGTCGGCGTCGGCGTCGAATATGTCGTTGAAGCAGTAGATGGACGAGGCTACGAAGCAGAAGGCGACAGCCGCCACCAGCGACGCATACACATCGGTGGGGTGGAGAAGCGAACCTCCGAAGAACATGGGAACCAGCACGAAGACGTTCTTCAGCCATTGCTGGGGACGAATCAGTTTCAGCAGTTGTTTCATCTCTTTTTCTTTTGTCTTGTCATCTTTTGGGCTGTCGGAAGTGTTTTTCCGTCAGCCTTTTTTGTTTTTATCACTCTCTCTGTCGGGCTTGTCTTCGGTTGTCCGCCATTTCGGGCCTGAAGACAGCCGTTGGCAGGTCCTTTCATTTCCTCCACTTGCCGGTCCATCGGTCCGTCAGCAGCTTCAGCACCGCATGCAGCGCCCATGCCAGGGGAATGCTGATGGCGATGGTGAGCCCCACGTTTGGCCAGAAGCCGAGGTGATAGGGCACAATCTTCTTCAGCACGAACTCAATGTGGACGAGGTAGAGCTCCAGACTGATGCCGCCAACGAAGGCCAGCGCGCGCAGCAGCCACTGCGGTGAATGCTCGAACAACAAGCAGAGCAGGAACAGCAGCGACAACGCCAGCGGTATGTAGGCCATCCGTTCCATGAACAGCGGAAAGCGCCCGTGCCACCGTCCTTCGAGAACCAGGCAGAGCCAGAACGCCATGACGAACACCAGCAGCAGCATCCACAGGGCCGAGCCGTCCATCTTCTGCCCGTCCGAAACGCAGGCACCGCAGTTGATGCCCAGCAGGAAGATGGGGATGCGGCTCCAGAATATCTCCACGTGGCCGACGCTCTCGTGGGCCGGAGGCCAGTAGTAGACCATCGCCGCCCACAGCATGAACACCACGGGCATGTAGCGGAAACTGGGCCAGCGCGTTATCAGCCGCATGTAGAAAGGAGCAAACGTGTACATCATCATGATGGCGGGAATGAACCAGAACGTCAGGTCGTCCACCCGCCAGAAGCTCCAGCCCACCAGAATGTTGGCCGCCAGCTGCATCAGGTCGGGACTGTAGCTGCCGGCAGCGCCCTTTTCCAGGTAGTTCTGTATGTAGAACACCGCGGCCACCACCAGCCAGGCTGGATAGACGCGAAGGTAGCGACGGGCGAAGAAATGGCGGAGCGACGGACGGCGGGTCCACGAGAACCACAGGCCGATGCCGCTCAGGAAGAGGAACATGTCGACGCCCAGATTGCCGCAGCGCACCAGTCCGTAGAAGGCATTCTCGCGCGGCAGGCCCACATGGAAGACCACCACGATGAGCATGGCCACTCCCATGAGTGGGGCGCGGTGGCGGCTCAGCCAGTTCCATTCAACAGGTTTCATTCACAATCGGGGTTTGGGTACACGTTTCATCAGCCATTGCAGCAGCAGCGAGGCGGCCACCGAGGCGAGCAGATAGACGGCCAGGCCGCAGTAGATGTCGTTCTTGGCGTAGTGCCAGATGGTGATTTCGCGCAGCAGCGGATGCATTACGAAGAGCGCAGAGCTCAGCGCACCCCACCACTCGCCGACGCTCAGCCATGAGGCCGGCATCAGCTTCACCGTGGCCACGGCGCCTGTTACGATGAACAGGGGAACCCACAGCCACGATGCGAACCACAGACTGCCGGCCACCACGCCCACGGCCGACACCACGAGCACGACGGCCCACTGCCACGCCTTCGTCAGATTCGGGGCGCTGCGCCCCCAGGCCACGCCGAGACAGAAGGGAAGCACGCCGCCGACAAAGTTGTATCGGATGTAGTTGAGCCACGCTACGTCGGCCTCCACATCGGGACTCTGCACCCGCTGCACGGCCCACGCGCCAGCCACCAGCACCGCCAGCACCCACCAATGGCGCCACCGGTGGATGACCAGCCGGTAGAGCAGGTAGAGCTGAATCATCAGTCCGAAGAACCAGTATGGCCCGGGCTTGATGATGTGGTCGGGGTCGAAGTAGACGAAATTGATGGTCATGGTGAGCTGGGCCACCACACGGTCGAGGCTGTAGATGCGTGCCGCGTCAGTGTGGCGCATGATGTAGACCAGCACGAAGAGCAAATAACCCACCACCATCAGCCGGAACAGTTTCAGGAAGTGGTAGCCCATCCAGCGCCAGAAGGGCGCTTCCGACGATTTCGCGCCCTGACTGGCGGGCGCCATGCCGCCGCTTGTCCGCTCGTATTTCAGCACCAGGCCGAGGCCGCTTACGAACAAGAACACCGGCACACCGTAGTGTCCCAGAAACGAGAACACATGAAACAGCCAGTTGCCGTCTGGAGAGAGCATCTGTTCCAGGAAAAGCCGCGGACGCTCGGCTGTGAAGGTGTACTCGTTTTCCTTCACGGCGAAGCCCAGGAAGTGGCAGTAGTTGTGGAGCACGATGCCCAGAATGGCCAGGCCGCGCAGGGCTTTGGTCTCTGCAAGGCTGAGCATGGGGGCTGAAGGGGTGGTGTGCTGCATTTCGATTTCGGGGATGTTTGGGGCGTTATTTCGTTATTTCGTGATATCGTGATGTCGGCAATCCGTGAGGCCGATGGCTGTCGTCATGGGGCGAAGAGCGCGTCGTAGTCGGTGGTGTTCTTCAGGATGCGGGGCCTGTGCTCGTCGTATTCATCGCTGATGAGGTCGAGCTCGGGCCTGTAGACCTTCGTGCCAATGCCTGCGATGGAGAGCAGCAGGTGGGGCAGGGCATCGGTCATGTAGCGTCGGTTCTTGGCCCTGACAATGCGGTTGTAGGTCTCCGGGTGGGCCACCATGTAGCTGTGGGAGCACCATATCCAGAACGGAATGTCGAATTCCTCGCGAGCCAGCCGCTTCGTTATCTCAGTGCTGTGCATGCGGCCATAGAAATGCACGTTGCCTTCGTAGCACTCCTCGCCGTGGTCGGGAACGTAGATAATCACCGCGTTGCGGTCTTCAAAGCGGCTGATAATCTGGTCTACGATACTGTCGTTGTAGAGCACGGCGTTGTCGTAGTGCGCGAGTATCTGGCGCTCGCGGTCGCTCAGCTCGGGCCGTTGATAGCTTCCTCTCCAGAATTTCGTCTGTTTCTTGGGGTAGCGGGTGCGGTAGTCCACGTGCTGTCCCTTCAGGTGGAAGATGGTGAGGTTGCACATGCCCTCCTGCTGGCGGATGCTGTCGTCGTAGACTTTCAGCAGTCCCTCGTCGAAATAGCTCAGCCTGGCGTTGCGCGAGTCGAACATGGCCTGACTCAGCGTCGGGTTGTTCAGAAAGAAACCTCCGCTGAAATCGTAGACGGCTTCCTTGGCCTGGGGCAGGAACTGGTTCGTGAGGAAGCTCACATGATAGCCTGCCCGGCGGAACACCTCGGGGAAAAGGGGCTGGTCGCACCATTCGCCGCTGTCGCCAACGCTATAGAACGAGAACATGTGCTTGAACACGAAGCTCGTCAGGTTCCATGGGGCCACCACGTCCTGAAACACGGTCAGCTCACCGCGACGGGCGCGGTCCAGCTGGCGGGGCGTCGTGGGCTTGGCGTAGCCATAGAGCTGGGCGTGATGGCGGTTGTAGCTCTCGCCGATGATGAGCACCAGGTTGGTGCAGTCGTAGCGGCAGCTGTCCACCGTCACCTTGTCGATGCCGGCAATGAGCTTGTCCACCTGCTGCGCCGTCAGCTGGTTGGCGCGTATGCTGAAGGCGAGGCGATAGAGCGGCTGATACAGGTTGGCACAGGTCTTGGTCTCGGTCAGTTCGTGCTCCACGTCGCCAATCTTGTCGTAGCTCATCAGCCGGTGAAGCGCCTGCTTGTTGCTCCAGCAGTCGCTCAGACTGTAGCAGAACAACAGCGCGAAGGCCATGGCCGCCACGAGCTGGCGTCGCAGACCCAGTGGCTGCGGGCGCCATTTGATGTGCTTTTTCCAAGCGTAGGCCCACGCCATGTGCACCAGCATCAACAGCAGCACCCAGCCCAGACGGCTGAAAAGCACGTCGAAGGTGAGAAACGAAGACAGGAATTCGCCCGCCTCCTGACCATTGGTCTCGCCCACCAGCAGCAACATGGTGGGGGTGAGGGTGCTGTCGAAGCGCACATAGCAGAACACATCGGCCAGCGCAACACCGTAGGCCACCACGTAGAAAGCGCGTTTCAGCCACACGCTCAACTTCTGAGGTAGCACCGACAAGACGATGGTCAGCGCGCCTACGTCCACAAACAATTCGGTCCATAGATGGCCGTAGAGGCGGTCGGGATGCGACGCAGGAAGTACAGCATAGCTGCACACCACCCCCAGCGCATACATGAACACGAAAAAGGCAATGTTCTTCTTCACGACTGCAAAGGTACGAATAAGTGGGCAAAACGAAAAGTAAAACGCGAGGAAAAGTTGTTTTTCGCTCATTAATCTTATGTCGGGAAGGAGTTCTCTGCAGCAGAGCGTCCAAGTCCTAATGGCCTTGGCCGAGCGCAGGAGTTGCAGACGATAGTTTGATTAGCTCCACTAAAAGAATTGGAGGAGTTTAGGAGTCTGGGAGTTTAGGAGTTTGGACATTAGTTCTGATTCCAGAAATCCAGGAAAGATGAGCAAATAAATCTATCGTCCAGACTCCTAAACTCCCAAACTCCTAAACTCCTTAGCGGATTAGAACATCCGAAACTTCAGTCCTTAACTCCAGAACAACATCAACTCGTTCTCTTTTTTTGCACACTCCTCCCTTATCGGTGCCCAAAAGGAATCCTTGCAGTTCCGTTTTTAACATTTACATGTCTCTGTGAACGGCTTCCTTGCAAAGAAAAAGGCGCGAGGACGAAAATAACGCAATGGTGAGGCATTTTACAAAGCGTTGATTATCAGATGGTTGGGTTTTTCGCAGTGTTCTATGCAGATGAAAATTGGCGATTTTCGCGAAAAAAACCTGGATTTTACTTCTCGAAATTGGCGGTTTTTGATGAGAAAAAGTGCCAGTTTTTTGCAAAAAAGATGGCGTTTAAAGTGAAGACAAGTGGCAGAAAGATTTCGTAAGGCAGTCGTTTTGCTATGTCGGGATTGCAAACGGAGGGTGTTCCATTTCCAGAATGCGAAAATGGGTTTGTCAGGATTCGTGAATTGATTTAACATTTCGAGGCCATTGCACACTTGTTGATAGACCGTAGCGTTGCAATGGCCGTTCGTCTTCAGAGGCTGTAGAACTGATAGGCTTCGATGGTATCGGCCACGGCTTTGGGCACCAGGTGCTGGTAGCGGCGGCCCTGGGCGATGCGTCGACGGATGTCGGTGCTGCTGATGTTGATAAGGCTGGTGGATACCAGTTGCACGTTTTCCGGCAGCGATGCGGCGTCGATGTCTGAGCCTTTGCGCGGATAGACGATGACGTGGTACCGACTGAGGATGTCGTCGCCACGATACCAGTGGGGGAAACTCTCCCAGTTGTCGGCGCCGATGATGAGCACAAACTCGTAGTCGGGGTAGTCTCGGGCCAGCGCCTGCAGCGTATTCCACGTGTAGGAAGGCCTGGGCAGGTGGAATTCATAGTCGCTTGCCTCGAGGCCAGGATGCCGACTTAGGGCCCGCTGGGCCAGCATGAGCCGCTGTTCATCTTTGAGCAGATCCTGGCCTGTTTTGAGGGGGTTCTGGGGCGAAACCATGAACCACACCTCGTCGAGATGCGCCAGACGACGTATCTGTCCGGCCAGACGCACGTGGCCGTTGTGTATGGGGTTGAAGGAACCGCCGTAGAGTCCGATGCGCTTGTTCATAGGAATTGGCTGATAATGGCGAACGTCTCTTCTTCGGCTGTCTGCAGGTCGTCGTTGATGACCACGCGGTCGAACTGAGGTGCAAACGACAGTTCGAAGGCAGCTCTCTCGAGGCGCTGCTCGATGACTTCTGGTGCGTCGGTGCCCCGGCCTTCCAGACGTCGGCGCAGCTCTTCGATGCTGGGCGGCTGGATGAACAGGCTCAAGGCCTCGTCGCCGTAGTATTTCTTAATGTTGCAGCCGCCCTTCACGTCGACGTCGAACACCACGTTGTGGGTGGCTCGCTGGCGCTCCACCTGCTCTTTCAGCGTGCCGTAGAAGCGGCCTTCGTACACTTCCTCGTACTCCAGGAACTCGTTGCGCTCAATGCGCTCGCGGAACTCCTCGGGCGACAGGAAGAAATACTCCACGCCGTTCTGCTCGGTGCCGCGCGGCGCACGACTGGTGCAGCTGATGGAGAAGGCCAGCCGCAGTTCGGGGTGATGCTCCATCAGCCAGTTGATGATGGTGCTCTTGCCGCTGCCAGATGGGGCGGAGATGATGATTAACCTCCCCCGGCCCCTCCGAAGGAGGGGAGTGCCTGCGGGCAGATTCTCCCCTGACATGTTGCTTTCGTTCAATCCTTCCTTCTCAGACAGTGGGATGTCTGCGGGCAGATTATCCTCAGACACGTTGCTTTCGTTCAAACCTTCCTTCTCAGACAATGGGAAGTCTGCGGGCAGATTCTCCCCTGACACGTTGCTTTCGTTCAAACCTTCCTTCTCAGACAATGGGATGTCTGCGGGCAGATTCTCCCCTGACATGTTGCTTTCGTTCAATCCTTCCTTCTCAGACATTGGGATGTCTGCGGGCAGATTTTCCCCTGACATGTTGCTTTCGTTCAATCCTTCCTTCTCGGACAATGGGATGTCTGCGGCTGGAAGTGGGGCTGATTTCTTTGGGCTTTGATGGTCTTGCATACGAATGTTGATGTTATTCTATGAGAAACTCTGCGTATATCGTATTATAAATCCTCTTTGCACTCCCCTCCTTCGGAGGGGCTGGGTGAGGTCCCCGCTTTTATGCACTCCCCTTTATCGGAGTATTTTGGGGAGCTTTTTCCTCTTTGCACTCCCCTCCTTTGGAGGGGCTGGGGGAGGTCCCCGCTCTTATGCTCTCCCCTTTATCGGAGGATTTGGGGGAGCTTTTTCCTCTTTGCACTCCCCTCCTTTGGAGGGGATGGGGGAGGTCCCCGCTTTTATGCTCTCCCCTTTATCGGAGGATTTGGGGGAGCTTTCCCCTCTTTGCACTCCCCTCCTTTGGAGGGGTTGGGGGAGGTCCCCGCTCTTATGCTCTCCCCTTTATCGGAGGTTTTTGGGGAGCTTTTTCCTCTTTGCACTCCCCTCCTTCGGAGGGGTTGGGGGAGGTCCTTATTCTCTCTTTCAAGATATTCCTTAATTGTCTCCACCACAGATGGCGGGTCGGCTAATACTTGCTCGTTAGTAAAACGAAGCACATGAAAGCCTTTGGCCTCGAGATATGAAGTCCGCTCCTGATCGGAAAGCGGTTGACCATTGCAGAAATGGTAGGCGCCGTCCACCTCAACGATGAGTTTTCTGGGCAGGCATACAAAGTCGGGAATGTATCCTTCTACGGGATGCTGGCGCCGGAAATGCACACCGAGGCTTTCGCCTCGCAACAATTCCCAAAGCGCTTTCTCGGCTGGCGTAGGGTATCTGCGGTTGTTCTTTGCATTCCGCAGCAACAACTCATACGTACTACCGTCGGTTGTCTCGTACCCAAACCGCCTTTCCTTATCCTTCATCTCACGCCTTTAACCTTTCTCCTACATGAACTCCGCAGGCCCTCCCCTCCTTTGGAGGGGTCGGGGGAGGTTTCCCTTACAGCGCATTCAGCACTTGTTCCTTGATCTGTTCCAGTTCATCCTTCATCATGACCACGATGTTCTGCATCTCGGCCTGGTTGCTTTTCGAACCGGTGGTGTTGATTTCGCGGCCCATCTCTTGTGCGATGAAGCCCAGCTTCTTGCCCTGACAGTCGCTCTGTTCCATGGTCTCGCGGAAGTAGCGCAGGTGGTTCTGCAGGCGCTGTTTCTCTTCGCTGATGTCGAGTTTCTCGATGTAGTAGATGAGCTCCTGCTCCAGGCGGTTCTTGTCGTACTCTACGTCGGGAATGCTCTTGAGGCCTTCCACGATGCGCTGGCGTATCTTCTCCACGCGCTGTTTCTCGTATGGCTCGATGCTCGCAAGGAGTTTCTCGATGTTGTCTATCTTCTCGCTGAACTTGGCCTGCAGCGCGCTGCCCTCCTGTCGGCGGAAGTCCACGAGTGCGCCGAGTGCCTCGCCGATGCCTTTCTGCACCACCGCCCACTCCTCGTCGCTGAGAACCTCCATCTCGGTGCGCGTGGTCACGTCGGGCATTCTGACCAATGTGGACAGCCAGTCCGCTGGTTCGGGAATGCCAGCCTGTCGGGCTATCTCCTTCAACTGGCGGTAGTAGCTCTCCACGAGCGCCCCGTTGATGGGTGCAGCCTCGGTGGAAGCGTCCTTCTCAATCCAGATGCTGAAGTCCACTTTTCCGCGAACCACCGCGGCCGAAATCATCTGCCGCATCTCCATTTCCTTCTCGCGGTAGAGGGGTGCAATACGAGTGGAGAGGTCGAGTTGCTTGCTGTTGAGCGACTTCACCTCCACATGGATTTTCTTTTCCTTATAGGCCACGACAGCCTTGCCGTAGCCCGTCATTGAGAGTATCATATCTTGTTTTTCGTTAATTTTACGGGCTGATGTTCTAAAATTTATGCAAAAGTACGAATAATTTCTGAAAAATGAGTACATTTGCACTTTAAAATAACAAAGAAGTTTTATATGCCCTGCATTTTACATATTGAAACGAGCAGTAGCGTTTGTTCCGTGGCGGTGAGCGAAGACAGCCACGTCATCTTCAAGGAAGAGGATTTCAGCGGTCCCAATCATGCCGAGCGACTGGGCACTTATGTGGATGAAGCACTCTCGTTTGCCGACAGTCATGCCATCCCCGTTGACGCCGTTGCCGTGAGCAGCGGGCCAGGTTCCTACACGGGTCTCCGCATCGGAGTGAGCATGGCAAAGGGCATCTGCTACGGCTTTCAGATACCTCTCATCAGCGTACCCACCCTTCAGCTGCTGTGCGTTCCGGTGTTGCTGAGGTACGACGACATGGAGGAGGACGCCCTCGTCTGCCCCATGCTCGACGCGCGACGGATGGAAGTGTATGCCGCCGTCTACGACCGTGCGCTGCGCGAGGTGCGCCCCACGCAGGCCGATGTGGTGGACGCAGATACCTACCGCGAGTATCTCGACCAGCATCCGGTCTATTTCTTCGGCCCCGGAGCCGCCAAGTGCAGGGAGGCCATCAGCCACCCTAACGCTCGGTTCATCGACGGCATTGAGCCGCTGGCACGCTACATGCAGCCGCTGGCAGAAAGAAAATACCTCGGAGAGCAGTTCGAAGACGTGGCCTATTTCGTGCCCTTCTACCTGAAGGACTTCGTGGCCAAACAGCCCAGGAAACTGCTCTGAAGGGGATGAAGGAAGAGGGGTGAAGGATGAAAGGTTGACAGAGAAAAAACAAAAAAGAGAGACAAGATAGAATATGAACATTGAAGGATTAGACTACAATACGCAGCGCGAACGGCTCGTACTGCCCGAATACGGACGGGAAATCCAGAAAATGGTGGACCACGCCACGCAGCTTCCCACCAAGGAAGAGCGGCAGCGATGCGCCGAGACCATCATCTCCATCATGGAGCGTATGTATCCGCAGGGCCACGAGACACCCGACTACGAGCAGAAACTCTGGGATCACCTGATGATCATGAGTAATTTCCGCCTCGACATCGACTTCCCTTACGACGTCAGCGACGCCCTGAAGATGGCCCGCAAGCCCGAACCTCTGCCCTATCCGATGAGCCAGATACCCGTGCGACACTACGGGAAGCTGGTCTTCGAATTGTTCGAACAGCTGAAGAACATGCCGGCAGGTCCCGACCGCGACGAACTGATGCGGCAGACTGCCAACCAGATGAAGCGCGACCTGCTGTTGTGGAGCCACGGCTCGAACACCGAGGAGAAGATTGCCGACGACCTCGCCCGCTACACCGACGGGGTGATTCAGCTGGACCTCGACACGTTCAAGTTTGAGAGAATCAACGAGAAAGAGCTGCTCGCACTGAAAAACGGAAACGGCAAGCGCAGAAAATAAACAGAGCCCGAACATGGAATCATTCATCATTGAAGGCGGACACAGGCTCAGCGGAACCATAGCTCCACAGGGTGCCAAGAACGAGGCCCTGCAGGTAATCTGTGCCTCGCTGCTCACCAGCGATGAGGTTCACATCCAGAATATCCCCGACATCCTGGACGTGAACAACCTCATTCAGCTGCTGAAGGAAATCGGCGTGAAGGTGACGCGCAACGGACGCAACGACTACACGTTCCAGGCCGACGAGGTCAATCTGGAGTATCTGGGCAGCGACGAGTTCGTGCGCAAGTGCGCCGCCTTGCGCGGTTCGGTGCTCATGATAGGGCCGCTGCTCACCAGGTTCGGCCGCGCCATCGTGGCAGAACCGGGAGGCGACAAGATTGGAAGGCGGAGACTCGACACCCATTTCCTCGGATTCAAGCACCTCGGAGCACGCTTCGACTACCTTGAAGAGCGCAATGTCTACGAGATACACTCCAAGAAGCTCAAGGGATGCTACATGCTGCTCGATGAGGCCTCGGTGACCGGAACGGCCAACATCGTGATGGCGGCTGCGCTGGCACAGGGCAC
>JAFWQE010000052.1 GCA_017509155.1 Prevotella sp.
ACGTTGTGCTGGATGGCATTGTCGGCCACAGCACAAAACCTACCGTATCAGAATCCCAGTTTGAGCGCTCATGAGCGCGCTGTCGACCTCTGTTCGCGCCTGACGATTGAAGAGAAGGCGCAGC
This sequence comes from Prevotella sp., assembly GCA_017509155.1. GTDB lineage: Bacteria > Bacteroidota > Bacteroidia > Bacteroidales > Bacteroidaceae > Prevotella. Next base: position 125 of record JAFWQE010000052.1, read on the forward strand.
TGATGCTCGACGAGAGTCCTGCCATTCCGCGCCTCGGCATCAAGAAGTTCTTCTGGTGGAGCGAGGCTTTGCACGGCGCTGCCAATATGGGCAACGTGACCGTGTTTCCCGAGCCTGTAGCAATGGCGTCGTCGTGGAACCCCGCCTTGCTCTACAAGGTGTTCGACGTGGCCAGCACCGAGTTCCGTGCTCAGTATAACGAACGTATGTATCGCGGCTCGGGCGAGGACGAGAAGTTCCACAGCCTTTCGGTGTGGACACCCAATGTGAACATCTTCCGCGATCCGCGTTGGGGGCGCGGACAGGAGACTTACGGAGAAGACCCTTACCTGACGAGTGTGATGGGCACGCAGGTGGTGCGCGGTCTGCAAGGTCCCGAGGACGCGAAGTACCGCAAGCTGTGGGCCTGCGCGAAGCACTACGCCGTGCACAGCGGTCCTGAGTACACACGTCACACGGTGAACCTCACCGATGTGTCGCTCCGCGATTTCTGGGAGACCTACATGCCGGCCTTCAAGACGCTGGTGCAGGATGCGAAGGTGCGCGAGGTGATGTGCGCCTACCAGCGTCTCGACGATGACCCCTGCTGCGGCTCACAACGCCTGCTGCAGACCATCCTGCGCGATGAGTGGGGCTTCAAGTATCTGGTGGTCAGCGACTGCGGCGCCGTCTCCGACTTCTACGAGTCGCACAAGTCGTCGTCAGACCCCGTCCACGCCTCTGCGAAGGCCACGATAGCCGGCACCGACGTGGAGTGTGGCTATGGCTATGCCTATCGCAGCATTCCCGAGGCCGTCAGCCGTGGACTCATCACCGAGGCAGAAGTCGACAAGCATGTGGTCCGCCTCTTGGAGGGTCGCTTCGACCTCGGCGAGATGGACGACCCGTCGCTCGTGGAGTGGTCGAAGATTCCTTATTCCATCATGGACTGTAAGGCGCACCGCCAGCTGGCCCTCGACATGGCTCGCCAGACCATCGTGCTGCTGAAGAACGGAAACCTCCCCAACCCCTCCGAAGGAGGAGCTTCAAAGCCCATCCTGCCGCTGAAAAGAAATGCGGAGAAGATTGCCGTCATCGGCCCGAATGCCGACAATGCACCGATGATGTGGGGCAACTACAACGGCATGCCTAACCACACCGTCACCATCCTCGACGGCATCAAGGCAAAGCAGAAGAAACTGTACTACCATCCCGGCTGCGACCTCACCTACGACAAGGTGATGGACTGTCTGCTGGCCTCGCAGTGTTCGTTTGAAGGCAAGAAGGGAATGAAGGGCACCTTCTGGAACAACCGCAAGATGGAAGGCAAGCCCGTGACCACACAGTACTACACCACTCCGGTGGCGGTCACCACGGCAGGCATGCACAACTTCGCGCCAGGCGTACAGCTCGAGGACTTCTCGGCAAAGTATGAGACCGTCTTCACACCGCGCGAGTCGGGAGAATATGTGGTGAACGTTGATGGATGCGGACACTTTGAACTCTATATTGACGGAGAGCAGAAGTTCATGCACCACATCTGGCGCACCACGCCCAACCGCGTGGCCATACAGGCCGAGAAGGGCAAGAGCTACCGCATAGAGGTGCGCTTCTCGCACATCCACACCTACAATGCCAACCTGAAGATCAACGTGGCGAAGGAACTGCCCATCGACTATCAGGAAGTCATCAGCCAGCTGAAGGGCATCGACAAGGTCGTGTTCGTCGGTGGCATCTCACCGGCTCTTGAGGGTGAGGAGATGCCCGTTGACATCGACGGCTTCAAAGGCGGCGACCGCACCCACATCGAGTTGCCGAAGGTGCAGCGCGACTTCCTGAAGGCACTGAAGGCCGCTGGCAAACAGGTTATCTTCGTGTGCTGCTCGGGTTCGTGTATCGCCCTGCAGCCCGAGATGGAGACCTGCGACGCCATCGTGCAGGCGTGGTATGCAGGACAGGAGGGCGGCACGGCCATTGCCGACGTGCTCTTCGGCGACTATAACCCCAGCGGCAAGCTGCCCGTAACGTTCTATAAGAGCAGCAGTCAGTTGCCCGACTATGAGGACTACTCGATGAAAGGTCGCACCTATCGCTACTTCGACGATGCGCTCTTCCCCTTCGGCTACGGTCTTTCATATACGCAGTTTGAGCTGGGTGAGCCTACGATTGTCCCAACATCCGCCCATTCATCAGGATTCACCATTTTCGCACCCGTCAAGAATGTGGGTGGTCGTGATGGCACAGAGATTGTTCAGCTCTACATCCGCGACCTGCAGGATACCGATGGGCCGCTGAAGTCGCTGCGTGCATTCCAGCGTGTCGACGTGAAGGCCGGCCAGACGGCTACCGCCAGTCTGAAGCTTGAGCACAACAGCTTCGAGTTCTGGGATGCCGCATCGAATACCATGCGCGTGAAGCCTGGGCAATACGAGATTCTCATCGGCACCAGTTCGCAGGACAAGGACATGAAGACGATGACCATTAGCATGGAATAGCAGCTCTGTTTCTTCCTTGGACAGCATGGTTGCTGCAGGAACACTCGTCCCCGTTCGCCGAATAACTAAAGGCTGAACGGGGACAAGTTCGTTTTAGTCGCGCCAAGACTATCGTCCAGTCAGGTTTTGTCATTTTCCCGCCATTTTGGCATGTAATACTGCCAAAAACAGAAAAAACAACTGATTGCGTAAAAAAGACGCAGGAAAATTTGGGAATTTTGAATTATGACATTATCTTTGCAGCGTTAAAACTACGCAATAATAAAATTTTAAAGGGTATGGTAGTAAGAATTAAGGTGAGCGGTTTTGAAGAGTGTGTTGAGAAGTTGACTCTGAAGGAGGAAAAGAGAAGACTTCTTGGAGTGAGTCATCTTATATTTAATAAGGTGGTGGAAAATGAAAGGGAAAGAGTGTTGATGTGGTTGAAGGGTAAGTTTAAGGTTTTGAGTTTTGAGGATTTGTAAGAGGTTTATGATGATGGTTGTCTGGTGTTGTGGGAGAAGATGATGAATAGTGAGTTTAAGTTGAGAGAGAAGAGTATTGTAGGTTATCTGATGAGGATTTGTAGAAATATTGGAATGCATTATTTGAGGAAGGTGAATGAGGACAGTGAGAGTTTGGATCGGATGATGGAAAGAGGAATAGGAATGAGTGACGATGGATGTGGAATAGGGGAGATGTTTGACGTGATGGATGAAAGAGGAAATGAGGATGAGAGATATGAGAAGATGAAAAGAATCTGGGTAAGGCTGAAGGAGGTGGACAGAATGATATTGGAGAGTTATTATGTGGATGGATGTAAGATGGAGGAGATTGCGAAGAGGATTGGATATAAGAATGGAAATAGCGTGAAGAGTAAGAAGAAGAAGGTGTTGATGAGAATAAAGGAGATGCGAGACGAGGCGGATTTTAAAGATCTGCCCGCCGTCGCATAAGATTGTGTTAAAATATGGTTAAAATGGCATAAGGCTCTTGCAAACAGCAGCCAAAGCTATTATACTAATTCAAGTTCCGCATGTTTGAGGAGTTTAGGAGTTTGGGAGTGTCCGCGGCTTTCAGCCGCTGGAGTTTAGACTATAGTGGAGGCGTAATCACCGCAAATACACTATCGTCCACGCTCGAACTTGTTCACTTTGCTTGCAAAGAACTCCTAAACTCCCAAACTCCCAAACTCCAAAGAGCAAGCGGAGCTTGCGAAAGTTGAATAAACTTATAAACAAACAAGATGCAAAACAAAGGAATTATCGGAGCTGTCTGTGGTGACATCATCGGCTCAGCCTATGAGTTTCACAAGACAAAGGATTGGAATTTCAAGTTGTTCACCCCACGGTCGACCTTTACTGATGACACGGTGATGACCTGCGCTGTTGCCGAGTGGCTGATGGAAGACCCCAAGCACACGCATGAACAGCTGGTGAAAATCATGCACCGCTATGGCGATGAGTATCCACACAGAGGCTACGGCGGTATGTTCGGAAGGTGGCTTAGGAACCATTTGACCGAGCCTTACAACTCGTTCGGAAACGGTTCTGCCATGCGTGTGAGTCCCACGGGCTATTATGCCAAATCGCTCGACGAGGCCCTCCAGCTTGCGCAGATTTCAGCAGAGGTGACCCATAGCCACCCGGAAGGAATCATCGGCGCACAGGCCGTTGCTGCCTGCATATTCCTGCTTAGAAACGACGAACCGCATAAAATCAAAGACTATCTGAAAAAGTATTGCTTCTATGACATAGACAAGATAAGAGAGAACTGGGAGACCATACGGCGCGACTATAACTTTGATGTGACGTGCCAGGGTTCGGTTCCTGAGGCGATATATTGTGCGCTTAGGCATATCAATACTCCTACAGAGCTCACATATGAAGCTATAATAAGAGAAGCGGTAAGCCTCGGTGGCGATGCCGATACCCAAGGGGCTATAGCCGGTGGTATTGCGGCAACCGTTTGTGAGGTTCCCGATGATATCCTCAGCGAATGCCTTGACAGGCTTGATCCACGGTTGGCTGATGTGATTGAGAGTTTCTAGGTGGTGAACCCACCCCTGCCCCTCCCCAAGGGAGGGGTTCTGCAGAGAGTTGAGAAAAGGAAGCGGAAGAGGTATTCTCTTACCTCTCACCACTTACCTCTCACCTCTAAAGTGAGCAATGAGAAACATGCGAAACTTAAATAAATGAACAATATGGAAGAACTGAAGTATCATTACAAGTACCCGCATCCGAGTGTGACAACGGATTGTGTGATTTTCGGGTTCGACGGCACACGATTGAATGTCCTTTTGGTGGAACGTGGCATAGAACCCTATAAGGGCCGCTGGGCCTTCCCTGGAGGATTCCTGAAAATGGACGAGACGGCGCTGCAGGGTGCCAAGCGCGAACTGAAGGAAGAGACAGGGCTGGAGAATGCCTATATCAAGCAGTTCCATGCCTTCTCAGGTGTGGACCGTGATCCCCGCGAGCGTGTCATCACCATTGCCTATTATGCATTGGTGCGCATCAGCGATGTGATGGCAGGCGATGATGCGGCAAAGGCGGAATGGTTTCCGCTCGACAAGGTGCCGTCGCTGGCTTTCGACCACGACCTCATTCTCCGTGAGGCCACCCATGAGCTGCGCCGTCAGATACACTTCGAGCCCATCGGCTTTGAGCTGTTGCCCGAGAAGTTTACGATGACCCAGCTGCAGCACCTTTACGAAGCCATTCTCAGCGTGAAGTTCGACCGCCGCAACTTCAGCAACAAGATGCAGAAACTGGGCATTCTGACCCAGTTGGAAGAGACGCCCCCCATGCCCAATAAGAAAGTGGCATTCCTCTATACATTCAATCCGGAGAGCTACAATGAGATGAAGGAAAAGGGCTTCCGCCTGGAATTCTGAAACCACAGCCTCACCCCCTAACCCCCTCTCCGAAGGGCGAGGGGGGAGCCTTCGGCAGGGCGAGGCAGAAACAGCGTTCACGTTGAGAACAGCAAGAATGAGAGCACTGTTGTTACGCAATTCAAATGTCGTATAACGGGAGTTAAGAGTTAAGGATTAAGAATTAAGAAGTGTCGCTTTCAGCGAGTATGAAGTAACATTTAAGAATTACCACGTTTTAGAACAGCGAGAATGAGAGCACTGTTGTTACGCAATTCAAATGTCGTATATGAAACGGCCGTAGAAAAGCCCAAGCTGACAAGTATTCGTAATGTGCTTGTCAAGGTTCATTATGCAGGATTATGCAGGACCGATATCGGCATAGCCAAAGGCGCCGTGCCTGCCAAGGACAACATCATACTGGGGCATGAGTTTTGTGGCGAGATAGCAGGATTCCTGAATGGGGAGGAAAAGATGGGAGAGTTGATGGTTGGCGACGCTGTCAGTGCCAATCCCATGGCTTTTGGGTGCGATGGCGATACGATGTGTGGCAAAGACTGCGACGGTGCTTTTGCAGAATATATAGCGGTTCCCAGCGCAGCCTTGGTTATGCTGCCGCCGCGTCTGCTTACCCCTCTGGGAGCTTTCCTCGAACCCGTTGCTGCCGCGCTTGCTCCCCTGAAGTATATCAACGGCAGGACCTGCATATTTGGCGAGACCAGGATTGCTGCGCTGACGCACCAAGTGGCGAAAGCCATGGGGTATGACAATGTAGAGAGAATCACCCATGTAAGTGACTTTCAGGACAGTACATACGACTGTATCATAGAGACGGAGCCCCATCACATTGATGCATACGCCGCCGCCCTGAGACCGGGAGGCTTGTTGGTGCTGAAGTCCAGGTCGTTTGACGCCAGTTCGTTCACAGCCAACACCATCGCGATGAAAGAACTGCGCATACAAGGTGCGCGGTACGGTGATTTCCAGTTGGCAAGCCATCTCTTGTCGGGGGATTACCAACTTGGGTGGTGGATGACGGGTGATGGGTGTTGGTGGTTTGGGAATGTGTATGACCTTGCAGCGTTTGAGACAGCATTTGCAGAAGCAGAACAGCCCGACAGCAAAAAGACATTCTTCAAGATATGTGCGGAATAGTAGGAATCATTCATCGTGAGGCATCGCCCGACCTCCACAGTCTTGCTTCAGCCCTCGACACGTTGGTGCTTCGTGGCCCTGACGACTGCGGGTTGTGGCACGACGAGCATGTTGCCTTGGGCCACCGACGGCTGTCAATCGTTGGCGTGGCCTGTGGTCACCAGCCTATCTGTTCGCCTGACGGAATGATTGTCACAGTGGTGAACGGAGAGTTCTACGACTATAAGCGACTCCGGCAAGAGCTTTCCGATGCCTACTGCTTCCAGACCGATTCCGACAGCGAGCTACTGATTCCCCTTTACCTGAAATACGGCTATATGGAGATGATGAAGCATCTCAGGGGTGAGTTCTCGTTCATCCTCTATGACAAGAGACGCCGCCTTGTGGTTGCAGGAAGAGACCGCTTTGGCATCAAGCCCTTATGCTGGTATGCTGAACCCACCCCCGGCCCCTCCCCAAGGGAGGGGGGACTGATTCTTGCCTCAAAGGCCAAGGCCATCCATGCCTGTGGCGTTCAGGCGGAGTGGGACGAATACAGCCTGATGCAGGCATTGTCGATACAGTACCAGCCTACCAATCGGACATTCTTCAAGGGTGTGCGGCAGCTGGAGCCAGGTCACCTGCTTGTATGGCAGGCCGAATCAGGGGTGAAAGACATAGAATATTGGGACATGCGCTATCCCGTTGGTGATGACCTTAAACTCGACACGACGAGTCAGGAAAGGCCGTATATCGAAGAGTGCCATGACCTGTTGCTAGAGTCCGTCCGTTTGCGTCTTCAGAGCGACGTGCCCGTTTGCTGTCATCTCAGTGGCGGCCTTGACTCCAGTTCCGTGGCGGGTATCATGTCACACCTGACCGACGAGCCCGTTCATTGTTTCTCGATCGTGTTTCCACAGGCAGATGCTGAGTACGACGAAGACGAGTATGCCACCGAGACCGTCGAAAGATGTGGTGCGGTGATGCATCGTGTCGCGGTCAGCCAGCACGATATCCTGCAGCATCTGCCTGCAGCCGTCTACCATAGCGAAGGCCTGGCGGTGAACGGCCATCTCTCCTGCAAGTATCTTCTCAACAAGGCTATTAACGCGGCCGGATTCAAGGTCGCGTTGACAGGAGAAGGCGCCGATGAGTGTCTGGCTGGCTATCCGCATCTGCGCAAAGACCTTTTTGCCCTGTTGCCTCCGAAAGAAAGAGAAGAGCTCACAACACGACTCTACAGCACGAATCTTGCCATAGCGGGAACGGAGATTGCTGTCGGAGACACCCTCGACTGTCGGGGGCTGACAGAGCGTCTGGGCTTCCTCCCCTCGTTTCTTGCAGCCAAGGCCAGCATAGGCCATAAGATGTACCGGCTCCTCAGCAGCGACATGCTCGAGCGTTGCAGCAGCCACGACTTCTTGTCAGCGATGGCAGCCCATCATCATGTCGACGTCAGACTCCGCGGTGTGCATCCCGTCAACAAGTCGCTGTACCTATGGAACAAACATGCGCTCTGCAATTACATCCTAGGTACGCTCGGCGACGGATGCGAGATGTCGGCCTCGGTGGAAGGTCGTCTGCCCTTCCTCGATCACCGTCTTTTCGAGTATGCCGCCCGGCTTCCCATGCAGCTGAAGATAAAAGACTATGTCAACGAGAAATACATTTTGAAAGAAGCCGCCCGCCCCTACATCACCAATCGTGTCTACCAAAGACAGAAGCACCCCTTCCAGTCCCCGCCGCTGACGCGATACTTCACACGGGCAGAGTATTCGCAGATCTACGACGAACTGACGTCCTGCGACATGATGAGGATGGGCGTTTTCAACAAAGATGCAGTCGTCGCCCTCCTGACGTCACTTCCCACGATGAGCCAATTGGAGCAGACCGCCTACGAACCTGTAGTGATGCTGATGCTTACCATCTACTATATGAACCAAATGCTAAAGGGGAACACAGGGGGCGGCCTCACCCCCTAACCACAGCCTCACCCCCTAACCACAGCCTCACCCCCTAACCCCCTCTCCGAAGGGCGAGGGGGGAGCCTTCGGCAGGGCGAAAAGGGGAGCCTTTGGCAAGGCGGGACGGAAACAATGTTAGTTTATCTGCTTTGATAATGAGTTCAACGATAAAAGTAACGTCCAAACTCCTAAACTCCCAAACTCCTAAACTCCCAAACTCCAGAAAAATGAAAACAAACAGCAACAACGAGAAATGGTGGATAGACTTCTTTAAGGGCGACTTTACGGAAGTCGTGCTCAATCAGCAAGCGGCTGAAACCGTGAGCTTCATGAAAGAGGTCGGGCAAGTACTGCCAGGCATGAACGCCTTCGACCAGTGTTGTGGAAAAGGCTATCTGGCACACGAGCTGGACAAGGCCGGGCTGCGTGTCACAGGCATCGACATCTCCGAACCGTATATTGAATATGCCCGTACACGACTGTCATCCGAGCGTACCGCATTTGTGCTGGGCGATGCGGAAACCTACCTGAGACCAGCTGCATTTGACATCTCCATCAACTGGAACACGAGCTTCGGTTATCATGAGGATGACGAAGAGAACGAGCGTATGCTGATACCGTTCAGTGAGAACCTGAAGGAAGACGGCCAGTTCTTCTTCTCGACCATGAATCCTTTGTTCATCGACCGTCACTTCCAGCGGTTTATCGTCAAGCAGGTGCCTTCTGGCGACAGTACGATTATCACCATCCGCGAAAGCAGGATTGAGCGGGGCATGATGAAGTCAGACTGGCTGATTGTCTATCCAGACGGACGCCGCGCGACGGCATACGGCCAGACGAAGCTGTATAGCGTTGATCAGTTCAGGGCGATGTTCCTGCGCCATGGACTCCGTGTAGAGAAGGTCTATGGTGACATTGCCCTTTCCCCCTACGACGAAGACCATCCAAGCATGATTCTATATGGCCACAAGAAGTAATGATATTCTTTCCGTCTTGCAGCAAGTCTGCCAAGCCTACCCTGAGCATGCCGCTGTTGTTGAGGGTGACGACGCGGTGCTCACCTATGGACAGCTGTGGCACCAGGCGCAATGTGTGGCGGAATATGTGAAGAGCAACGGTGGCGCTAGTCCTTTCGTTGGCCTGAACCAAAAGAAGTCGGCGTCGTACATCGTCAGCATGATAGGGTGCTGGCTGGCGGGAAAGGCCTTTGTCCCCATTGGGACCGACCTGCCCCCTGCCCGCCAAAAGTTTATCAGAGAGCATGCAGATATCAAGCTCTGTCTGGACAAAGACACTTTTCGTGAGGCACTCACCTCTGTGTGCAATCCAACTGAGAACTTAGCGCTCGACCTTGGTCGCTTTGCTTGCAAAGAACTGAGAACTGAGAGTTGTTCAACTGAGCGCTCGACCTTGGTCGCTTTGCTTGCAAAGAACTGTGAACAGAGAAGGGCCGCTTACATGATTTACAGCTCAGGCACCACGGGCACTCCCAAAGGCATACTTGTGGGACATGCGGGGCTTTGCAACTTGGCCAGCTGTCAACAAAGAGCCTTTGGCGTTGACTGTCATTCGCGCTATCTGTTCTTTCTCTCTGTCAATTTCGACGCATCCATTTCCGACATACTGGTGACGCTGACATCGGGCGCCACGCTGGTAATAGAGCCTATGCCGCAGGAAGAACTGGCCTTAAAGCTATTTGACGTGGTGGAAAAGCGAGGCGTGACCCACACGGACATTCCGCCGTCGCTGCTGAAGATGCTAGAGCCGGAACAATGCCCTGCTTGCCTTCAGACGATTGTCATTGGCGGTGAGCCCGCCGACATTGCCACCGTCAGGCGCTGGAGCGCTCTCTCCCTTCCCTCCCTTCGGGAGGGGCAGGGGTGGGTTGGAGGGGGCTTCAGGCTCGTCAATGTCTACGGTCCGACGGAAGCCACCGTCTGCACCAGTATGTGCCAATGCGATGCGGAATGGGACGCTCCGCTCTTAGGAGACGTGCTCGACGCCACACATTATCATATATATGCCGATGACCGCCTGGACGCATCCGATGGAGAGCTGTGGATTTCTGGCATTGGTCTTGCCTTGGGCTATTACAAAGACGAGGAACTGACTCGAAGGAAATTCCCTGTAATCGACGGCGTACGTTATTACAGAACCTCAGACCATGTCAGGAAAGACGACAGACAGCGACTTGTCTTTGTTGGAAGGATGGACCGTCAGGTGAAGTTCCACGGCCAGCTGATAGAACTGGAGGAAATAGAAAACCGCTTGCGGACCAACAGGCATGTGAGGACTGTGGCTGTGGTGAAAAGAAGCCCCCCTCGCCCTTCGGAGAGGGGGTTAGGGGGTGAGGTGGGCAAAGAGGCCATCGTGGCCTTCGTCCAGCTTGTGGACGACAGCATCTCACAGGCTGATGTGGAACGACAGCTGCGCCAGTGTTGCAAGCACCATCTGCCTCGATGGATGATGCCATCGTTCTTTGAGTTCATTGAGCGTATGCCCCTTACCCCGTCGGGGAAAACAGACTTGCAGGCTCTTTCTGCTGTCGCGCTGAGCAAGACCGTCAATGAAGCCTGCTGTCAATATGCATCGAAAGAGGAAGAGGCCATAGCCCGTGTCATGGCCGACATCCTGAAGCTTCCCACCATGTCACCCGACGACGATTTCCTGCTTTGTGGAGGCGACTCACTCGACACCATCATACTCATTTCCAGACTTCAGCAAATGGGAATAGTTGTCACGTCGGAACAACTGCGACAGGCATCTACCCCACGGCTGTTGGCACAGAAGGTCCTCCCCAAGCCCTGCCGGAGGCTCCCCCCTCGCCCTTCGGGAAGGCTACGGGGGGGCGAGCTTCGCTCGGGATGGAGGGGGTTAGGGAGTGAGGCTTTGAGGGACTCGCAGGTGTCTGCCCTCAGTTCGCACAACTCTTCAATGTGTATTCACTCTTCACAACTCGAGAGTCAGTGGCAGTACCCTACATCACCGCCTCCTTCGGGCGCTCAGGGGACCTCTCACTTATCACCTCGCAGTAGCTGTTCTGTAAACTGCGGCACCGCCGCAGTCCCTATCACCCCTCAGTTCTTTGCAAGCAAAGCGACCAAGGTCGAGCGCTCAGTTGGACTTTTTCTCGTTACGGGAGCGACGGGTTTCCTGGGTTCTCATCTGCTGAGCGAACTGCTCGGAAGGGGACAGCCCGTGCTGTGCCTCGTCAGGTGTTCGTCTGCTGCCAGAGGATTGGAGCGTGTCACAGATTCTTTCCGTAGATTCGGATTAGACACACACTTGCTGCAGGGAATCGGCATCATTGCAGGTGACATCACCTTGCCCCGACTCGGTCTTTCGGCAGACGACTACAGACAGCTGTCAGAGAAGGTGACCGATGTGGTTCATTGTGCTGCCACCGTCAACATGCTGGCCAACTACGATGTGTTGAAAGAAACCAATGTCACAGGAACCCGTCGCATCCTGGATTTCTGCACTTCCCTCCCTTCGGGAAAGGCTACGGGTAGGCGCGTCAGCGGGAATGGGGCAGGGGTGGGTGGACGTAGAAAGAAGCTACACTATGCTTCCACTCTTTCGGTCTTCGTGGCAACCGACAGGAACTCCGATACGGTGTTAGAAAGTGATGAATTGAACGTCCCAACAAACATCTACGGGGGCTACGGACAGACAAAGTTCGTGGCGGAGAAAATGGCTATGGGCATCAGTCCTGCCTGCTGTGACAAATTCATCTATCGCTTTGGACTGCTGTGTGGCGATACCCTCAGAGGCTTGTCGGCGCCCAAGGACTTCCTCGGTATGTTCTTCCGTGGGGCCAAGGCCGTAGGTACGCTTCCTTATGACGAAACCAATGCCATGGCCGTGGATATCACCCCTATAGACCAGGCATCACGAATCGTAGCTGACATTATTGCAAGCGGCAAGCCTGGCGTCTATCATATAGCAGCAGAAAACCCCTTGAACTACAACCACCTATGTATGCTGATGAAGGAAGAGGGCATCATTCGCGACATTGTGGATGACGACCAGTGGCAGAAGTCAATCAGTGCTTTTGGGGATAATGCCGATGTTCAGGCGCTACGCATGGCTTTGTGCAGGATGGATGCCACGCTGTTTCGCCAGATGAGATACATGGATCTGTTCCAGACCACAGGTATCCGGTTCGACATGACGAACACCCATGCTGCCACCCCTCAACGATGCAAACAAGATAATGAACTCATTAAACTCTATATCAGTAATTTCTGTCAAACACCCTTTCCGCGCAGACAATCATAAAATTATCAAATCGAAAATAAATCGTCAATCGTAAATCGTCAAATCGTAAATAGAATGATTTCTGTCAAACCCCTTCTCGCGCATAACATTAATGAAATATTCATGTTAATTAGTGTAGCGCCGCAGGCAATCATAAAATTATCAAATCGAAAATAAATCGTCAATCGTAAATCGTCAAATCGTAAATAGAATCAGACAGGCAAATGAAACACTATAGAACAGGTTTCGTCCTCGGTAAGTTTTGTCCGCTACACAGAGGACACATGCTGCTCATCCAGCGTGCGCTCGACGAATGTGACACAGTCTACATCGTCGTTGACAATATCATGGACGAAGTCATACCCGTGCAGCGTCGCATGCAATGGGTCAGACAGCAATATCCCACGGCAGTAGTCTTTACCCAGCCACATCCCTTGCCCCAAGACCCATCAGAGACCCCGCTGTTTTGGGACATCTGGCGCGAGACACTACTCCAACTGCTGGAGGAGAATTCTCCCTCCCCTCGCCGAAGGCTCCCCCCTCGCCCTTCCCTCCCTTCGGGAGGGGCAGGGGTGGGTTGGGGGTTAGGGGGTGAGGCTCTCCCCCCTGTCGATGCCGTCTTTGCCTCCGAACAGTATGGCAAACGGTTGGCAAAGGAACTGTCGGCAGAATGTGTGATGGTCGACCCCGACCGGCAAGCCGTCCCCGTTTCCGCGACACGCATCCGCGAAGACCTGCTCGGACAATGGCACTATCTCGCACCTGTCGTACAGCGTGACCTGCGGAAAACAATATGCGTCTACGGTCCAGAGTCAACCGGGAAGTCAACACTCACCCGTCAACTTGCCGAGTATTATCATGTTCCCTACGTGGAGGAATATGCAAAACACATCATCGACGCAAAACATGGTGACGTCTGCTTTGAAGATATGGAGACCATCGTGAAAGGACACCACGAGGCCATAGAAGAAGCACTGCGCCAGAACACTCCCCTGCTCTTTGTCGACACAGATGCTATTATCTCCAAACTATGGTCAAATGAGTTGTTTGGAAAGGAATCACCCGTCATCGAAGAATACATCGCCAGGCAGAAGTTCGACCATTACCTGCTGCTCGATGTCGATTTGCCCTGGGTGAACGACATACATCGGTATCGCCCGAATGAAAGGGAAGCCTTCTTTCGTATGTGCGAAGAGCAACTCGTCGAGCGAAAGAAAAGCTATACCATTATTCGGGGAGTCAATGGACAGCGATTCGAAAACGCTAAAAAAACGATAGAGATACTAATATCCTCCGCTTTCCTTTCCTGAGCTTCTGCCATGATAGTCAGTGGCAGCCACACCATTACTTTAAATAGATGAACAAGTATAGCTTATTCAACTTTCGGGAGTTCTAAACTCTTATGGAGTTTGGGAGTTTAGGAGTTTGGGAGTCTGGACGATAGACTTATTCGCTCATTTTTCTTGGATTCCTGGAATCGGAAGTAATGTCCACGCTCGACCTTTGGTCGCTTTGCTTGCAAAGAACTCCCAGACTCCTAAACTCCTAAGCCAACTCCTGAAACTTGAATAGTTTTTATGTTGAACACAGAGACACTGAGACACAGAGTTCTTGTGCAAAGATAAAACTCTGTGCCTCTGAGTCTTTGTGTTCATTTATTCAACTTCCGCATGTCTAAGGAGTTTGGGATTTTTCGTGGCATTCCAAATCCTTTCCCCAAGTTTCCTGATGTTTTTTAGTCGTCAGTATGCAGGTTTCAGCAAGCAAAACCGCCGTTTTCAAGAAACAAATCCATTGATTTCGTTCAACGATTCCATTGATTTCGTTCAACAATTCCATTGACTTTGTTTGACGATTCCATTGGAATCGTTTACAGAAACTGCCGCTTTTGTTGCTCCCACCCGTCGTTTTCGCCGTTCGCTTCCGGCAGTCTTGGCCTTACTGGCCGTCTCCAGCCTCACCCCCTAACCCCAGCCTCACCCCCTAACCCCCTCTCCGAAGGGCGAGGGGGGAGCCTTCGGCAGGGCGAGGGGGAAGCCTTCGGAAGGGCGAGGGGGCTGTCTCTACCGGATGAACAGCAGTTCGCGGTACTTGGGCAGTGGCCAGAGGCTGTCGTCGACGATGAGTTCGAGCTTGTCAATCTGGTAGCGTATGTCATCGAGTTTTGGCTCGACGGTGTCGTGGTAGGCGATGGCCTTGAGGTGCTCATCTTCTATCTTGTTGGCCTTCCGTCGGGCGTCCACGAGTTCGTCGACCATTCCCTCGATGGCACTGGTGCGCTCTGCTATCTCCTGAATGATTTTCTTATTGCGAGCAGATAGCTTGTCGGCGGTGTCGATGGGGAAGACGACCGACAGGTTGCTGATGTTCTGGAGCAGCTGCGTCTGGTAGCGTGTGGCGACGGGTATGATATGGTTGATGGAGAGGTCGCCGAGGACGCGTGCCTCGATCTGTATTTTCTTGGTGTAGGTCTCCCACTTCACCTCGTTGCGTGCCTGCAGTTCCTTACGTGTCATGACGCCGAGGCTTTCGAACATCTGTATGCTTTCGGGGTCGAGGTAGCGTTCGAAGATTTTCGGGCACGACTTTTCTACGTCGAGACCACGCTTGGCTGCCTCCTCCACCCACTCGTCAGAGTAGCCGTTGCCGTCGAACCGGATAGGCTTGCAGGTGCGGATGTCCTCGCGCAGCACGTCGATGATGGCGTGCATGACGGGGTTGTGAGCCGACGGGGAACCGTCGGCCATTGGGGCAAACAACGGGTCGGTGCTGATTTGGGCAATACGTGCGTCGACTCGTTTCTTGAAATCGACCAGGGCTTCTGCCACGGCACTGTTGAGGGCAGTCATGGCGGAGGCGCAGTTGGCCTCTGAGCCTACGGCGCGGAACTCGAATCGGTTGCCGGTGAAGGCGAAGGGACTGGTGCGGTTGCGGTCGGTATTGTCGATGAAGAGCTCGGGAATCTCGGGTATGTCCATCTTCCAGCTATGCTTAGCCCCCCCTACTGCCCCCGAGGGGGCTTCTATAGACTTGATGTCTATTGTGTCCCCCTCGGGGGACGAATGGGGGGCTTCGATATGGTCGAGCAGTTCGCTGACCTGCTTGCCGAGGAACGACGAGACGATGGCTGGCGGTGCCTCGTTGGCTCCCAGACGGTGGGCATTGGTGGCGCTCATGATGCTGGCCTTAAGCAGTCCGTTGTGGCGCCATACGCCCATCAGCGTCTCGACGATGAAGGTAGCGAAGCGCAGGTTCTGCTCAGCCGTCTTGCCTGGGGCATGGAGCAGTGTGCCGTTGTCGGTGGAGAGGCTCCAGTTGTTGTGCTTGCCGCTGCCGTTGATACCGGCAAAGGGCTTCTCGTGGAGCAGCACGCGGAATCCGTGCTTGCGTGCTACGCGCTTCATGAGAGACATGAGCAGCATGTTGTGGTCGACGGCCAGATTGGTTTCCTCAAAGATGGGGGCCAGCTCGAACTGGTTGGGAGCTACCTCGTTGTGACGCGTCTTGCAGGGGATGCCCAGTTCGAGGGCGACAATCTCCAGTTCGCGCATGAAGGCGGCCACCCGCTCGGGGATGGAGCCGAAGTAGTGGTCGTCCATCTGCTGGTTCTTGGCCGAGTCGTGTCCCATGAGGGTGCGGCCTGTCAGCAGCAGGTCAGGACGGGCGCTGTAGAGCCCCTCGTCAACAAGGAAATACTCCTGCTCCCATCCAAGGTTGCTGGTCACCTTCTTGACCGTTGGGTCGAAATAGTGGCATACGTCGGTGGCCGCCACGTTGACAGCATGGAGGGCTCGCAGAAGGGGCGCTTTATAGTCGAGCGCCTCGCCTGTGTAGGAGATGAAGATGGTGGGTATGCAGAGCGTGTCGTCGATGATAAACACCGGGCTGGTGGGGTCCCATGCCGAATAGCCACGAGCCTCGAAAGTGGAGCGTATGCCGCCGCTGGGGAACGAGCTGGCATCGGGCTCCTGCTGTACGAGCAGCTTGCCGGTGAACTCCTCGACCATGCCACCCTTACCATCGTGCTCGATGAACGAGTCGTGCTTCTCGGCAGTGCCTTCGGTCAGCGGCTGGAACCAGTGCGTGTAGTGCGTCACACCGTTCTCTGTAGCCCACTGTTTCATGCCTGCTGCCACGGCATCGGCCACGGTGCGGTCGAGCGGCGTGCCATTGTCCATGACATCTATCATTTTCTCGTACGTGTCCTTGGGCAGGTACTTGTACATTTTCTCACGCGAGAAGACCTTCTTGCCAAAGAACTCCGACGGTCTCTCTGCTGGTGCCTTTACGTCGAGCGGCTTCTTCTTGAAAGCCTCGCCGACGACCTGAAATCTTAATGTTTCCATAATCATGTGTTTGTGTTTATTGTTTGTTTATCTATTTTCCTTTTTCTTTCTTGGCGGCAAAGGTACAGCAATTTGTTTTAAAAACGTCATTTCTTCTTTCTCTTTGTTTGTTAAAAACAAAAGAAAGTAACATTTTGTAAACTTATAATAGTTTTGCACTTACTATTTGCTTTCGTTATGCATGTATTTTGCGCCAATCTGTTACTATTTGTTATCAGAAAGAATTCGATGAAAATCCTTCTCCTTGCCATCACGGCAAGAAGAAGGATATCAACCTGGAAAGACTAGGGCTGCAGCGTGACCCCGAAAACCAGGTATGCTTTCTGCGAGCATGGGTTGGCAGCAATCTGCGCGAAGACGGGCACTGCGAACGTGTCGGTCACCTTGATGTCCTTCGTCGCTTTCAGTGCCACATTAGTGACGGCAAAGCCGTTCGTGGCGTACTGACCAGAGGCGAAAGGAACCACACCGGCCGTAGCTGTCCATTCGATGGCAGACAGTTTGAATGGGACAATGGCCTCCATATAACTGCTGTACGCCCGTTTGCCGTCGGCTTTGTAATCATTTCCCGCAAAATTGGTAAACCATTGTAGCGAGGCAAAGCCTAGATCGTAGCCGATGTTAGCCTCAAACACGTGGTTCGTGCTGTGGCTGCCATACTTAAAATAGCGTCCGTCAGCGTCGCCGTCGCCGGCCGTCAGGCTGAACCAGTAGTCGGTGACACCAATGTTGAACCCTCCAACGGTGTAGCCTAAGGTAAGGTCAAACTCTTTCGTGTCGGCAGCATTGGTTAGTCCTACGCTGCCCCACGCCGTCAGGGCCAGACCTTTGTAGCCGATGCCCAGCGTAGGCTGCAGCGACACGTTGCCCAGATCCTGTCCACGCCAGATGTAATTGCTTACCACATCACCGCAAATTGTTGTCTCAATACCATCACAGGTGTTTGTCTTCACCATTTCTTCTTGTGCCGTAGCACTCAATCCTGTAGCGATTATCATCGCCATTAAAACAATCTTTTTCATACTTCTCGCTTTTTTAATTGCTCAATTAGTTATAACACATTTCACCATGTTCATAAACATCGAGGCCCTCTTCTTCAATGCGCCTTTCTACGCGCAACCCATGAACCTTCTTGATGCCGTAGAACAGAACGAAGCCACAGATGGCAGCCCAGAGGTCGATGACCAGAATGCCGAAGCACTCGGCACCGAAGAATCCCCAGCCGTAACCATAGAAAGCACCATTTGTTGTGGATAGCAGGCCCGTCATCAGAGTGCCCAGAATGCCACAGACTCCATGTACGCTGCTGGCACCGACGGGGTCGTCGATGTGCAACTTGTGGTCGATGAATTCAATGGCATAGACGAGCACAATGCCACAGACAAGACCAATGATGGTGGCACCAAAAGGTGATACGAGGTCACAGCCAGCTGTAATGCCTACCAATCCTGCCAGCACTCCGTTTAATGTCAGCGAGAGCGACGGCTTGCCGTACTTGATATAGGTGACGAACATCGTTGCCACACCACCTGCTGCTGCGGCGAGGTTGGTGGTCAGGAACACATGAGAGATGGCCACACGGTTTACCTCGCCCGAAGCGGCCAGCTGTGAGCCGGGGTTGAATCCAAACCATCCAAGCCAAAGTATGAATACACCCAGGGCAGCCATCATCAGGTTGTGACCAGGAATAGCACGGCTTTTCTTGTCGGCGCCATATTTCCCGATACGTGGACCCAGTGCGAGAGCGCCAATCAAGGCCAGTACACCACCCACGCTATGCACGATGGCCGAACCGGCAAAGTCGTGGAACGCCGCACCAAAGGTCGATATCATAAACCCATCGGCTGCGTCGTTGCAGAGCCAGCCGCCGCCCCATGTCCAGTGGCCCTCTATGGGATAGATAAACAGCGAGATAACAGCTGAGTAAATCAGATACATCGAGAACTTCGTGCGCTCGGCCATGGCACCACTCACAATAGTGGCACTTGTGGCGCAGAACACTGTCTCGAAAATCAGAAAACCTTCTACGGGCAAATCGCTCTTGTAGAAACTCAGGTCACCCCAGTTGGGAGCACCTATAAAACCAGCACCGTCGCTGCCAAACATAAAGCCGAAGCCGAGAAAGAAGAATAGTAACGAGCCGAACATAAAGTCCACAAAATTCTTCATCAAGATGTTTGCCGTGTTCTTACTACGCGTAAAACCAGCCTCACACAGCGCAAAGCCCGGCTGCATCCAGAAAACCAACATGGCTGCCAATAGCATCCATACAGTATCAAGTGATAATCCTATTTCGTTCATAATCATTTTACCTTAAAAAATTAAACTTACTTTTTGTCTCTCAGCACAGTGTCGCCGTTCTCGCCAGTGCGAATGCTCCATGTGTCAATCACATCGCTGACAAAGATGCGGCCATCGCCAATCTCGCCTGTATGGGCTACGTCCAGAATGACCTTCACCGTTGGGTCGAGGAATATGTCGCGACACACGATAGTGATAGCCACACGCTCAATTACGTCAGTACTATATTGTACTCCGCGGTATATCCTCTCCTGACGGCTCTGACCAATGCCATGCACATCGTGGTACTCAAACCAATCGATGTCCGATGAAAGCAGAGCTGCTTTTACCTCTTCGAACTTCGTCTTTCGAATAATTGCTTCAATCTTTTTCATACCTTAATACCTATAATTAATTAAACACTTAACAATGACACTTTTGTCATGTTTCGAGTGCAAAGGTATGACACTTTGCTGTAAAAACAAAAGAATTTCTGTCGTTTTGATTGTTAAAAACGCGCATAACTGACAAAATGTAAACAATTTATGGCAAAAGATTGCAAACGGCTTGACGATTTGTTCGGAAACATTGTTGTTTAGCGTCAAACTGTTATCGAACACACAAAAAAAAAGGAGCCTCCTGAGAAAAACGGATGCTCCTTGTGATGATGGGCTTGTTTTGCTATTTGCTCCAATCCCTGATTCGCTGCAGGGCCTCTTCGGTGCGCTCGTGGCTGCCGAAGGCGGTGAAGCGGACATAGCCCTCGCCGCTGGGGCCGAAGCCGACTCCCGGTGTGCAGACCACCTGAGCTCCATACAACAAGGATTCGAAGAATTGCCACGAGCCCATGCCATTGGGCGTTCGCATCCAGATGTAGGGCGCGTTCTCGCCACCGTAGCATTCGAAACCGAGACTCCGCAGGACGCTGAGCATATGATGGGCGTTCTGCATGTAGTAGTCAATGGTCTGCTGCACCTGCTGTCTGCCCTCTGGCGAGTAGATGGCCTCGGCAGCACGCTGACTGATGTAGCTGGTGCCGTTGAACTTGGTGCATTGGCGGCGCAGCCAAAGCTGGTTCAAGGGAATGCGCTCACCCTCGAAGGTGGAGACAGTCACGTCTTTCGGAACAATGGTATAGCCACAGCGTACACCTGTAAAGCCGGCTGTCTTGGAGAACGAACGGAACTCGACGGCACATTTACGTGCTCCGCGAATCTCATAGATGGAATGAGGAATATCAGGGTCACGGATATAGGCCTGATAGGCAGCATCGAAGAGGATGAGGGCATCGTTCTTCAGGGCGTAGTTCACCCAGCGGCGCAACTCCTGCCTGGTGAGGACCGTGCCTGTCGGATTATTGGGGTAGCACAGATAGATGACGTCCACGGGGCGGCCCTTGGGGAGTTCGGGAACAAATCCATTCTCGGCAGTAGTGGGAAAATAGCGGACGTTGGTCCAGTGTCCGTCGCGAAAGGTGCCGCAGCGGCCTATCATCACATTGGAATCGATATAGACGGGATAGATGGGGTCGGTGACTCCGATGAAATTATCCCAGTGCAACAGTTCCTGGAAGTTGCCGGTGTCAGACTTGGCACCGTCGTTAATGAAGATCTCATCGGGACTAATGCGTATGCTGCGTGGCAGGAAGTCGTTCTTCAGAATGGCTTCGCGCAGGAAGTCGTAGCCCTGCTCTGGGCCGTAGCCTCGGAATGTATCCGTGGTCGCCATCTCGTCGGCAGCCTTGTGCATGGCCTCGATGACGGCAGGAGCGAGCGGCTGGGTGACGTCGCCAATGCCGAGCGAGATGACGTCGGTCTTGGGGTGCATCACCTTGAAGGCATTCACCTTTTTGGCAATGTCGGCGAACAGGTAGTTCGACTGGAGGTTCAAGAAGTGGATGTTAACTAATGCCATATAGCGTAAATTTTCAAGATAGTTTTATCATTTGTCACTCAACTTTCGCAAGTTGATGGAGTTCAGGAGTTACAGGAGTTACAGGAGTTCAGACAATACTTCCAACCCCTGTAAACTGACGCAAAGGGAGCCTTCAGCACTATCGTCTGCAACTCCTGTAACTCCTGCGCTCGGCCAAGAGCATCAGGTCTTGGACGCTCTGCTTGCAGAGAACTCTTGAACTCCACGAAGTTGAGCGAATGTGAAACTTGAATAATTGATACTGAACAAGTAACACGTTCTGTCGCCTTTTCAGGGCTGGAAAACTATGGATGATGATAGACCAGGGGCTAGCACCCCTGTCTGTCATCTATCGCACCTTCGGTGCTTTACCCCGGACAATATAGTTTTATTAGCTCCATTTAAGGAATCGCGCTTAAAGTATCGTCTGTAACTCCTGAACTCCTTGCAACTCCTGAACTCCTGTAACTACTGACAGTTAAGCACATAAACAAAAGAGACAGCCATTTGTGCGGCTGTCTCTTTTGTCTTGTATTCAGATTTTCACGCTGACGGCTTTTCCGCTGTACGTTATCATCTGCCCTTCTGGGTTGTCGAGATTGAGGGGCTGGGGCTTGTCTTTCGACACGACAACGACATTGAAGCGTCGGCTCTTCAGCATGCCGGGGAACGTGCCCTTGCGCTGGCCGATGGTGAGGGTGCGCGTGGCCTCACTGTAGCTGATGTCGATGGTGGAATACTTGCCCTTCTCGTAGTTGTAGTTGGTGCCTTCGTCCTCGTAGAGCTGGAACGTGGCGTCCTTGCCGGTGTAGACGTAGAGGTTGATGAGCTCGGCAGGCTTTTCGTCGCAATACTGTATCTCCGGGCCGAAGGGGATGATGCTGCCTTCGCGCACGAAGACGGGGATGCGCTCGTAGGGTGCGTCCACGATGAGGCGCTGTCCGCCCTCTATGAAGCTGCCGGTGTAGAAGTCATACCATCCGCACTGCTCGGGGAAATAGACGGCGCGGTTGCGCGCCTTGTAGTAGCCCACGGGACAGGCCATGAGTGCCGGTCCGAACATCCACTGGTCGGCAATGTTGAGCACCTGGCGGTCACCGTTGAAGTCCATCACGAGGCCGCGCATCAGCGTGTAGTCGTTGAAGTGGGCCCAGCCGGCCATCGAGTAGAGGTAGGGCATCAGGCGGTAGCGCAGCTTGTCATACCACACGATGGTCTGGTAGCAGGGATGTCCCTCGGGGGCGATGTTCCACACCTCGCGCAGCGGCCACTGACCATGGGCACGATAGAGGGGGATGAAACATCCGAACTGGTTCCAGCGTGCCTGCAGCTCACGCCACTCGGTGAGGTCGCTGTTCTCCACGCCTGTCTTGTCGAATTCCTGCTGTGCTCTTACATAGCGGCTCTCAACGCTGAAGCCGCCCTGGTCCATGCCCCAGAAGGGAATGCCCGACATGGCGTAGTTCAGTCCGGCCGTCATCTGGGCGCGCATGTCCTCCCAGCGGGTGCCAATGTCGCCACTCCACGTGGCGGTGCTGTAGCGCTGCTCGCCGGCAAAGCCGCTGCGGGTGAGCAGGAAGACGCGCTGATTGGGAGCCACCGAGCGCTGGCCGTTGTAGATGGCGTCGGCGTTGACGATGCTGTAGGCGTTGAAGTATTCGGTGCTCGAACCGAGGGCCGTGGGGCCAGAGAGGGCCTTGCGATACCACATCGGCGTGCAGTCGCGCACGTTGGGCTCGGAGGCATCCATCCACCAGGCATCTATGCCGCGCTTGTACTTGGTGAAGAGGTTGTCGTTCATCTGTCGCCAGAACATCTTGCGGGCACCGGCGTCGTAGGCGTCATAGAACGAGCCCGTGAAGCCCAGCCAGTCGTGTATGTCGTCGGTGATGGCCTGATGGTAGATCCATCCCTTGGCGTCGAGCTCCTTGTAGTTGTCCACGGTGTCGTAGAACTTGGGCCACACGCTGATCATGAAGCGTCCGCCCAGCTGGTGCACGCGGTCGAGCATGGCCTGGGGGTTGGGATAGCGCGACGCCTCGAAGGTGTGGTCGCCCCAGTTCTCCAGCTTCCAGTAGTTCCAGTCCTGCACGATGTTGTCCACGGGGATCTGGCGGTTGCGGAACTCCTGCAGGGTCTCCTCAATCTCGGCCTGCGTCTTGTAGCGCTCGCGGCTCTGCCAGAAGCCGAGCACCCACTTGGGATAGACGGGTGCCTTGCCGGTGAGGGTGCGGTAGCCCGAGATCACCTCGTCGGCATTCCGGCCGGCAATGAAGTAGTAGTCCATGTCGCGGGCCATCTCGCTCCAGATGCTGAGCTGTCCCTGCTCCTGGGCAGAGCGCGGACGCGCCACGCGCAGTCCGCAGTAGCTCACGCCGCCGTCGGGCTGCCATTCTATGCGTATCTGCGTCTTCTTGCCCTTCACGAGCGGGGCGGTGAACTTCCACGAGTTGGGGTTCCAGGCCGTGCGCCAGCGCTCGCTCACCACCTCCTTGCCGCCGATGTAGACTTTCATGTATCCGGCATAGTAGAGGATGAAGTGGTAGAGGGCGGTCTCGGGGGCTTCGAGGAATCCCTCGTAAACCACATTGGCGCCGTCGAGATTGAAGCCCTTGGGCAGGTTCTTGATGCCGCCGGGCTCGGTGCGGTTGGCCACCTCTGAGGTCTGGGGGCAGTCGAACTCGTAGTAGATGCTGTCCTCGTCGCGCACCAGTCGCTTACCGTCCTTGTCCACATACGTGCCCGTCAGGTGACCGCTGCGGCCATTCTTGTCGTAGAGTCTGAACGCGCGGTTCAGCTGCATGTAGTCCTCGGGGTTGCCCCATCGGCAGTAGCTGTAGGAGTCCCACAGGATGCCATAGTTGCGGCTGGAGAGGACGAAGGGGATGCTGACCTTGGTGTTGTACTGGAAGAGGTCTTCGTTCTTGCCCTTCATGTTGTACTCTTCGGCCTGATGCTGGCCCAGTCCGTAGAAAGCCTCGTCGGCAGGGCTGTCGAACAAGGCGTGCCAGGTGAGCCCGTGGCGCTGCTGCTCGGTGAGGGTGCCGATGCCCACCTCACGGTCGGGCACGGTGAAGGGCTTGAAGGTCTTGCCGTTCTCGGCCTCGCGCAGGAGCTGCTTTCCCGCGCCGTCGTAGAACACGATGGCACCGGTGCGCTTGCTCACCACGGCCTGCACGCCCGTAGCCTTCACGGTGACGCTGGCGTCGTCCTCGGTCACGTCGAAGCTCACCTTCTGCGACTTCTGCGGCACGATCATCAGGCTCTGCTTCTCGGGCAGCGCTGCCTCCGACGTGGCTTGCACGCGGATGATGCGGTCGTTCATTACCTGCAGCCTCACCACGCGGGCACCGTCCTTCTGCGGACTGCCCACCTCGATGGTGACGCTGTTTCCATTCTTCACGAACCCTGCTGCCGAGGCCAGCAGCGAGCAGCCCAGCAGCATGGTAGAAACAAATAGTCTTGCTATTCTCATTTCTTTTTCCTTTAGGTTATGTTATTATTTGGTTATCTTTGACAAGTGATTGTTACATGCAATGAACGCAGAACGCCGCTTTTCTTTTCGCCGATTCCACGCTTTTACGCAACCATCGACCACCAATGGTTTTATGGGGACAAAGTTACGAAAAGCTGAGCGAACATCCAAATTTATTTGCACTTTTTCCAAGGCAGGAGAGTCTTCTCGCCAAACATTCTTCACGACGCTCTGTCGCTAAGACCTCTTCACGTGATGACAAAACGGGCACTTTCTGTAAGAAATCATAACGCGATGACGCAATCACGTAATCACACATAACAACGAGACAACGATAATCCGACATATCGGGTAAGCGGAAATACTGCTATTGTCCGCCTCATCCGACAAAAGCGGAAAACGAAGCCATTCGTATCGTTAAACAAAACCAATGGATTTGTTGAACTATTCCATTGAAAACGTTGAACAAATCCATTGGATAAATTACAAAAAAACGGCAGTTTTTTTACTTTTTTCTGGCACTTATTTTGCAGAAGAGTACCACTTTGCGGCGGCGGTTCCCTCGGTGATGCCCTCCATGGCTGGTGTGCCGAAGACAGAAAGTCGGGAGCGGTCGATTACTGTCATGATGCCATTGACCCCCTGCTGCGACGCGACGTTGATGTCCCACACCATGGGAATCATGCCGCTCTCTATGGCTGTCTGCACAACCATTTTATGGAACAGCTTGATGGAAGCGTCGTGGCGGTCCTGGTTGGTTCCGATATTACGCCAGTTGGCTCCGAACTCGCCGAGAATGATGGGATAGCCTTTGTCAGCAAAGGTGGTCTTCATCTTCAGGAACTGCGACTTCAGGTGGTCTTCCTCACCCCATGTGGAGTTCTTGTCGCTGCCCGAAACATGGTTGCCGTTTCCCCAGAACCAGTAGGGATGACCGTTTTCCCATACGCCTGAGAACTGCGCGGGGTCGTAGTAGTGAACCTCTATCATGAGGTGATCGTTGGCGGTCGTGTTTGCGGGGTCTTTGATTTTCGACATGTCCAGCCATCGGCAGGTGTTGTCGATATTGGTGTTGGGACCCTGCAGGACGAGCGTGCGGGTGGCATTGTAGCCTCCCGTGGTGCGCACGGCATCAATGAACGCCTGATGGTAGCGCATCAGGGCATTGGTCTTGGCCTGCGAGTCGGCGTTGGGCTCGTTGAGCCCGCCAAAGAGCAAATGCTCGTCGTAAGTGCTGAAGGCGGTAGCAATCTGCGTCCACAGGTTCTTCAGCATGGCTTCCTTGGCCTGCTGGTTGCTTTCCGAGAGGTCTGTGAATCCGTCCACCTCAATCCATCCGCTGTCCCAGTGGTCATTAAGAAGCACATAGAGCCCATCGGCAATACAGTAGTCCACAACCTCCTTCACGCGGTTCATCCAGGCGGGGTCTATGATGCCGTTGGTGCTGTGGATGAACCACGAGCACGGAATGCGCACGCTACGGAATCCCTGAGCCTTGACGAAATCGATGACGGCCTGCGTGGTCTTTGTCTTCTGCCAAGCCGTCTCAGCACTCAGTCCGCTGCCAGTGGCTTCCATGGTGTTGCCAAGATTCCAGCCCGGATACATGCGCGCGGCAATATCCCATGCGGTCGTGCCGGTGCCATCGGTCTTGGCTGCGTCCTGTATGACGGTGACCTTTTGCACGAGATTGTTCAGGCTGAAGGTGATGGTGGCGCTGCGCTCAGCACCTGTATTGGCATCGATGGTAAAGGTGTGGCTACGGGTCTGCATGTTGGCGCGCGATCCTTCGTTGAGCCTTAGCCATGAGGCATCGGTGCTGATGCGGTAGTCGCCGTTGGCAGCCACCTCGACAGTCATTGCTGATGCAACGCTGGGCACGCGGTTGACGGACGTGGTGTTGACAAGAAGGGCATCTGTGGGAAGCTGCGTCACCGTGATGGTCTTCCTGCTGGAAACGGTGCTCGCGGTGAGGTTTTCGGTGCGGTCGTTGGTACCCGTATAGGCCGAAGCCGTGAGACGGTAGATGCGCGTGGCGGCCTCGTCCGAGGGTCGCTCTTCCACGATGAGCCATGTCTGACCGCTGAGGGTGACAGGCTGGGACGACTGGACACGGAGCTCAGCGGAGCCTCCTTCGCTGGTGAACGTGAAGGACTCTGCGCTGATGGTCAGCGGAATGGCGGGACTGTTGATGCCTTCGTCGTCGTGGTCGCTGCTGCAAGCAAACATGGGCGACAGCACGCACAGGCTGATAATGACGCTCAGCAAATGATTGATTGTTCTCATTGATTCTTCTTGTTTTTAGCTTCAGTAGATTTTAAACATGATAACATGATTGAGCCACAAAGGTAGTGCAAAAAAACGAAACCTACAAGAAAACATCCGTAGTTTTTGTTTTTCTCAAAGTATACCCATGCGGTTTTACAGTCATAACGTTATTTGTCGTAGCGACAACATGGCGTAACGTTACAACAACTATAAGGTGGGTTCTATTAATTCGCTTTGTCAGATTTCTGAGCTGTTTTTGCTTTCAGTCTGTAAGTTGAAGAGGGAGTGTAGCGGGCTACACGACTGATGAGACTTACAGAATGGAACAAAAAGAGCCGGAAAAATGACAAAAG
>JAFWQE010000053.1 GCA_017509155.1 Prevotella sp.
TCAATGTCGCCGCGCACACCGAGCTTATTGATATAGTGCGGAATGCCGCCGGTGATGCCGAAAATCAGCGAGAGCTGTTCCGGCGAAAGATTGGGATGAAATGCTTTGATTTCCTGACACCCTACCGTATGTTGGAGTCAATGATTGTCTATGACAGCCGTATGTTCTATGAGGGGGGCAATCCGCTGTTGCGACCTTCGGTGCGTAAGAGCATCGACCTCAACCTGACTTATTCTTGGTTGACTTTCGTTGCTGGCTATACCCGCGAGAATGACCTTTTCACTCACATCGGCAGAGTCTATGATGAGGAAAAGGAGATTGCCATCTTCCAACCCGTCAACTTCGACCATCAGGATCGCGTTTATGCCACTCTCGTCGTTTCGCCCAAATTGGGTTTCTGGCAACCATCCGCCACACTTCACTACTATCAGCAGATGTTCGACGCTGAAGCATACGGCGCGCCGAAGAAACTGAACAAACCCGAATTCAGCTTCGACCTGAAGAACTGGTTCGTCGTCAATCCCACCACGAAAGCATTCCTGCAAGTCCGCTATACAGGCAGCAACCACTGGGGTTTTATGTATCGCGGCAGCGACTTTGAGGTAAATGCCAGCGTGCAAAAGTCTTTCTTCAAGGAGCGCCTCTCGTGTACACTGTATGCCAACGACATCTTTCGCACGTCAAAGACAAAGAACGTCACTTACTATGCCATTGGCCAAACGGCTCAGAACTACTACGCCTATGAGCAGTGCGTGGGCATCACTGTCAGCTATCAACTCAACGCCACCCATTCGAAATATAAGGGTTCGGGTGCAGGGAACGACGAAAAAGGGAGATTGTAAGAATTGTTTTGTCAGATGGCCTATGGGAGTCAGGCGAAGGGTGCGGAAAGCCTTACCGCTCTATCGAATAGGTGATGGTCGTGACGACGCGCAGCTTTTTAATATAAGGTGTGTTTTCGTCGCGATTGTCGATTTCGAACTGACCTTGTCCGGCGGTCTGGATCTCGCCCAGGCGTGCATGGCTGGCCTCGGCAAACTGTTCGGCGGTCTTCTGCGCATTCTTGATGGCCTCGGCCATCATCTCGGGCTTCATCTGCTGGAACGAGGCGTATTCGTATTCGGCGTTGCTGGTCTCGATGGCCACGCCCTGCTTCAGTAGCTCGGCCTGTTTGAAGATGGCCGTCTTCACCTGTTCCACCTTGTTGGTGGCCACGGTGATGGTGGTGGCGACGATGTAGCGGAAGTTCTTGTTGTTGTCGCCCCACTCGCGTGCCTCAAGGTCGCTGATGGACGGCGGGTTGACGGTGATCTCCTTGTCGTCGATGCCGTTGGCCTTCAGGAACTTCCTGATCTTGTCGGTCTGCAGGTTGATGCTCTCGTAGAGCATGGGCAGGTCGTTGCCCGTCACCTTCGTGCCGATGCTCCACGTCACCTTGTCGGCTGGCACTTCGCGCTCGGCCAGACCTTTCACGGTTACCTGACGGTCCTTGTTGGCAAAGTTGTCAATGCCAGCCTTCACGAACCATCCCAGACAAAAAATGCCCACCGCCACGATGGCGGCTGCAATCATGCGACTTTCTTTCATCATTCTTTTTCTTTTTTCTGTGGTCACTTTGTTACACTTGCTTCTCGTTTCATAATTTGGTGCAAATATAGGAAATTATTTCTAAATGTCTTTGCGTTTCGGTCAAAAAAGTGTAACTTTGCAGTCCGAAAGTGTAGAAAAAAAGGAAAAAGACATGTTTGAGAATTTAAGTGACAGACTAGAAAGATCGTTCAAGATACTGAAGGGTGAGGGTAAGATTACCGAGATCAACGTGGCCGAAACCCTGAAAGACGTGCGTCGCGCGCTGCTCGATGCCGACGTGAACTACAAGGTGGCCAAGACCTTCACCGACACCGTGAAGGAGAAGGCGCTGGGCATGAACGTGCTGACGGCCATCAAGCCCGGACAGCTCATGGTGAAGCTGGTGCACGACGAACTGGCCGAGCTCATGGGTGGCGAGGCTGCCGAGCTGAAGCTCGAGGGCCGTCCCGCCATCATCCTCATGTCGGGTCTGCAAGGTTCCGGTAAGACCACTTTCTCGGGAAAACTGGCCAACATGCTGAAGAACAAGCGCCACAAGAAGCCGCTGCTCGTAGCCTGTGACGTCTATCGCCCCGCTGCTATCCAGCAGCTGCACGTCGTCGGCGAGCAGGTGGGCGTGCCCGTCTACTCGGAACCCGACTGCAAGGACGTCGTCGCCATTGCCGGCCGCGCCCTCCAGGAGGCTAAGGCGAAGGGCAACGATGTGGTCATCGTCGATACAGCCGGCCGACTGGCCGTCGACGAGCAGATGATGGACGAGATAGCCCGCCTGAAGGACTACCTGAACCCCGACGAGACGCTGTTCGTGGTCGACTCGATGACCGGTCAGGATGCCGTGAACACAGCCAAGGAGTTCAACGACCGCCTGGACTTCGACGGCGTGGTGCTGACCAAGCTCGACGGCGACACCCGCGGCGGTGCCGCCCTGTCGATACGCACGGTGGTGACGAAGCCCATCAAGTTCATCGGTACGGGCGAGAAGATGGAGGCCATCGATGCCTTCCATCCTTCGCGCA
>JAFWQE010000054.1 GCA_017509155.1 Prevotella sp.
CCATCTCAGGGGAGGGGTGCAGGGGTGGGGTACAAATCTTTCATGCACACCCCACCCCTGCCCCTTCCCTGAGATGGGAGGGGAGCTGCTGCGCCAGAAAACAGGTAGACGATTTACGGGTATAAACATCGGGCCTACATGATGCCATCTGTCTAAAGTTATGAAAAAACGAACACATAACAAAAAGAATGCTAATTTATGTGTTAACAAAATGAAGCTACCGTTGGCTTTGCCTGGTTTTTTGTACTTTTGCACGGATAATTCATCAAGGATTGGTGCATGGAACTGAAATTCAACACGTCGAAAATGGCATCTGAATTGCTGCGGCTGCGGGCGTTCTGCCTTCAGGCGGGCGATGCCGTGACCTATAGCAAGGGCGAATTGTTGGAACGCGAGGGCGAGCCTTCGCGATGGATTGCCTTTGTGGAGTCGGGTTGCTTCAAGTACGTTACGCGCGGCTATAGCGATGGTAAGGACCACATCACCTGGTTTTCGTTTGAAGGAGAGTTCGTGGCAGACTATCCCCGTTTCCTCTATGGCGTTCCGGCCAAGTCTACCATTGAGGCCATGATGCCCTGTCGTGTGCTGAGGGTCAGCGGTGATCAGCTGAAGGTGTTTTTTAGTCAGAGCATTGAGACGATGGAAATGCGGGCCCATATTGGCGAGCACATCCTCGGGCAGTTTCATGAGCGCTATCTCGACTTCCATTGTGCTACTCCCCGCGAGCGTTACGAGCTGTTGCTCAGTCGCTGTCCCGGCATTGTGAACGACCTGCCGCTCAATGCCATCGCCTCGTTTCTCAACGTTACGCCCAAGACCATCTCACTGCTTCGTCGCGACATCACCTATGGAAAGTGACCAGTTTTCATGGAACTCGTCATCTGACTCTAATCCGCGAATCCGCGCAATCTATATTCATAAAAGCAACGAACACGGATGACACAGATAAAATGCGGATTTCTTGGTTCTGACGACAACTGCTTTCGTTGTATTTGTCACTGGCTTCAATCATAAATCCGTGCAATCTGTGTTCAAAGAATCAACGAACACGAATGACACAGATGCGGATTTCTTGGTTCTGACGACAACGGCTTTCGAGGTATTTGTCACCTGACTTTAATCTGCATAAATCCGTGCAATCTGTGTTCATAAAAGCAACGAACACGGATGACACGGATAATGCGGATTTCTTGGTTCTGATGACAACGGTCCTTTTGTCGCGGTCACACCTTGATGTCTGTGTCATCGCTCTCTGTGTTTCTGAAAATCCTTAACCTAAGTAAAGACTTTCACCCTCGGCATCCTTTTTCGGGTTGTGGCGAGGGCTTTTTTGTGCGCGATTCCGTAACTTTGCCGCTCAAAGAGTCTTTTTTCCATAAGACTCTCTCGTTATAAATACATCAGGCAGCATCCGTCGCGATGACGGGTGCTGTTTTTTTAGGAAAGACATGGCAAAGATGAGACGGTGACGTGACCGTTCCATTTTCCTTCATTTTATTTGCCGTCTTTTTTCAATTTATCTGCCATTTTTTTACAGTTTATTTGGCGTTTTTTTTTCTTGTCCTGCCCGCTTCTTTTTTCGGTTGCGAAGGATTCTTTAATAGAAGTAAACAATAGTCGGCTTTGCTTGACTATACTATTCAGTTCAGTCTGAGTAATTCTTCGTCTGAGGGAGACACTGGCTCTATCATTGGCGTTTCTGTTGCCGGTGCTGGCGGTTTGTAGGGCTGGCAATAGGATGTGTGGCAGTGTTTTTTCGGCGAACGATTGAAAAGTATGGGCAAAAGTTTGGCGGTGCAGGGAAATAATTGTACTTTTGCATGCTGAAAAAACTGCTAAAACAGAAAGATGATGAAATACAGGCTAAGATTCCTACTGACGTGGGTCATGCTGAGTGTTTCCTCCGTTGTTGCCTCTGTGCAGGCGCGGGGCGAACTGACATGGTTCGACGGAAAGCATCCCATCACGTTTAGCGTTCCCCAGGATTGTTCCAAGGTGCTGCAAGTGGCGGTCGGCATGTTCTGCGACGACATGTTGCAGGTGACAGGGCTGATGCCCGAGGCCAGTCATAAGGCCACCATCGTGGTGACTGAGGGTCATGGCGAGACCGACGGTTTCACCATTACCAACACCGGCAAGCAGATTCTGGTGCAGGGCGACACGCCCCGTGGCGCCGCCTACGGACTGCTGGAGCTCTCGCGCATGGCCGGCGTGTCGCCGTGGATATGGTGGGGCGACGTGAAGCCCGAGCCCAAACAGCTCCTCACGATGGCCGACGACTTCAGCACTCGTCAGACCGCCAGCGTGCAGTATCGTGGCATCTTCATCAACGACGAAGACTGGAGCCTGCGCCCATGGGCCACACAGACCTTCGAGCCTACAGGCAAGGAAGGCCGCATAGGACCGAAGACCTACCGCAAGATTTTTGAACTGCTGCTGCGTCTGCGTGCCAATGCCCTGTGGCCAGCCATGCACGAAGGCACCGAGGCTTTCTTCCAGGTGCCCGGCAATCGCGAAATGGCCGACAGCTGCGGAATCGTTATTGGCACCAGCCATTGTGAGCCCATGCTCCGCAACAACGTGGGCGAGTGGGACGTGGAACGTCAGGGACGTTTCAACTATGTGACCAATCGCGCTGCCGTGCAGCAGTACTGGCGTGAGCGCCTCGACGAGGTCAAAGGCGGCGAATACATGTACACCCTGGGCATGCGAGGCATTCACGACGGCTCGATGGAGGGTGTGAGCACGATGGAAGAAAAGACCCGTGCCCTGCAGATGGTCATCGACGACCAGCGGCAGATGCTCCTTTCACGACCCGCCTCGTGGCACAAGGGCCCGCAGGTGTTCGTACCCTACAAAGAGGTGCTCGAAATCATGGAGAACGGGCTCCGCGTTCCCGACGACGTGACCTTGATGTGGTGCGACGACAACTATGGCTATCTGACCCGCCTGAGCACAGAAAACGAGCAGAAGCGAAAGGGTGGGGCAGGCGTCTATTATCACCTGAGCTATTGGGGACGACCGCACGACTACCTGTGGCTCACCACCACACAGCCCGGACTCATCTACCACGAGATGCGCACCGCCTTCGACCGCAACGCCCGCAAGATATGGATTGCAAACGTGCACGACCCGAAGGTGGCCGCCTACGACCTGCAGCTCTTTCTCGACATGGCGTGGAACATCGACTGTGTGAACAGCCATACCCTCTACGACCACCTGCTGAACTGGCTCAGCACACAGTTCGGCCAGGAGGTGGGCCAGCTGTCGGCTCCCGTCATGAGAGAGTTCTATCGGCTCAGCGCCATCCGTCGCCCTGAGTTCATGGGCTGGACACAGGTGGAGCTCGACAAAAAGGTTTATGAGCGCGGTCTCTCACCCGTTGGGCAGGTGGAACTGACGACGAGCGAGGCCAGCCAGCGCATAGCCGCCTACGAACGCCTCTGCAACGACGTGATGGAAATCAGCAAGAGCGTCAGTCCCGACCAGCACGATGCCTACATGGCAGCGGTGGTCTACCCGGTGATGTCTGCCGCAATGATGACCAATAAGATACTGGGCGACTCTGTCTCCAGTAGCGCTTCCTACGAATGCATCAAGCTTCTTTCATATTCCTACAACGACCAGCTGTCCCACGGTAAGTGGAAAGGCCTGATGGACGATGAGCCGCGCCGTCTGCCCGTCTTTGGCAACGTGCGTGCCCAGCTCATGGCAGACGACACCCTCCATCTGCCGCGCATCTGTCGCAATGCCTGCGACTACAACGAGTCGTCGCAAAGCCTTGAGACCGTCGACATGCTGGGCCATTCCATGATGGCCTTGTCACTTCCGCAGGGTGCGTCTGTCAGCTATCGTTTCGACGTTCCGCAAGCTGGCGAGGCTGCCTTGTATACTGCCCTTGTTCCCACACAGCCTCTTGATGGCGGCGACCTGCGCTTCAGCGTCAGCATCGACGACGGCGAGCCTGTGGAGTATACGCTCAAAGAGCCTTTCCGCTCTGAGCAGTGGAAGCTGAACGTGCTGCGCAATCAGAGTCTGCGCAAGCTCATCGTGAACCTCACCGAGGGCAGTCATACACTCACCATACGCGCCATAGACGACCACATCGTGCTCGACCAATGGATGCTCGACTTCAATCCCAACCGATTGTTCTACGAACTGAAATAATCCTGCTCATCTATGAAACAAATCACGCTCACGCTTTTCTTTCTGCTAACCTCGCTTTGTTGCATGTCGCATTATATATATAATGTACGCGACTACGGTGCCAAGGGCGACGGTCAGACGCTCGACCACGAGGCCATCAACCGTGCCATCGATGTCTGCACCCAGCAGGGCGGCGGTCAGGTGGTGCTGCCCACGGGCACCTATCTCTGTGGCAGCATCCGTCTGAAGAGCAACGTTGAACTTCACCTGACGCCGGGAGCGCGCATCCTGGCTGCTCCCGCCTCGATGAAAGCCTACGATGAAAGCGAGGTGTTCGGTGGCCCAGAATATCAGGACGGCGGCCATACCTATTTCCACAACTCGCTCATCTGGGCCGAAGGTCAGCATAACGTCAGCATCACCGGACGCGGCACCATCGACGGCGACGGTCTGACCAAGCACGACACGGAAAACGCCGGCAACGTGCAGGGCGGCAGCATCGGCACCGGTGACAAGGCCATTGCGCTGAAGCTCTGCCGAAATATTCTCATCCGCGATGTGACCATCGTGCGCGGCGGCCACTTCGCCATCATTGTCACGGGATGCGACATCGGCACTATCGACAACGTGCTCATCGACACCAACCGCGACGGTATCGACATCGACTGCTGCAAGTATCTGACCGTGAGCAACTGCAAGGTAAACACCCCTAACGATGATGCCATCGTGCTGAAGAGCTCGTATGCCCTGAAGAAACCCGTGCTATGCGAACACATTCTCATCACCAACTGTCTCGTGACGGGCTATAAGCTGGGCACGCTCGTGGACGGTACCTACGTGCCGGAAAAGGTGAACTGGGTGTGCGGACGCATTAAGCTTGGAACGGAATCGAACGGTGGGTACCGCAATATTGCCATCTCAAACTGCACCTGTATGTGGAGCTCGGGTCTGGCCTTTGAAGAAGTGGACCAGGGCATCATGGAGAACATCACCGTGAGCAACATCTCCATGAGCCACGTGCACCACTATCCCATCTACATCACCACGGGCTGCCGCAACCGCGGCCCCAAGGAGCGCACCACGGTCAGCTCCGCCCGCGACATCAGCATCTCAAACGTCGTGGCCGACGACTGCGACTCACTGGCCGGCATCATCGTGACAGGTATGCCCGGCGCGCCCATCCGCAACGTCTCGCTCAGCAATATTCGCCTGCAATTCAGAGGCGGAGGCCAGAAGGTGGAGGGTGAATACCGCGAGCAGTCAACCCACTATCCCGAGCCGAGATGGGCCGGACCGACGCCTTCCTATGGTCTTTTTGCCCGCCACGTAGACGGTCTGCGCCTGCGTGATGTCACCTTCGAACTGCTGCGACCCGACGAACGTCCCGACGTGTTGCTCATCGACGTGCAGAACCCCGACATACGCTAACCCTTTCCATCACGCATTTTCTGGCTGCGCTACCGGTGCAGCCTCTCCATAGAAACAATTCTCAATCATGAAAAAAACGATATCCATACTCGCGGTCTTCCTCATGGCCGCCTCCGTCCACGGCCAGACGCTCGTGGACACCGTGCTCAACAAAGTCTCCAACAGTCCTTTCTATTTCTCGGTTCCGGCCACCGACGGCAACTACCGTGTCACCGTGACACTGGGTTCCAAGAAGCGTGCCGCCCACACCGTGGTGAAGGCCGAGAGCCGCCGTCTCTTTGTCGAAGGCATTGACACCAAGAAGGGAAAGACGCAGACCGTTTCGTTTATTGTCAGCAAACGCTCACCCAAATACCTCTACAAAGAGCCTTCGCGTGACAACAAGTCGATTGAGCTGAAGGAGGGCGTGGTGAAAATCAAGGAGCGCGAAAAGGACTACCTGAACTGGGACGACCTGCTCACGCTCGAGTTCAACGGCAAAGCGCCTGCCGTGAGTCGCATCCAGATAGCACGCGACACCACAGCCACCACCATCTTCCTCTGTGGAAACTCCACCGTGGTAGACCAGGAAAACGACCCCTGGGCTTCATGGGGGCAGATGATTACGCGCTGGTTTGACGACCAGGTGGCCATATCCAACCACGCCGAGAGTGGTCTCACCGCCCGCACCTTCCTGGGCTCCAACCGTCTGGACAAGATTCTCTCCATGCTTCGGAAGGGCGACTACGTGGTGTGCGAGTTCGGCCACAACGACGAGAAAGAGCACCGTCCGGGCGACGGCCCCTGGTATCACTATGTGTACAATCTGAAGATATTCATCGACCGTGTACGCGAGGCCGGCGGCCACATCGTTTTCTGCACGCCCACGCAGCGGCGTGCCTTCGACGACGAGACCCATGCCTGCATCCTGAATACCCACGGCGATTTCCCCGCCGCCATGCGCATGGTGGCCGAACGCGAGAATGTGCCCGTCATCGATCTCAACGGCATGACCAAGGCGTTTTTTGAAACGCTCGGCTTCGAGGGCAGCAAGCGAGCCCTGGTGCACTATCCCGCCAACACCTTCCCCGGACAGGATAAGGCGCTGGCCGACAACACCCACTTCAATCCTTATGGTGCCTAT
Source organism: Prevotella sp. (assembly GCA_017509155.1). Taxonomy (GTDB): domain Bacteria; phylum Bacteroidota; class Bacteroidia; order Bacteroidales; family Bacteroidaceae; genus Prevotella. The sequence continues at coordinate 6,698 of JAFWQE010000054.1, forward strand.
CAGATTGCCAAGATGGTGGTCATGGGCATGAAGGAGCACGACCTTCCCTTCGTCAGTCACCTGCGTGCCGACTGGAAAGACTACGACCCCACCGACCCCGACGACCCCGATGCCTTCCCGTGGTGGCTGTCGCCCAGCAAGGCCGACATCACCAAGCCCGATGGCAACTGATTCACTCGGCCTCGCCTTCTGTCTCCCGATGCGGGCCATCACCCCTCAGGCTAAGCGTAGGCAGCGGCACCGCCGCTGCTCCCCTCTATAACCCCTAAAAACCTAAAGACAATGAAAAGATTCGCATTCAAAATGTACTTGAAGCCTGGCTTCGAGAAAGAGTATGAGAAACGCCACGCTGCCATCTGGCCCGAACTGGTGAAGATGATCAAAGAGCAAGGCGTGGGCAACTACAGCATCTTCTGGGATGAGGACACCAACATCCTCTTTGCCTATCAGGAGTGTTCGGGCGAAGGCAACAGCCAGGACACCACCGACGTAGACCCCATCACGCAGAAATGGTGGGACATGATGGCAGACATCATGGAGGTGAACCCCGACAATTCGCCCGTCACCATCCCCATTCAAGAGGTGTTCCATCTGGATTAGAACGTACCTTCTGGCAGCTTCCACTGCGAGTGTTGCCATGTGCGGTTTCGTTATCTGGCTGAAGTCTTAGTTGCATTGTACTGTTTTGGAGTTTGGGAGTTTAGGAGTTCGGGAGTAGAGACGATAGTATTTCCGCTCATTTTTCAGGATTCTTGGAATCGGAACTATCGTCTAAACTCCCACACTCCCACACTCCTAAACTTCTAAATTAATTGCCGAGAGTTGAGTTGTCTGACAATATCACAAAAAAAATCTAGAGAAATTTCGTCAAAACTGGCAGATTCGACGAAATTTCTCTAGATTTTTTGTGCGCACTTTGGTAAGTTGGGCCAGACAAGCTGGCCTTATGCGCGAGCAGAATTACTTGATGACCACCTTGCGGACGCTGCCATCGGACATGCGAATGATGTTTACACCCTTGTTCAGTCCGGTTGTCTGGCGGCCAGTGATGTCATAGCTGCCGAGGGCCGTTGCCGTAGCATTGGCGTTGTGGGCAGCAATGGCGGTGCTCACCTCCGTGTTCTTTTCGGGAAGTATTTCCTCGCCAGTGGCACCGAAGTCGTCGAAGCAGAAGTAGGTAGGTGTCTTGATGTCGAAGCCTTCTCCGTCGGAGCTGCTGGCCTCAATCTTCAGTTGTTTCACCTTGCCCAACATGCTCAGGTCCACGTAGCGCCAGTCGTCAATGATGTAGGCTGTGGCGGCATCGCGCAGGTCGGCCAGATAGTAGTCCTTCGTGCCGGTTACATTTTCGTCGGCATCGTAGCCCGTGATGGTGAGCTTGTACCAGTCGCCAAAGTCGAATTTCTTGGCATAGCCGTCGCCATTGGTGAGCGAGCTGTAGGTGTAGGCCGAGTTGGTGATGTAGAATCCGGGTACCACGGCACCCTCGTCGGCCAGCACGGTCACGAAGGCCGGTCCGTTGAAGGCTGCCACATAGCCCACGCCATAGTTGGCCGAGCCATTATAGCCACCGCCAACCACGTTCTTCCACTGGTCTTCGAGGTCTTTGTAGGTGTTGTCGGTTTCGTTTGCGTAGCCAAAGAAGAACCAGTAGCTCCAGTCGTGCATGCAGCCCGTAGCAAACTCATATCCTCCGCTGACAAATTCCGTTCGTTCGTCGTCGTCCTCGGTGCTGACACTCATGTGGTGCTCATCGCCAATTTCCAGGTCCTCAAACGTAGCCACGGCGGGCGCAGTCGTAGAGTTTGCGGTCTCAATTTCGATGTCGTCGATACATGCGTAAAGAGGAACTCCAGTATTATGTACGTCAAAGGTGAAGGTCAGCTTGACCACGTCGTCGCCCAGCTGGCTTAGATCTACTTTCGTCCATTCCTTGATATAGCTCAGTTCAGTTGTGAATTCTGCCAGTTTGATAGTCTGCTTGGCTGTGGTGCCGTCGGCTTTAGTGGCTGTCACATCCAGATAGATGTGGTCTCCATCATTTTGGAATTTAGCCGAATACCCATCACCAACAAGCACGTTTTGCATGGTGTAGGCACTATTGACCACGTACATGCTTTTTACCTTGGCACCGCCTTCCACATTGATGTCTATGGAATAGAGGTCACCATATATGACCGCAAAGGTCTTAGAGTCGTTGGCACCCTTACCCACAATGTTGTTGTATTGGTCGTCCATTCCACCGAGTTCGGTTCCTGTGCGCTGCGAGAGAGCTAAACCTCCCCACCAGTCGTAGCTGCCGTAACCTTCGTCTGGCATGAAGTTGTAGTCAATATGGCCGGTCACGACCCCGCTTGTCCATGAGCAGTGATAAATCTCTTCGCCCCAGTCGCCTTCCTCGGGCGTTCCGATTTTTCCTCCGTTCCAGTAGTTTTGTTCGTTGAAGTCCACGTTGGTGTCTTCAAGTGTACTGATACTCGTCTGCTGAGCCATGACGGGCATGGCGAAAAGCAATGTTGCGTAAAAAATCTTTTTCATAAGCGTTGTATTTTATTTGTTAATAATGATTTTCTTTCCGTTCATGATGTAGATGCCTTTCTGCGAGGGCTTGCCTGAGAGCGTTCGTCCGCTGAGGTCGCGCCATGTGGCCATTGTCCTGGTCTCAGCGATGCGCGTGTTGGCCTGTGTAGCATCGTCTATGCCCGTCTGCTGGGCGAGCGATTCCTCCAGATGCAGGTCTTCAGCTCCCGTCACCTCGGTGGATGTTTCGCCGAGCCAGCCTGGTACCTGGTTCAGTGCCGTGTAGACGCGGATGAAGTCTGCGTGGCTGAGGCTGACGCTTTGGCGGCTGACGGGTTCCACGGCCCAGTCCAGGTTGAAGCTGTTGCCCTCCACGTTGGCGTTGGGCTGGTTATCGACATATCCATATCGAAGGGCCGAAAGCACCCAGTACTGCCCACTGGTCGCGGTGTTGCGTGCATTGGTGGGCAGCAGCGTTCCCTTGAAGGTGAGCTGGTTGCCGAGCCACAGGGGGAAGTATTCCTGCTTGTGGAATCCGTTTCGTGGCACTTCGCCCGATTGTCCACGGTTGTCGGTCCAGCCAACATTCTTCAGGTCGCCCTGTTTGGTGTAGATGATTTCGTAGCCGTAGACCACTTTGCCGACGCTGTCCACGTCGGCCGAGCCCGACAGCTCGTACCATGTGTCGTCGGGCTTTCCGTTGCCGTTTTCATCCTGGCTCACCATCACGATTCCGGGTTCGCTGCCGTTTCCCATGGCATTTCCCCATACAGCAAAATCCATTTCGCCTGGCACGTTTGCCACGGTATGGTCAAAATGGAAGGTGATGTAGCCGCCGTAGGCGCCCAGCGTCACCGCTTCACCTGCACCGTTGGCCAGCAATTGTGTGCACTTGGCGGCCATCGTTGCGGGAGTGTCGCTGGCATCGGCTGCAGGCATTGTGTTGATGAACTGTCCGGGCGCCGGCACGTATTCGTCGACACCGGCAATGTACTTTGTGTTCTGTGCGCCGCCTGTCTGCCATGTCAGCAGCCCCAGCAGCAGGCCCAGCATTGCGTTTCTTGTAGTTCTCTTCATGGCTTTGTCTTTATTTTCTGTTCTTTCACATACCAGCAGGCATGACCGGGAATGTCGCCTGTGGCGGTCTTCCACTTGAAGTTTCCGTCCTTGTCATAACAAAAGAGGTAGCCACTCGACACGTAGTTGGTGGCATCCATCACGTAGACGTCGCCCGTGAGGGGATGAATCATCAGTCCGTAAGGCGTTTCCAACTCGCTGGTGTTCTTCACCAACTGCTCGTTGATGGCCTTGCCGCTCACCACGTCAACTATTCCTATGCTGGCGATGGTGTTCCAGTTCTCGTCGAACGTCGTGGCCACATAGCAGAGCGAATCTCCACGGAAGGCCATGTCGCTCACAGGGATGTCCAGCCTGTAGGCCTTCTCCATCTGGCCGTATGTGTTGGGTTTCAGGCAGTATAGGCACGAAGGATTGTCGCCATAGTCGCCACGCGAGCTCACCCAGAGTTGCCCGTGGCTGTCCGCACGCAGACGGAACAGGTTGGGTGCCACGTCAATGCGGCGCTCCTCCTTGAATGTCTTCAGGTCGATGACGCTCACCGTGCGGTCGTAGTCGCGACCTTGCAGCGCTTCATATCCGCCGCTGTTGGCCACGTAGAGCTTTCCTTCCACCACGGCCATCTCCTCCGGCTGGTAGCCAACGGCTATCTTATCGACCACCTTCAGCGACAGTGTGTCCACCTTGTAGACGCTTCCCTGCACCGACTCGCCGCCTACCTGACCCACATAGCTGGTTACATAGGCAAAGCCACCGTCGAAGGCAAGATAGCGGCAGTTGGGGATGTCGACGTGTCCTTGCGACACGGTTGTTGTGGCATCGCACACCTCTACCTTGTTCGAGCAGTTGATGACGAGCCACAGCTTCGAGCCGTATATCTTCACGTCGTTGCCCACGTCGCCCAGTTCTTTCACCTGTTGCGGGTTGCGCGTCGGGAAGATGTTCTTCAGATACTCGCCCGTGTGCAGGTCCAGATAGTCGAGTGTGGCCTTGTTCGACCCCATGTTTCCCTCGCACAGAACGTACATGCCCATGTAGTCCGTCACCACTTTCTCGCCCGTGTCGTCGGTCGTGATGGGCACCACGGTCTCGTCTTCGCGGCAGCCCACGACCACGGTCAGCAGCGTCAGGAGCACCATCAGCACGCACCGTCGTGCTCTTTTCGTCTTCATCGTTGTTGTCATTTTCTTTATACTCAGTTTCTTATTGTTTGCATGACTTCTTGTTTATCACGAATTCCGGAATTAGAGATTCCCCTGTTTCGTTGACATTCAGATTTGCTTCAGTGAGAGTTATAATTGCAAGTAATCCACAGAAGCAACCTCAGACACTCGTTGCCTTTCTTCTTCTTTATCATTTATCATTTGTCATTTGTCATTTAGGCACGCCGTGCCGCTACAGCCTTATCTCCACGCCCACGGCAGCGTTGCGTCCGGGCATGGGGTAGTTGGTGATGACGTCGTATTGCTGGTCAAACACGTTGTTCACTTCTGCGCTCACTCTCATCTGGCATCTGCCCATCTTGAAGCGGTAGGCGGCCGAGAGGTCGCTCGTGTACCAAGGCTCCACGTGGTTGTAGACGATGTTCTCCTGCTCGTTCCATCGCTCACCAGTGTAGAGAAAGCTGTAGTTCACGGTCAGGCTTTTCCACTCCAGTCCCACGATTGCCGAGCCACTGTGGCGAGGGATGTACGGAATCTGATGGCGGTAGAAGGACTTGGAGGCGTCGGTAACGTCGATGGAACGCTGGTGGGTGTACTGGCAGCGGAACGTGCCGACGACAGGATGGGTGGCGTACGACGGACTAAGACGGAACGAACCTTCCAGCATCACGTCGAGTCCACGAATGTCCACTTTGCCCAGATTGAGCATCGTCCATCGGAACTGCTGTCCCTTGGGGTAGGCAATGATCTTGTCCTTCACCTTATTATAATATATGTCTGCCTGCAGTCCTACGTGTGTGATGAGTCCGCGGCTGAAGTGCTTTCCCAGCACCAGTCCGGCGTCGTACTGCGAAGCTCTCTCTGGTTTGAGGCTCGCATTTCCGAAGTCGGTGTAGTAGAGGTCGTTGAATGTGGGCATGCGGAAGCTCTGTTTGGCAAAGGCACGGAGCGAGAGCCATCGTGCTTGTCTGAGCGGATAGACGCACACAAAGAGGGCGGGCGTCAGCCTGCTCAGCGAGGAGTGGCTCTTGGTGCCTTCTGGTCGCTGGCTGTCGTTCACCAGTGTGCCCACCATCGACCCCTGCACTTTCAGGTGGCGGTAGTCGATGGCCGTGGCCACGGAGAGCGAATGAGTGAAACGTTGAGGAAAGGCAAAGCGATAGGTGTCGGCATGAAGCTTGTTCCAGCGCAGGTCGTAGCTCAGCGATGCGCTCCAGTTGGGCATCAGTTCCACCACGTTGGCAGTGGAGAAGAATGCCTCCTGCTGCTTGTAGACATGGTCGACGGGTAGAATGGTGGAGTCGCGGTTCACGTAGTGGGTCCTGTAAAAAGCATACTTGGCTATCCATTTCGTGCTGAACACGTTGCCCACTTCCTTCTGGTATTGTCCTTGCATAAAGGTGTTCAGGTCGCCTTGTCGTTCGCCCCGTCGCCACACGTTGTTCACGATGGCACCGGGAATTCCGCGCTGTGAGTTGTAGAGATAGCCCTTCAGCTGCCATGTGCCCTTGTTCACGACCCCGTGTATGTTGGCTTCCAGTCTTTCGGCATGGATGTCGCCGTTTTCACGCACCGCCGTCGTATCCCACGCCGTTGTTCCGTCCAGGTTCTTTCTGTGGTAGCGGAAATGGTATTTGCCGCTGGCCGTGAGTGCCTCGGTGTTGACGCTCAGTCTGAGGTTCGTGCCCAGCAGTCTCTCGTAGAGTGTGGAGAGGCGCAGCAGGTCGCTGGCTCCATATTTCATCTTCACCCGCCAGTTCTCGTGCTTGCCGGGCTCAAACTGTGGAAGTCGCGTGCGGATATACACCGACGACGCCGAAGCAAAATCACTGGCCGACTGGAAGATGGCGCTTTTCTGTCCGTTGTAGAGCGATATCTCGTCCACGTTGTCGAGCGAGAACTGTCCAAGGTCTATCTGGCCATTCTGCGCGTTTCCCAGCACGATGCCGTCGTAGCTCACGCCCAGATGGTTGGTGCCCATGCTGCGCACGTCCACCGTCTTCACACCGCCCACGCCGCCATAGTCCTTGAGCTGTACGCCGGAGAAATAGCGCAGCGCGTCGGCCACCGACAGTTCCGACAGCCCTTCGAGCTGTGCCCCGCTGAGCTTCTGTGAGGGAATCACCTCGCGATACGTCAGCTTAGAGGTCACAACCACCTCCTTCATCAGCAGTGTTGTGTCCCATTGCTCCTGTGCCCAGCCCACAATGGCCGTCAGCACATAAAGTGTGACTATCGTCAGACGTCGTATATACATCAGCCTTTTTCTTTTTCCGCCGCCCTAACCCCAGAGGAACGTCGGAGCAAACGTATCGTGGCAGGTCTTCTGACTTCGTCGCACAAAGGCAAGCGTCTTCCCAATAATATCAGTGACACTTGTGCTTGCCTCGTATGAAAGGCGACTCACAGCTGCGGGACAGTTGGGGACTTTCACCCCATTCCCTTTTTAATCGGTCATCGAACCACGATAACTCTATCGGGTGCAAAGGTACGAATAAGCGAGCAATAAACCAAATATATAAGTGCTTTTTCGAAACCTGCCGAAATTTTTTTTTCCTTTAAAAACCTTAAATGCCTGGCGTTTTTCTTGCCGGTGCAAAAAGATTTTCATACATTTGCCCTCCGTTTTGGGAGACCTCTGCCGCCCTCTCAGCAAGAGCATGGCGACGTGATCCCCCATGTCAGGTATGTTGCTGTGTCGCAGCAACCAACACCCCTTCAGTAGTACAACGCATGATTCAGCAGACAGAAATCACCCTCAGACCACGCCCCCGTGGCTTTCATCTTGTCACCGACGAGATAGTGAGCCAGCTGCCCCGGCTGCCCCAGACGGGCATCGTCAACATCTTCGTCAAGCACACCAGCTGTGGACTGTGCATCAATGAGAACTGCGACCCCGACGTGCGCACCGATATGGAGACCATCTTCAACCGTCTGGTGCCCGCCAACCGTCCGGAATACGAGCACACGCTGGAGGGTTCCGACGACATGCCCGCCCATGCCAAGTCGGCCATCAGTGGAGTCAGCCTCACCATTCCCGTCACTGGCGGACGGCTGAACCTAGGCACATGGCAGGGCATCTATCTCTGCGAATACCGCAATCACGGCGGAGCGCGCAGGCTTGTGGTCACGATTGTGGGCTGACGGTCATGGAAAACAACTAAAACAACAGGAAACATCAGAGAGTCATGGAACTCAACTTTGAAAGTTGATTTAGGAGTGTAGGAGTCTGGGTGCTTAGGAGTTCTCTGCAAGCAAAGCGACCAAAGGTCGAGCGTGGACATCAGTTCTGATTCTAGAAACCCCTGCAAAAGAGCGAAAACGTCTATCGTCATAACTTCCAAACTCCTAAACTCCTAAACTCCCAAACTCCCAAGAATATAGAACAACCGAAACATCAATTATGGAATACATGTCACAGGAAGGCTACGACAAGCTGGTGGCAGAGCTGCGCCACATGGAGAGCGTGGAACTACCGCTGGTGAGGGAGGCCATTGCCGAGGCGCGCGACAAAGGCGACCTCAGCGAAAACTTTGAGTATCATGCTGCCAAGCGCGAGCAGGCACGGCTGCTGGGACGCATTCGTTTCAAGCAGAGGGTGCTGGCAAATGCCAGGGTCATCGACATGTCACGGCTGAACAGCGACTGCGTGCAGCTGCTCAGCAAGGTGCAGATGACCAATCTCGCCACCAACAAGACCATGACGTTTACCATAGCCAGTCCGCATGAGGCCAACATACGCGAGGGAAAAATCTCCATCAAGTCGCCCATCGCCCAGGCGTTGCTCAGCAAGAAGGTTGGCGACGAGGTCTCGGTGAGGGTGCCTGCAGGACTGATGAAACTGCGCATCGACCACATCAGCCTCGATGGGGAGGCGACCGACGGCTCTTCTGATTCCGTGGCCAATGAATGAACTGATCGGACAGCTGAGCGACGTTCTCTGGACCTATGTCTTAATGGGTGTCTTGGTGGCTTGTGGGCTTTGGTTCACGTGGAAGACGCGTGGCGTGCAGTTCCGCATGCTGGGCGAGATGGTTCGCCTGCTGTCTGATTCGGCTGTCGCTCAGTCTTCGTCAACAACCAACAGTCCTTCTTCTTCCAAGACTCACATCTCCTCGTTCCAGGCCTTTGCCGTTTCCGTGGCCACACGTGTTGGAACGGGCAACCTGGCAGGCGTGGCCACGGCCATTGCCATAGGAGGACCGGGTGCCGTGTTCTGGATGTGGGTCATCGCATTGCTGGGCGCTGCCACCGCCTTTGTGGAGTCAACGCTCGGACAGCTTTTCAAGAAACATCACCACGGTTCGTTCATCGGCGGCCCAGCCTACTACATCGAGCGTGGACTCCATTGCCGATGGATGGCCTGCTTGTTTGCCGTGCTCATGACCATCACCTTCGGTCTTTCCTACAACTCCATACAGAGCAACACCATCTGCGGTGCCATGCACGAGGCCTTCGGATGGGACGAGACCTTGGTGGGTGTTGTCTTGTCAGCAATGGCGCTCGTCATCGTCTTCGGCGGCATCCATCGCATCGCCCGTGTCAGTTCCGTTCTCGTGCCCGTCATGGCCATCGGCTATTTCATCCTTGCCCTGGTGGTTGTGGTGATGAATATCCATCTTGTTCCCCACGTGCTGAAACTGATTGTGGGGGGAGCCTTTGGACTGGAGCAGGGCGCTGGCGGCGCATTGGGAGCCGCCATCATGAACGGAGTGAAGCGCGGACTGTTCAGCAACGAGGCCGGAGAGGGCAGTGCGCCCAATGTGGCGGCCACGGCCTTGGTGTCGCATCCCGTCAAGCAGGGACTCATACAGTCGCTCGGCGTCTTCACCGATACGCTTCTCGTGTGCTCATGCACGGCTTTCGTCATCCTCATCAGCGGGCTCTACAACGTGCCCGAACTGAATGGCATCGCCCTCACTCAGGCTGCCCTGAGTTCAGAGATAGGGCACTTTGCCCAAGTGTTCATCGCGGTGGCCATCTTCCTGTTTGCCTTCTCGTCCATCATCGGAAACTACTATTATGGTGAGGCCAACATCCGTTTCATGACGTCCCGCGGTTCCGTCATCACCATCTACCGTATCATGTCGGGCGGCGTGATGGTCATGTTCGGCGCCATGGCCAGTCTTCAGCTGGTGTGGAACCTCGGCGACCTGTGCATGGCATTGCTCACGACGTGCAACCTCGTGGCCATTGTCACCCTTGGCAAATACGCCTTCCGCCTGCTCAACGACTACCGTCAGCAGAAGCGTCGAGGCATCAAGGACCCCGTCTTCCACCGCAGTCAGCTGCCAGAGATCGCTGACGACCTGGAGTGCTGGTGAGTAAAGAACCGCTCTATGCCATAAAAAAGGCAACAACACATCAGATGGCATCGTATAAGCCCGACGTTTGTACTCGTAAACCGTCTACCTGTTTTCAGGCGCAGCCGCTCCCCTCCCATTTCAGGGGAGGGGTAGGGGTGGGGTAAGCGTAGACCTTGTGCACGAAAGTTTTTCACCCCACCCCTGCACCCCTCCCCTGAGATGGGAGGGGAGTAGCTGCGCACAGATGGAAAGACACATACGGAACTGAATACTAATCTTCATTCCTCTCTAGACGTTGCGGAGGTGCCCACTGCTATCTTGTCACCTAAAAAAGCGTATTCTTTGGAAAAGCCGTTGTCGTCAGACCAAAGAAATCCGCATTATCCGTGTCATCCGTGTTCGTTGTTTCTTTGAACACAGATTGCAGATTGATCGGATTATAAGTGGTATCCTCTCACCTCTAAAGCCGAAAAACAACTCGCCCTTCTCATCCCCGGCAGTGGGAGAGAAGGGTGAAAAGAAGTGGACCTGGTGGGATTCGAACCCACGTCCGCACAAGGAAACCATGCGCTTTCTACATGCTTATTCCGGTCTTCATTTTCGTGATGCTGCAAGACCCGGACCACCAACAGCACCCTTATCCCCTAAAACTTCATCGCGACATCGGGGCTTGCCTCGACTATTTCCGATTTTACTGCGCCGCTTGTCCCTCAGATTCGGAACAACACCCTTGGAGCGACGTCTCGTTTCCTCACCTGGTGAAGAAATAAAGCTTTAATCTACTGTACTTCGATTAAGCAGCGAGAGCATACTCGTTGTTGCCAATTAATTTTTCGACCGAGTTGTTTCAAGAGTTCACAGTCTTCACTCCACATGCTTACGCACCATCTCGTCTTGCCGTCAAATCCTGTCAAGCCCATTGATGCGGCCGCAAAGGTAACGTTTTTTTTTGGAATATACAACATTCTTGCGAAGTTTTTTTTCTTTTTCAGAGAAGATTAAGTGTATAGGAGTTACAGGAGTACTTTGCAAGCAAAGCGAACAAGTTCGAGCGCTCTGCAAGCAAAGAACTTCTGTATTTAAAAGGTGCCGCTCTAAACGTATCGTCTGTAACTCCTGTAACTCCTGTAACTCCTGATCAATGGTGTCAACGCAACAACTAACGCCTTTTTGCAATTGCCTGTTCGTGTTCACGAGAGAGAATCCGGCAGTTTTTTCGCGATTACAGACATATTTTTCCTCCTTTTCTTGCTCATAACAACCGAAAAGAGTACCTTTGCCACGCTATCATCAGCAATCACGCAATCAACAGGTGTCTCCAGACGAGGAGAGCACATTCTAAGAAAAAGACGATTAAAGGTATAAGAATGCAAAAGAAAAAACCTGTTTCCGCTGCTTTCCATGCTCATGTATACGAATACGTGGGCGGCTGATGTCGTTGTCGATGCTGGAAAAAATGAAGAATCAGAATAAAGAACCTAAGAAAATGGAAATGAAGAAAACCATTCTCGCCACGGCACTGTGGGTGCTTGTGGCAATTTGTTCGTTTGGTGAGACAGCCACTTTCAACGCGAAAGGCGGCAGCTGGCCTCAAGGCAACTGTGCGAGTCTCACCATCAGCAACCGCACGTTTGCGCATGGCAAGTGGACAACCCTGGCACTTCCCTTTGCCGTCAGCAAGGCCCAGCTCGACCAGGCTTTCGGCACCGACGCCTACGAAGTGCAGCAGCTGACCGAGGTGAGTGGCAACACGTTCGTGTTCAACCGACTCGAGTCGCCCGCCATGGAGGCAGGCAAGCCCTACCTTTTTAAGTACAATGGCTCAGCCGACCTGTCGTCGGTGACCTTTCAGAATGTCAGTGCGACCGTCACCACAGGACAGGTCCTTGGCACCGACACCCACAAGTTCAAGGCCCAGCTGGTCTATCTCTACGACTGGTCCTACCTGAACAGCGGTGGCCACTACTACACCATGCGCGACGGTGCCTGGTGGGAACTGGGCTGGGGACAGGGCGATGCGGCCAACATCCTTGGCACCGAAGCCCTCTTTGAAGTGCCGTCGGGCACCACCGCCCTCATCAGCATCGAGGGCGGTCAGGGTGGAAACGGCGACCCTTCCGACGACCCCGACGACCCGTCAGACCCCACCGACCTCGCATCGAAGATAGCGGCCCACGCCCAGATTTCCGATGTCCCCACCATCTATCTCTCCATCCCCGACGTCACCTCCGTGAGCAGCTGGGGCAAGGAGCAGGATGCCGACGGTAACGACATCTACCGCCGCGCCACCATTCAGGTGGTCGACCAGTATGGCCATCTGGAGGAGTTCACCGACCCCGGACTGAGCATCAAGGTGCGTGGCAACTCCACCGCGAGCGTCGGAAACGGCAAGCGTCCCTATCGCCTGAAGTTCGACAAGGACGTGAAGCAGGGTGGGGTGGTCACCGAGACCCATAAGCACGACCTGCTCGGACAGGGCTACAAGAAGCGCAACTGGACGCTGCTGGCCAACGCCTTCGACAACTCCATGATGCGCAACGCCCTGACCTATCACATCGGAAAATACGTGGGCATGCCCTTCTGTCCCGGCTACAGGTTCGTCGACCTCGTCATCAACGGCGAGTACCGCGGCACCTATCAGGTGTCTGACCATGTGGAGGTAGGCACCAACCGCGTGGACATCAATGAGGACACCGACTGGTTCCTCGAGGGCGTTTCATGGACCAGCATGACCGAAGAGCCCTACGCCGGAACGGGCGAGCCCTACTTCAACATCAAGAACCCGGAGCCCGCCACCACGGCAGAGCTGGACCAGCTGAAGAGCGACATCAACAGCTGGCGCGAGCAGTGGCTCGCCTCGTTCGACAACGGTTCATGGCAGAAGACCAACGATCTCGCCTCGCTCGTCAGGTACTACATCGCCATCAATCTCACAGGCGACCTCGACGGATGGTTCGTCTTCAAGGGCTACCGGACGCCAGACGGACCCTTCACATGGGGCCCGCTATGGGACAAGGACCTGGCATTTGGCAACCACGGCGACGCCAAGGACGACAAGATGGTCGAGAACTATGGCAAGTGCAATTTTGAGTGGAAGATCAGGGCCTTGCAGCAGAACCGCACGTTCATGATGGCCGTGAAGGCGAAGATGGACGAGCTGGTGGCCGACGGCCTGACCGACAAGCTGATGGCCGACATTGACAACCTCGCCGACATGCTCAGTCAGACGCAGGCCTACAACTTCAGCATCTACAACATCAACGACGCCAGCTGGGCCAAGGTGCATTTCCCCACCTTCCCCGAGTATGCCGCACAGCTGAAGGAGTGGCTCACCGCCCGCATCAGCTTCGTGCAGAGCTCCATCGACTCCTTCGTGGAGAACCTGCCCGCGCCCACCGAGGGAACCTACAATCCCGCCAACGCCTGGTGGGGCACAGGACTCATGAACGGCACCACCTACAACATGAGCATCGCCAACCCGCACCGCCTGACCGCCGGCCAGTGGAACACCTTCTGCCTGCCCTTCGACGCCACGCAGCAGCAGATGGAGCAGGCCCTGGGCTGCACCTACGAGCTGAAGGTGCATACTGGAATGGATGCCGACGGACACACCATGCTGTTTGGCGACCCTGCCACGCTCGACATCGAGGCCGGCATGCCCTACCTCATCAGGCCCGCCAGCCATGTGGACAGCTACGGCGTGTTTGAGGACGTGGTCTACTCCGTCAACGTCAGCAACGGCCAGAACGCCTACAACGGCGACGGCGTGACCTTCGACAACCAGCACTATTTCTGCGCCTCGCTGTTCCACGGCTACGAGCTCTCCACCGCCACCGACTATCTTTTCGACAACGACCTCTACACCGAAGGCACCGCCGCCTTCACCCGGACGCCGTCGGACAACCCCCACGACGGCATGCGCGCCTACCTCCGCGTGCCGGCCGGAGAGACACCTGCCATCGCCTTTGCCGCCGCACCCGATGTGAGACGGCAGAAGACCCCCGGTGTGACCACCATCTATATCGACACCCAGGACGGCGCCCCCATCGACCACGACAACTATGTGGCCGCCACCATGCAGGTCATGGAGACCTCCCTCGACGATGCCACGCCGCTGGGAGAGTTCACCGAGAGCAACCTGACCATCAAGGGCTACGGCACCGACACCTGGAACCTCGCGAAGAAACCCTACCGCATCAAGTTCGGCAAGGGCAGCGGTCACGACATGACCGGTCGTGGCTACAACAAGCGCAACTGGGTGCTGCTGGCCAATGCCGCCGACGAGTCCCTGCTGCGCAATGCCGTGGCCAAGCGCCTCGGCGACGCCCTGCAGATGCCCTTCACGCCCGGATATAAGTTCGTCGACCTGGTGCTCAACGGCACCTACGTGGGCACCTATCAGCTGACGGAGCATGTGGAGGCCGACCTCACGCGTGTGAACGTGAACGAAGACACCGGCTGGCTGTGGCAGATGACCAACCAGGCCGTGGCCGGTGAGCTGCAGGTGGAAGGCAGCGCGACCGTTCCATACGTGACCATCAAGAATCCCGAGGGCGAAGACGACGAGGAGAATGCCGATATCCAAAATGCCGCCGCCGACTACCTGTGGCGTTTCTGGACGGCTATCCAGACGGAGGACGGCTTCTCCCAGTATGTTGAGCCCTCGTCCTTTATCAACTGGTATCTGGCCAGTGAGCTGCTGGGCAGCTACACCGCCTTCTCCACGTTCTACGCCTACAAAGAGGCATCGGCCACGCAGCTCTGCTTCGGACCGCTATGGGACAACGACCACGCCCTCGGCAACTCCTCCCAGCTCGACATGGCAGCGCTGATGAGCGACAAGGCCACCGTGGGCTCGCGCCGCGCCATGATCTACCTCTGCGGAGAGCCGTCGCCATGGACCGCCATGCTCGCGAAGCTGTGGGACTGCGACTGGTTTGCCCAGGCCGTAGCCGGGCGATGGGCCGACATCTACGCCCAGCGAGAGACCGTGGTGGGACTGGCCGATGCGTTCGACAGCAGCTGGTTCCGCGACACCTGGGCCAACAACTACAGGCCGCAGGCAGAAGGCGGTGCCGGATGGGAAGCCAGCGTGCAGGCCTCGGCCTTCTCGTCGCAGATCGTGGCGCCGATGAAGACCTGGCTGTCTGACCGCATGGACTATCTGAACGCGAAGATTGTGGAGCAGAGCATGGACGATGTGGCCACCGGCATCCATGAAGCCCGGCAGACGAGCGACCGTCCCACAGGCTATTACAACCTGAACGGACAGTATGTCGGCGAGCGCATCGCCGCAGGCCGGCACGGCGTGTTCATCCGCAACGGCAAGAAACAGGTGCGGTAAAAGTCCGGTGCGCCTGTGCGCTCCCTGTCCGTCACTGATGCCGACGGAAACGCAGTTCCGCCCCTACAGCGGTTGTCTTCTGGCAAGCCAGCCCTTGCCACCAGCAGCCCTGTAGGGGCGGACGAGTGTCTTCAGCCCGCAGCGTCTCATGGTTCCAGTTGTCAGCGACGCCCGTCTTTCAGCCCGTTCTTGCCAGTTCTGACAGGCAACACCGACCATCTTACGCGTCCTTTTTGGCGAAACAGAAAAACAAATCCATTGAAATCGTTGGACGAAACCAATGGAATCGTTGAACGAAATCAATGGATTTGTTGCACAAAATCAATGGCTTTGTTTCGAAAGACGGGCTTTTTTGTTGTTTCCTTCTGTCGTTTTCGCCGCTCTTTTCCAGCGGTCTTGCCTGAGAGTGCGGGCGTTGTCGCCCGTCGTGAATGCCGTGAGGGTGGGGTGGGGGTGTCAATAGGAGGCGGTGCAGGCGATGCCCTCGGCCACCACGCGGTCGCGAATGCTGTCGAGCTCCTGGTGCGTAGCCTTCTGCAGTCCGTGCATGGGCGTCTCGCGGTCAATGGTGTAGATCATGACGCTTTGCGGACGGATGGCCTTCACCACCTGTAGCCACGGGGCGACAAACGCCTCGCCGGTGTTGTCCAGCTCATCGCCCTTCATGAACATGGTCTGAATGATGACGTGCCCATGGAAGCTCTTCAGGTGGGCGATGACCTCGTCGACGTCGTAGCGGCCCGTCGGACGGTCCACCTTATTGATATACTCGGGGCTGACGGTGTCGAGCTTCTGAATGTTGTTGTCCACCCGCATGAGTGCGCGTCGCACCGATTCGCGGTGGAGCATGGTGGCGTTGCTGAGCACGGACACCTTTGCCTCGGGACAGTAGATGTTGCGCAGACGGAGGGTGTCATCGATGATTTCCTCGAACTGCGGGTGTGCGGTGGGCTCTCCGTTTCCGGCGAACGTCAGCACGTCGGGCCGCTGCTGTTCGGCGGCCATCAGCCGGAGCCGCTCCTCGAGTGCCGTGGCCACCTCGTGGCGCGTTGGCCTTGGCAGGTGGGGGCGGTGGTCGCCATTGAAGCCGCATTCACAGTAGACGCAGTCGAACGTGCATATTTTCCCATCGGCAGGCATCAGGTTGATGCCCAGCGAGAGGCCGAGGCGGCGGCTGTGCACCGGGCCGAAGATGGGGCTGGGATAGATGATTGTTGCCATAGTGGGGGCAAAGGTAAGAAAATTATTGCAGATGGAGGAGGGGAAAGAGGAAAAAATAAACACACGAACCTCAGACCAAGCCCCAGCCTCACCCCCGACCCCTCTCCGAGGGGAGAGGGGAGTGGTTAGTATTGAAGGTTGTAGATTTTGGATTTTTGGTCGGTTGGGGGCTTCTCAGTTCTCAGTTCTCAGTTTTCAGTTTGAGCCCTTGGGCTCACAAACATCCCCCTCGGGGGCTTGGGGGGCTCCTGGGGCTTGGGGGGCTTCCTTGCCTCTTACCTCTCACCTCTCACCTCTAGCACCTTAGGTGGTTAATAAATGTAAAATATTTCCTCTGTTCGGATAAAATGCGTAAATTTGCCGCAAATTTGGCGTAGTGCGCCCTTTTTGATTATGGCAAAAAAGCGTAAGAAGACCCGCAGCCGTCGTGGACTGCAGGTTGTGACATTGTGCATCAGCACCGCTATGGTGTTGGTATTGCTGGGTCTTGTGGTGTTCAGCGTGCTCACCGCCCGCAACCTCTCGGCCTACGTGAAGGAGAACCTGCGGGTGACGGTGATGCTCTCTGAGGACGTGACCAATCCCGAGGCCGAGCAGATGTGCCGTGAGCTGAGACAGCGTCCGTATGTGACGGACCTCACCTACATCAGCAAGGAAGAGGCCCTGAAGGAACTCACCGCCGAGCTGGGGGCAGACCCCACGGAGTTTACCGACGGCGTGAACCCCACGCTGGCCAGTGTGGAGATGCAGATGAAAGCCGACTATGCCAACGGGGACTCGCTGCAGTGGATTGAGAAAGAGCTGAAGAAGAACGCGAAGGTGCAGGAGATCAGCTATCCGAAGGACCTGATGGAACAGGTGAACCGCACGCTGGCCAAGATCAACTTCGTGTTGCTGGTGCTGGCCGTTTTGCTGCTCATCATCTCGTTCTCGCTCATCAACAACAGCGTGAAGCTCGGTGTCTATGCCCGGCGGTTCACCATCCACACCATGAAACTGGTGGGCGCCTCGTGGGGATTCATCCGCTGGCCTTTCATGCGGCGCAGCATCGGCATCGGACTGCTGGCAGCACTGCTGGCCATCTTGGTGCTGGGCGGCTGCGTGTATGCCCTCTATCGCTACGACCCCGAGGTGCTGACGGTCATCACATGGCAGGACATGAGCATCACGGCTGTCGTCGTGGTGGTGGCTGGTGTGCTCATCACGTCGCTGTGCGCCTATTTCTCGGTCAACAAGTTCCTGAGGATGAAGGCCGGCGAACTGTATAAAATTTGAAGCCCCCAAGCCCCCGAGGGGGATGTTTAAGTGATAAGTGATAAGTGAGAAGGCCCCCAAGCCCCCGAGGGGATGTCCTAACTGAGCGCTCGACCTTGGTCGCTTTGCTTGCAAAGAACTGAGAGGTGAGAAGCCCCTAAACGACAAAAAAACAAGGTCTACAACCTTCAAGACTAACCACTCCCCTCTCCCCTCGGAGAGGGGTTGGGGGTGAGGCTGGTGCAGGGCTGGTGCTGGGGTTTGTGCCGGGGGTGAGGCTTGAGAAACAAGTAAAAATGCAAAATATATGGAAAAGAGAAACCTGGCCTTTGGCCGCATGAACTACATTCTGCTGGCTGTCAGCATGCTGGTGGTCATTATCGGTCTCGTGCTGATGAGTGGTAGCGCCTCCACCGAGGAGCAGTTCAATCCCGAAATCTTCAGTGCCATGCACATCAAGGTGGCGCCCGTGGTGACGTTCATCGGTTTTGTGTCGATTATCGTTGCCATCATGTACAAGCCCCGCAACAAGGAATAGGACGGAGGAACTGGCAAAGCATAACAGAATCAAGAAATGGATTGGATACAGACTATCATCATTGCCATCGTTGAAGGCCTGACAGAGTTCCTGCCTGTGTCGTCGACGGGGCACATGATTATCACCCAGAACCTGCTGGGCATCCCTCAGGGCGACGCCTTCGTCCACGCCTTTACGTTCATCATTCAGTTTGGCGCCATTCTCTCGGTGGTGTGTCTCTACTGGAAACGATTCTTCCAGCTCGACAACACGCCTGCTCCCGAGGGCAGCAACCTCCTGCAGCGGCTGAAGCACAAATACAACTTCTACTGGCTGCTCATCGTGGGCGTGCTGCCCGCCGTGATCATCGGTCTGGCAGCCAAGAAGTCGGGACTGCTCGACTGGTTGCTCGACAGTGTGGAGGTGGTGGCCGTGATGCTGGTGGTGGGAGGCATCTTCATGCTCTATTGCGACCGCTTGTTCAACAAGGGCAGCGACGCCAACAAGGTGACCGAGCGCCGCGCCTTCAACATTGGCCTCTATCAGTGCATCTCGGTCATTCCGGGCGTGTCGCGCTCGATGGCTACCATTGTCGGCGGCATGACGCAGGGTCTGACGCGCAAGCGTGCGGCAGAGTTCTCGTTCTTCCTCGCCGTACCCACCATGGCAGGCGCCACGTTGCTCGACCTGCTCGACCTGTTCAAGGAAGACACGTCGTGGGCTACGGGCAACAACATCGCCATGCTCATCCTGGGCTGTGTGGTGGCTTTCATCGTGGCCCTGCTGGCCATGAAATGGTTCGTCAGCTTCCTGACCAAATATGGCTTCAAGGCCTTTGGCTACTATCGCATCATCGTGGGCACCATCATCATCGTGCTGCTGCTCACCGGACACTCATTAGCAATGGTTGACTGATGCACTTCCGCGAAGGTGAAATCATCTGCATCGACAAGCCCTACGCCATGTCGAGCTTCGGAGCACTGGCGCATATCCGCTACCTGCTCACCAAAAGAATGGGCTACAAAGTGAAGGTGGGCCATGCCGGAACACTCGATCCACTGGCCACGGGCGTGCTCATTCTCTGCACCGGAAAGAAGACAAAGGAGATAGAGACTTTGCAGGCCCACGACAAGGAATACGTGGCCACGCTGCAGCTGGGAGCCTCTACGGCGAGCCACGACATGGAACATCCCGTGGACGAACGGTTTTCCACCGACGGCATCACACGCGAGCGTGTGGAACAGGTGCTGCAAGGCTTCGTGGGCGACATCATGCAGGTGCCGCCCGTATACAGCGCCGTATGCGTGAACGGAAAGCGGGCCTACCAGCTCAGCCGTAAGGGAAAGGACTTCGAAATCAAGGCCAAGCAGGTGCGCATAGACCACCTGGAGCTGCTGCATTTCGACCCCGAGCTCATGCAGATGAGCATCCGCGTGGGCTGCGGAAAGGGAACCTACATCCGCTCGTTGGCGCGCGACATCGGCGAGGCACTCAGCAGCGGGGCTTATCTCACGTCGCTATGCCGCACCAGGGTAGGAAAGGTGCGCGTAGAGGACTGCATCACGCTCGAACACTTTCCGCAATGGCTCGAGCAGCAACACATAGAAGGATAATAAAAAAGGAACAGATATCATTATGAAGTTATCACAATTCAAGTTCAAACTGCCAGAGGAACTCATCGCTCTCTATCCCCACAGCATCTACCGGGAGTTCGAGAATGAGCAGGGTGAGAAGGAAAGCTTCCGCATTACCCGCCGCGACGAATGCCGGCTGATGGTGCTCCATCGCAAGTCGCAGAAGATAGACATGTACAAGACCGACGATGAGGGGAAGCCGTTGCTCGACGAGAACGGACAGCCCATCTTCCTGGATTTCCGCAATGTGCTCGACTTTTTCGACAAGGACGATGTCTTCGTGTTCAACGACACGAAGGTGTTTCCCGCCCGTCTGTATGGTACCAAGGAGAAGACCGATGCGAAGATAGAGGTGTTCCTTTTGCGTGAGCTCAACAAGGACATGCGCCTGTGGGACGTGCTGGTGGAACCGGCGCGCAAGATCAGGATTGGCAACAAGCTGTTCTTCGACGACAGCAGCACCATGGTGGCAGAGGTGATAGACAACACCACGAGTCGCGGGCGCACGCTGCGTTTCCTCTACGACTGTCCGCACGATGAGTTCAAGCGCGAGCTCTACGCCCTTGGCGAGGCGCCGCTGCCACACTACATCATCGACCGCAGGCCGGTAACCGAGGACGACCATGAAGACTTCCAGTGCATCTTCGCACGTCGCGAAGGCGCCGTCACGGCACCCGCTGCAGGTCTGCATTTCTCGCGCGAGATGATGAAGCGCATGGAAATCAAGGGCATCAACTTCGCCTATATCACCCTGCACTGCGCGCTGGGCAACTTCCACGACATTGAGGTGGAAGACCTCACCAAGCACAAGATGGACTCCGAGCAGATGTTCATTGAGAAGGAGGCCTGCGACATGGTGAACACCGCGAAGCTCAACGGCAAGCACGTCTGCGTGGTGGGAACGAGCGTCCTGAAGGCCACCGAGACCGCCGTGGGCACCGACAAGCTGCTGAAGGAATACGAGGGCTGGACGAACAAGTTCATCTTCCCGCCCTACGAGTTTGGCGTGGCCGACTCGATGATAGCCAACTTCTATCACCCCATGTCGACGCTCCTGATGGAGACGGCTGCCTTTGGCGGCTACGACCTCGTGATGCAGGCCTACGACCTGGCCGTAGAGCATGGCTACATGTTCGGCTGCTATGGGGATGCGCTGCTGATTGTTGACGACTAATAGCCTCACCCCCGACCCCTCTCCGAGGGGAGAGGGGAGTAGTTACTCATTGAGACCGCTTGATAAAGTCCCGAAAGGGACGAAAAGACCATAGGGAGGGGTGGAAGCCCTTCTTGACAATCAAGGAGCTACAGAAGAGCCCCGAAAGGGCGACAGGATAGTCGTTTGGTCGTTTAGTCGTTTAGTCGTTTAGGTGTTTGGTCATTTAATCGTTGGAGGGTATTACATGGATGCAGTAAAAGATGCGCACACCGTCTATCTGGGCCTGGGCTCCAACCTTGGCCAGAAGAGGCGCAATATGCGCAAGGCCATCCGAATGATCTCTGAGCTGATTGGTGCCGTGGAGCGCCAGTCGGCTCTTTTTGTGTCCAAGCCATGGGGCTTTTCCTCCAGTCATGAGTTCGTCAACGCCGTGGTTCGCTGTACGACATCGCTGTCGCCGCGCGAGCTGCTCGAGGCCGTGCAGCACATTGAGCGGCAGATGGGTAAGACCACAAAGTCGGTGAAGGGCGCCGACGGCCGTCTGCTCGATGGTCAGACCTATCACGACCGCGCTATCGACATCGACATCCTGCTCTACGACAACATCACCGTCTCCGAGCCTGACCTACAGATTCCCCATCCCCTCATGCAGGAGCGCGACTTCGTGATGATTCCCTTGCGCGAGGTGATGGACACTCCGCCCGCCTTGTAGCCGCCCTTTCATCCCCCCCGGAACCCTCCGCCCCGGCTTTGCGTACCTTGCGGCACCGCCGCAAACCACCCGCCACCCTCTCCAACACAAAAGGAGGAAGCCCAAACCGGACTTCCCCCTTTTTCTGATACATCAAAAGCTGTTTTATTTCACGTATTTCTTCCCGTCCTGGATGTAGATGCCGCGCTGAACCTTCTCCACGCGGACACCCTGCAGGTTGTACAGGGGTGCATCGGCCTGCTGGCTGCCCAGCTCGCTGATGCCTGTTGCGCTACCTGCATCGCCCGAAACAATCTCTATGCTGTTCTCATCGATGATGAGATAGTTGGTGTCGCAGATGAGAAACGCGCGTATGTTCTGCGTTCCGTCGCCGCATGGCGCGTAGAATTCTTCCACGTATTCGTTGCCGTCGGAGCCCAGGATGTTGAATGTGGCTGTCACCTTTTGGTCTTCCCGCTTCACGCTCATGTTCACCGTGGCGCCGTTCATGAACGCTCTGAACTTCGCCCAGTCCACGACTGTGTTTCCGTCATTGTCCGTCGTCGTGGGATAGTTGTTCGAGAAGTTCTGCACATTGTAGGCGTTTCCCCATCCGAAGAGGTCGCTTCTGATGACGAAGTATTCCTCATAGCCAACGGCATCTCCGTCGAAATCGGAGCTCACGCAGAGGTTATAGTTGTGCCAGTTTTCCTCTTGGTCGCCAAAGTTCTTGAACGTCATGTTGAGCGTTTCTCCCGGCTTCAGTGTGTAGCGGTCGCTGAATGCCTGCCACCAACCGGAGCTATAGTCGATGTTGCCCACGAGTCCCTGTGGCAGGTCGCCGCTGATTTCGCTGTCGGTGACGATGAGGTGCGATTTGTCAACGGTCAGGAACAGGCGTATCACCTGGTTGCCGTCGCCACAGTTGGCGCTGCTGTTCAGTGTGAGCATCTCACCCGTGGTGGCCGTCATCGTGACGTCTATGTCCACGATGGCGCCGTTGCGCGTCAGTATCAGCTCCACGTCGGCTCCGTCCATCAGTCTGTTGAACTGGTTCCAGTCTGTCACGGTGTTGCCTTCTTCGTCGATGGTTGTGGGATAGGACAGGGTCACGTTCTGCTCGTCATAGGCGCTGCCCCATCCGAATCCGTCGGCTCTCTGCACGAGGTATTCGCTGTAGATGACGCCTCCACGCTTGGCGTTGGATGTCACCACGGCCACCCAGTTCTGGAACATTTCCTGTCCTGCGGTGTAGTTCTTGAAGTTGAGGCGCAGGCTCTGGTTTGGCGCCAGCGTGTAGTAGTCGCTGAAGGCCGTCCACCACATGCTGCTGTTGTCGGTGGCACCCACCAGCTGTCCTTCCACTTCCTGTCCGGCATTGTCGCTGATCTGAACCGAATTGTAGTCCACGTCGAGATGCGAGCAGTCTACCGAGAGATACACCACGATGTCCTGCGTGCCGTCGCCGCAATCCATGACGAAGTGCTCATAATAGCTGGTTCCCGACAGGGCTGTTATGTCGGCATACACGTCGACGGTCTTGCCCGAGCGCTTCACGGTGAGCTTCACCAGTGAGCCGTCCATGTCTTCCTTGAATGTGTCCCAGTTGAAGTTGCTTGTGAGCGATGTGAACCACGATACGTTCTCCCACGACACGTCCTGGGGCGACATGGCAGCGTTGTCGGCTCGCAACACGAAGTACTGGGTGTAGCCGTCGGCGCCGTGCTCTGCGTTGTTCACCTCCACGAGCCAGTTATTCCAGTTTTCGGCTTTGCTTGAATAGTTCACGAACTCCACGTAGAGAGTCTGCTCGGGTTCCACGACAAACGGGTCGCTGAAAGCTCCGAGATAGCCCGTCGTGTTGTTCTCGTTTCCCACGATGTCGGCCTGTGCCTGAGTGCACACCAGCATCAGAGCTCCGATAAGGAGCATGTTTTGTAGAATCTTCTTCATGATTGTTGTTTTTTTGATTTGTAAATGTTTATTTCTGGTAATTTCTGATATTTGCTCGCAATCCTGTCTCTGATTCAAGCCGATTCTGAATATCAGCGCAATAGAGAATCCTTCATTCTATCATACGCGATGAACGGAACGTCACTTGATGACGGTCTTCTTTCCGTTGACGATGTAGATGCCTTTGGCGGTTCGCTTGCTGGCGTCGAGTTGCCTTCCCTGCAGGTCGAAGATGGTGTTTTGCCCGTTTGTCCGCGTGGCCATGCCGTCGGTGTGGATGGCTGTGGGCAGGGTGGCTTGCGGCCGGAAGTCGTAGACGCGGTTCTCCAGTGTGTTCAGGGCAGCGGCATCTGTGGCCGTCAGTGCGCGGTCAAACACAAAGAGGTCGTCGAAACAGGCGTCGGCGCTGCCCCAGAACGACCCTTTGCCCAGCCATAGGGTGGGGCACTGGCTGGCCAGTTCCACGAGCAGCGAGGTGTCGAAGCTCGATGCGCTGCTGATGGCGTTGCCGTCCAGGCTGCCGTTGGCCGCCTGCATGGCTTTCTGCTTGCCGTCAACATAGAGGCTGATGCCGTCGGTGGCCGACACGGAGAGCGTCACGAAATGCCACTGCCCCACGCCGATGTTGTCAGTCACCACGTCATTCGGATAGTTCATGTCTATCCAGTTGCCGGCGTTGTTGTTGAAGCCGATGTAGGTGTTGCCGGTCATATAGAGGCGCGCACCTGTCACGCTGTTCACCATTCCGAACAAGGCATCCCACAGGTTGTCGTCGTTTCTTTTCACCCAGAACGCCAGGCTGAAGCCGCTCATAGTGGCGCCTTGCAGCGGGTTTTCTATTTCCGTAAAGCTCTCGTTGCCGTTGATGCCGAACCATTGGTGCACAAAGCTGCCCATGCGTTCGTGGTCGCTCTCGGTAGCGGGCGCCAGTGCCGTGCCCGCGCTTTCCAGTGTTGCCGTCTGCGCGGTGTTCATGGCGTTGACGAAGGGTGCCGCGTTGAAGTCGTAATAGGCCAGACGTCCAGTGGTGATGTCGCCGTCGGGTATGCTCTCAGGCTGCGCTTTCACCTTGTATGTCTTCTCGTAGAAGTAGTGCTTGGTCTGCAGGCGCAGCGTCAGTGTGACGTCGGTGGCTGTGGTGAGCCCTGCGGGATTGTAGTGGCCTTCGTCGGAGATGATGTCGGGATGGCTCGACGTCCAGATTACCTCAACGCCCGGTTCCACGCTCATGCCATACAGATTCTGGTTGCTGCTGATTCTTTTCGAGGCATACACAGGCACCTTCAGGTTGACCAGCGTCCTGGCCAGATTGTAGCCGTCTTTGAGCTTATAGCCCCAGATGTTCACTCCGCCGCCGCTGCAAGCCGAGAAACACACCGCCTTCATCACGGTGGGGTCCACCTGCTGTTCTATCGTTACACCGCGGTAGGTCTCGCCGTTGAGTGTCAGGTTGATGTAGGAGGTGCCCTCCACGGTCTGCCAGCTGCCGCTGCGTTCGCCGCTCACGGTGCCGTCTTCGTGTAGCGTAATGGTGACGGGTGTCACCTGTTCCTTCTGGGTGTGGTCCAGTGCGTAGCGGTGTTCCAGCAGCTGGTATTCGCCCGTCAGCTCGTCGTCGGCGAAGGCTGCCTGCGAGGCGATGTCCTGGTCGGTTGTGGTCTCGCCGGTGTATTCAAAAGGCGCTGCCACCAGCCATCCGTCCTGATTCTGGAACACCTGATGGACGCGCACCTCGTGGGCTTCTCCACGATTGTGGAAACGCGTGTGGTAGACCAGATAGGTGCGTCCGTCGTCAGCGGCGATGATGGAGTTGTGTCCCTGCGCCGTTTCTCCGTCGTCGCCCACGGCCTGATAGCCCCATTCGCCATAGCTGCCCAGCAGTTTCTCGCCGTGGCGGTCGCCGCCGGTGCCGTAGTTGTTCACCGCCTTGGTGTAGGTGGCAGTCTGTCCCAGCGGGTCTTTGTAGGGGCCGTCCACGGTCTGAGAGCGATACATGCGCATCTGGTATCCACCATTCGACTCGAGACCTCCATGGGTGACGAAGAGGTAGTACCAGTCGCCGATGTGCTCAATATACGAAGCCTCGCCCGACACGCTGTAGCCTCCGGCTATGCGCTTGCCGAAGTAGGCGTCGGTGGTCAGACCCATTCCCTTGCTGTCGTAGTCGCTGGCGTAGGTGTAGTCGTAGTCGCGCAGCCCGTTGTCTTCGTTGAGCCGCAGCATCCAGATGCCGCCAAACCACGAGCCGTAGGTCATCCACAGCTGCCCGTCCTCGTCGTAGAACACGCACGGGTCGATGGCATTGGGCCAGTAGCGCTTCCAGTTGGAGCCCTGATTATAGCGAGCAGGCAGCTGCGACAGCGTGCCCAGAGCCAGCTGCATGTCGGTCTTTTTGTAGGAGATGCCCATGTTGGTGGTGTTGAGGAATCCCGAGAACACCACAGGTCCCTGGTAGGTGTAGGGGCCGCCAATGTTGTCTGCGGTGAGCAGAATGATGCTCGATGCCCAGTTGTCGCCGTTGATGCTGAGGTACATGCACCACTTCTGCATCTTCTTGTTCCACAAAACGTCGGGTGCCCACATGTTGCCGTTGATGTCGTAGGAAGCGGGATTGCTGCTCCCCGCTGCCGACCATGCCATCACGTTGTACGAGCCGAAGTTCACCGTCTGACCGCCTATGGTCACGGTGGTCGTCTGATTGTTCACGAACGCTTCGTTGTTGGCGGCGTCGTCGCTCACGCCCGGCACGCACCAGGGAGCGGTGAAGGCCGTCCATTGCGACAGGTTCGCGCTGCGGGCCGATGCCCTGTGCGAGCCGAAGATGTAGTATTGCTGGCTTGCAGACTCCCACACCACCGACGGGTCGTGCACCGAAACGCGGCTGTAGGGCGCTTTCTTCGTCATGGCCTGTGCGTCGCTCATGGTCATCTCCTGACGGTCGTCGGCCTGCGCGGCAACCACTGAAATCATCGACAACGATACTATTGAAAAGACTCTTTTTAGCAGTTTGTTCATAAGTTGAATGTTTTAGCAGCGTTTGTTTTCGGTTGCAAATATAGTGCTTTTAGTTGATACCGCCAAACATTTTAGTGTTTTTCTTACACTATTTTGCCATTTTCCCTTTTTCGGTCCGTTTTTTCCAGTGATTGGAAGAAGAAACCTGAAGGCAGGACGGCGTAATGGGAAGGCGATGGGCCTTCCACAGATTCAGTGGATTGTCTGAGCAATGTCCGGTCTGGTGTGGCAAAGTGTGGGAAGAATGCGGTAAACCCAGTAAACGTTTCACGGCCTGTTTTTCAGGCAACCGTTCCCATCGGGCTGCACGGGTCTGGTTGTTGGGTGATGGGCGTTTGGTGTTGGTGGAAAATTTACTTGGCGTCTTTCCTTAAAAAATCTGCCAGTTTTTTTGAATATATTTGGCAAATAAACTCAGAAAAACTGGCAGTTTTCCGAAACGATTCCATTGATTTCGTTGAACGATTCCATTGATTTCGTTCAACAAATCCATTGATATTGCTGAACGATTCCAATGGATTTGTTCTTTCTTTCAGCCGCTTTTGTCGCCCATATCTGTCGTCTTTGTCGCCTGATGTTGACGGTTTTAGACTGTGTCTCCTCCTTCTGACCCAGCCTTATCCCCTAACAGCCTCACCCCCTAACCACAGCCTCACCCCCTAACCCCCTCTCCGAAGGGCGAGGGGGAAGCCTTCGGCAGGGCAATGGGGGAAAGCCTTTGGCAGGGCAATGGGGGGAGACTTTGGCAGGGCAATGGGTGGAAGCCTTCGGCAGGGCGAGGGGGGAAGCTTCCGTCTTTTTATTGCATCTGCTCCAGCAGGCCAGCCAGCTTTTCGAGATCGCGAGGGTCTACCTTCAGGTCAAGCAGGTCGCCGTCGCGGTTGAATAGCTTGTAGGTGGGGAATTCGTGTACGTTCAAGTGGCGCTCGATAGCGGTCTGCTGCTCTGGGGGCAGGTTATAGTGCGCTACGTTCGGACCACTGACATTGTACTCCTTGATGACATTCTCCCATGCCGTCTGCGGACTCTTGTTGGCGAGATAGAGGTATTGGATGTCGTAGTCTTTCAGTCGGGCGTACTCCTCGGTGGAGTGGGAGAGAGCTTCCTTACAAGGCCCGCACCATGTGCCCCAGATGTCTAAGAGCACGAACTTCCCCTTGTATGGCTCGAGGATTTTCTTCAGCAGTGCCTCGCCCTCGCTGAGGTCAGCAAGGTTGTCGGATGACTTGATCACGAGCTTGTCGAACTCGCGGTTCTCAAGGGCGAGGTAGTAGTTGTTTTGTCTATCAATCATCGCGATGCTTAGGGGATTGCTGATCATGGTCTTTATTGTGTCGATGACGCTGGGCTGCAGCGATGTGTGCTTATGCTCAAAATGGCCTAATGCCAGGCGAGTGAGCCATATCTCTTTGATAAACGGGTCGGCTTGGAGCGAGTCGAGTGACAGGAGGTGTTGTCTAAGGGTACTGATGAGTACTCCTCCATTGCTTATCTTGGTGGCTTCCGGTCTTTGCACAATTCTGTCCACCTCCTTAATCATGTCAGCGTTCTGGGCATTGACCTCTTCCGCCTTACGTATCTTGTCCTGAATAGTGGGTTCTGCGTCGATGAGTGGCATGACCTCGTCAATCCATTTTGCCCAACGGTTGAGGAAAGCGAGCTCCTCATCGTTCGTGGCAAATTCTTTGTAATGATCCCGAAGGTTGTAGGAGATGACGGCGTTGCGTGCCCGTAGGGCATCCTCAAGATAGTCGCGCAGGAATCCGCTGAGGTCGCGGTGCAGCGTGTAGGGTTTTTGAAGCTTTGTCCAGAACGTGTCGTAGGCATAGCGGCGGGCTTTGTCGGGGAATTGTGTTCCCTGGGCACGGAAGCGTGCTTGTCCGAAGGCCCGGGCCTGCTGCATCAGCGTGTTGTCTTTTTTGTAGCGATTGAAGCGGGTGGAGAGCGTTGGATGCTGCTCGCAGAGTGCATCGATGCTGGCAAATTGTGTGTTGATGAGGCTGTCCACCGAGGCGATGTACGGGGTGAAGAGTTCCTCGCTTCCCTTGCCTGCATTCTCCAGGCCTTCATACAATTCGACGGTATTCCAGTCGAGTGGAAACCTGAAGAGCTCATTCTGCAGGCGGCAGTCGTCGCCCATAAAGTAGCGTCGACCCTCCTTGAAGTCGTAGAGCAAGAAGTAGGTCTTGCCCGCCTCGAGCATGGTGCGCAAGAAGCAACGACTCCAGTCGCAGAAGAACTCCGTGCTGTTCAGGACGGGTATTTTCACGGAGAATCGTCCCAGGGAGTCCAGGTTTGCATAGACAGACTCCTGCTTGTCGGTGAACAGGTTCCCCATTCCGAACTCGAAGGTCTTCATCTGTTTGAAATACTCTGGCATGTCCTTGAGCCATCCCACCACGGTGATGGTGTCCATCTGATAGCCATTGTCAACGAATTCGGTGCGCGTGTCCTTCACGGGATAGTCGGGCATGAAGCGGCTGGTCATCATGGAGTAGGTGTTGGTCGTTTGGGGGATTGGTGAGATGGTTATTGCGCGTGTACCCTTCTTGTTCTTTCCTACCTTCACCTTCAGCACGTCGTTGCCGTTGCGCATCACGATGTCGGCCTCGCCCGTCTTTTGGTTGACGTTGCACTGGTCGTAGTTCCAGAACTTGCAGTCGTAGATGGCGCAGTCCTCGAAGAAGGCTATCTTCCAGTCGCCATTGTCGTCGCGCCAATAAGAGGGGAACAGCTGCTTCCAGCGTTCTTCCACGGGTTTGATGCCCTTGATTTGGAAGGCCCATTGCCCGTCGCCCTCAATGAAGTCGAACGAACGGGTGCCCTGCGGCAGCGGCGGGAAGTGGAACGCCATGTCGCGGCGGCCGTCCTTGTTGGTCTGTACATACTTGTTGAGTTCAATGCCGTCAGCAGAAACAAGGGCGTAGCGCTGGTCGCCTGCCTTCAGGTAGGTGTCGCCCACAAACTGGAACGAAAAATCCGGATAGTCCGACCGCAGCTGGGCGGTGATATATACCACCGTCTCGTCGGTTTTCAGTTCTACCTTCGTCACGTCGAGGGCGAGAGAGAAGTATCCGTCGCCGTAACTGCTTCCAAACTCTGTTGTGGGCTGTTCCCACACTACATCTTTCGCCTGTCCCACTACTGAGACAAGGGCAAGCAGGAGAGTAATGATAGTTGATTTGTTCATAAAAGTTATTTTTGATTCTATATTTTGAACACCGAGACACTGAGACTCAGAGGTCTTGTTTAAAGAGACTTTCTATTTATCACGCATTTGAGAATTGGCTTTTTTCTATTTCGCTGATATTCAGAATGTTGAACACGGATGAAACGGATGTCACAGATGATTTGTTGAATTTTTAGAAGTAACCTAAAGAGCAAGAAACTCTGTGGCTCTGAGTCTCTGTGTTCCATTTTTCATATACGTTTTGTTTTTATTTGAATTTCTCTTTCAGCCTGTTCAACGTGAAGTCGAAGTTGTAGTAGCCGTTGAAGTTGAGGTCATCGCGCACTCGGCGGCCATCGGGCGTAATGGTCTCGTAGTGGGGAATGCCGTTGAAACGGAAGAGCTCCTGCATACGGGTGAAGTCGGTGTTGGTAAGGCAGACGGTCTCCTCGTCGGCAAGCCACTCCTTCACATAGTTATGATAGGCCTCGCTACCCTCGGCAGTTCGTTCCCCAGCGATAAAGATGAGTTTGATGTCGTCGCGCTTGGCGACCTCTGCCCGCAGGTTCTTACTGTTCTGGATAGCTGAGCGGCAGGGCCCGCAGCCCATTCCCCAGAAGTCTATCATCAGGAAGCGGCCAGGATATTTGGCAGAAAGCTTTCGGATAAGGTCGGCAGAGGGATTATCGGCCGGCAATGGCGTGGAGAGTTCCGTCTGTGCCATCTTTGCAGCATAGAAAGCCTCCGCCTTCTGGTGGATATAGGCATCAGAAAGTCTGCTGAGATAGAGGGGCATCATCTTGCCGGGTGACTGAAAAAAGGCCTCTGCTTCCTTGCGCTCATCGGCAGTCATCGTAGTGTCGGCAAGGACGCGCTGGAGTTCATCCTCGTCTCTTCGCCAGTTGTCGAAGTTGCCCGCCATGTCTTTATAGGCGCAGAGTTGCGCCATAAAGCCATCGTGGTCTGTTCCCATCAGGTTTCGCAAGGCCAGAACATTATTGGAAACAATCTTCTCTGCATTTTCTAGACTGCTCACATATCCGCCATTCTCATTCAGCACCCCTTCGTACTTTTGCCTGTTTATAGGACAGGCATACTGGATGCGGTTGAGGGTGATGGGATAGCTGTCGCTGGTCAGTAGCAAAGGATTGTCGAAATCCACACGGTGTAGTGCCCTGTAACTCTCCGTCTTGTATATCTCGTTCCATTCCATACTGTCTAGAATGACCATTTGGTAGCGGCCGTCTCGTTGCTCATATTTCCTCACTGCATCCTCGTGATACATCGCATAGTCCATCACGGCATAGGCGAAATGCACCTGCAGGTCGGCCAACGCCAGTTGCATCTCCTGGGGAGTGAAATGCTGGCGGAGACCTTCTTTTTGCAAGCTGTACAACATATTGTTCCATGTGCGCTCCATCATCTCGTTGGCTTCGCTGAACTTTCCTTTAAACATACGTAGGGGGTAAGCTAGGTCGCTCATCTTCAGACTGGACTTCAGCCAACGTTCCACGTCCTTACTGCTGCCGTTGCCGTAGAAACACTCGTACTGGCCGTGTTCATTGGGGCGCACGATAACGTCGATGGTCTCACCGGGACGGGCGAAGAAAGGTATCTCATTGAAGCCTATCTTTGTTTGTTCGGCAAAGAACATCTCACAGATGGGATAGCTGGCCTGGAACTTCTTCTCGAACGTGCCGTCGGCAGCAATGTCGAACACCAGTGTGTTTGCATCTTTCTCAAACACGTCCTCATAAAGGCACTCCATGGAGGTGAAGCCGAACTTATCGGCATCGTAGCCCTCGAAGCGTCCGCGGATGGTGATGGTGTCTGTCTTGAACCAGTCTTTAGGAACGGCGTATGGATTGGCATCCGAAAGCGCTTTCAGTGTCGGAGCCTTTAGTTTGGTTTTCTTGTCGTGGATGCCCAGCAGCATAAACGCTCCCTTCACATCGCCCTCAATAAAGTCGAACACCTGTACCCGCTTGGGCATTGGTTCGAAGTGCATCGTGAAGTCGGTCACTCCACTCTCTGGCGACTGCACCCATGTATCGAGCGCCAGTCCTTCTGCCGAGCGCAAGGGGTAGCGATGACCGTCCTCGTCCATCAGGTAGCTCTCCTTGACGAAACGAAAATACTGTCCCTTAGGATACTCCATCGAGAAATGCACGGTGGTTGCTGTGTCCCTGAAAACTACTTCGCAGGCTTTCAGCCCGTCACCCATGACATTCACACAGGCCATCCACTCCGGGGCCTTTATGATCTTGTAGGTTTTTGCTTGTCCCTCTATTGCAACGAGGGTAAGCAGGATGGTGATGATGGTTTGCTTGTTCATTGCCCGTTTCTTATTTATTGTTACCTTTTATTATATATACGACATTTTTACAAGAATATCCCGCTGCGAGGCGTTAAATCTTCATAACTAAGATACAGTTTTTTAAGTCGGTATATAATTCTGTGGATTATTACATAAAATACTCGCGCTCGGCCATCTGCAAACGAGTTTGCATGGCACTCTCTTAATGTCGAATGAAACGGGTTCTCCGTTCTTCTATAACACGCTTGTAAGTGCGTTTCATCTTGTCATTCAAGAAGGAGCGGTCGATGAGTGCGTATGTCTCTTGTGGAATCTCCATAAACATATCGAGCACAGAGGCAGCACGTTTCTTCGGCAATCCTATTCTTTCCGCGAATCGTTCAAAGTCCAGCCTGCAGGGATGACCTGTACGGTCATACGCATCGCTTTTTTCAATATCTGGTGAAAGCCCCTCCATCAGTCCCAGGTCGCTGCCACTTTGGATATGGATGCAGGTATTGATAAGATCGTATGCAGGAGCCAGGAAATACTCCCCGTTTCTGTTTATCAATGAGAAGTTCTTCATGTGGGCATCCTCGTTGGCAAACAGATAGTCAAACACTACCATCCGGAAGAACTGCTCCATTTGTGGCATCCATGCAGGCACGAACCGCCGGATGGTATCGGCTATCTGCGCATAGTTGCCATGATATTTGAAATTGCTGTCGCTGCCTTCCTCTGTCATCTGCAGAACGGTGGCAAAATCCTCCTGCGAACTCTCTTTCACGCCGTTTATCACGTCAAAGCGCTTCGTGATATACACCGGCATACCACTGCTGCTGAAGCACAGGCCATTGCTGGTGGTGCGTATGCCATAGACCTGAGATGCTATCTGCATGGTCAGGTGCTCGTTAGCAGGAATCTGTTTGCGAATGGAGAGACTCAGGTTGAAGGGTGCAGGCTTCAGGATGTAGGTGGCTTGTTCGCCTTTGTGAGCCAGACGGATTTTCCCGTTATCAATGATGGCAGAGAATTTTTCTTGAGCACCAGAGATCGACATGTTGTTCATGTTCTCCATCGCCTGTTGCTGGTCACGCTCGTTCTCGAAATCGATGTCAATAAACGGCGAAACCGCCACACCGTCAAACAATTCCTTGACGGCTTGGGGCGAATAGGTAGAAAAACCTTGTCGCAATGTCGATGGGCAAACTTCTATCGTCTTCATTCTTCTGGTCTTCTAAGTACAAACTTTCCGATGGCATCCATGCCGCAAATCATCTCCAGCATACCGAAAAAATCGTTCTCGTCCACTTTCCTCATTCTGCATAATGCCCTGCGGTTGGCACCTTCAGGCAACATATTAGTGAACACGGGGAAGATGCGCTCCGAGTGATACACTTTCTGACTCTTGGGTAAGTTGACAGACACAGGAGGGGTGCTGCTGTCGGCACGAAAAGCATCATCGTAGGTGAATTCATAGTTGCCCCTTGACAACTCAACGAGCTGCCCGGCATAGACTTCACCGTAATACACATTCACTTTTCTCATCCTCTATGCTATTTAACGGTCTGTTTTACCTGCAATACCATTTCCATACCCACCACATCCAATATCTTCTGTAGTGTCTGAAGCGACGGATTGCCCACGCCTCGCTCCAAGTCCTTGACTGTAGAGATGCCTACTCCAGAATAATCCGAGAGGTCTTGCTGCGAGATTCCCAGCAATGCCCTGCGCTCCTTAATCACTGTTCCTATATCCATCGGCGTATGATTTATCGTACTTTTGGCGCAAAGATACGAAGAAATACTGATTCTGCAAACCAAAAGTATGATTTTTCGTACTTCCTTAATTCGATTTAACTATATTCCCTTCATCCAATCCCCACGCATTTCCTTTTCACATGATGGCTTGTTTGTTCATAATTCTATTTGTCGTTAAAGATTTCTGCAAGTTTCTTCTCTATGTCCTTACCACGTAGTCCTCGGGCGAGAATGGTGCCGTCGGGTGCGAAAAGGATGATGTGGGGGATTCCATCGATTCCATAGATACCAGTGATTTCTTCAGATACGTTGAGTATTATCTGTTTCTTTCTTCTTCAATGGTAACTCGCTGATATTCAAATTAAAAAATAGAGGTTCTACTATTTGGCAACCGTACTTATTTTTCCTGCCTGGTACTCCAAATGTGGAATTATCTGCCAACACAGACGCTTTGATAGCTGTAGGACGTACACCGAAGACCAAGCACTTTGTCGATAATGGGTCGATTTAACGGGAAAATTGCTCTCTTACGTAATTTTTTTCCAAAAGAATTGGTTTTCTCGGTTTTTTTTATTATATTTGCCGCGTCATCGATGATTTTTGCTTGACTTGCATTGCAGCACGAAGGTAAGTGAAAAATCTGACATGGCAAAAACCTGGGCTGCTCGGCTCTGCCGCTTGCCCAAGCAAGAACTTTTTGCTGCTTAGGAATTAATAAGGAAGGTTATACTAACGTGCTGCGGAATTTAGGGATTATGATGAAAAATAGAAAAATCTGGAAAAGTATTGGAGCAATCATTCTGCTTCTTATGTTTCATGTCGATGTCATGGCCGCGCCATTAGTATACCATTTTGATGGTGTAGACGTTACTTTTAATGATGACGGAACTGCGGTAGTAAGCCTCAGTACCAGTGGAGCCATATCTGCTCATGCGTATCCTCCAAGCAACTTGCTTTATCTACCATGGAGTCAAATGACCTCCATCCAATTTAAAAGCGTAGACGATGCGGATTATAATAGTGACGATTGGGGGGTAGTCGCACGAATTATTAACAATGCTACTGCTGCCGGGTCAAAAACGGTGGCACTTGATTTCTCGGGAATCTCTATTGCCGACAATCTCTTCTCTTTCCAGGGTGTAACCTATAAAAATAAAATCACATCTGTGGTAATGCCCAACGGCTTGAAAGAACTTGTTGATGGAGCCTTCAAACTCTGTACCGGCCTCAATAATGTGGGTTGGAGTCCAGCCTTGAAAAGTATCGGAGAGACGGCCTTCTACAATACCGGCTTTACCTCTATCACTATACCCGAGGGTGTGACGAGTATCGGCTATCAAGCTTTTGCATTTTGTGAATCGCTGGGCAGTATCACTTTTCCAGCCTCTCTTCAAACTGTCGGTGCGACTGTCATCGAGAAAAGTCCTGTCATCGCCTTATACTCACGTAACCCTACACCACCTGTAGTAAGCAGTGATTTCTGCACCTCTGAAGCCGCTTCAGTATACGCAAATGCATACAACTGGAACTTCGAACATAATGAATTCGACTTTTACTATCACTGCATCCTCTATGTCGAGCCCACAACAGAAGTTTTAGAAGCATATAGCAATGCTGATTATTGGAAAAAGTTCTTCATTAAAGGTGTGGTGAAAATCTACCTGCGCCCCACAGACCTGCAACGTCCACAGGTGTCGGGAGTGCAGCAACTGACGGTGGAAAATCCCAACGTCAACGAATACGACTATATCTGTAACATCAACACCGTCTATGTACGGAGCATGGATTCCAGCAAATGGTACACCATCATGCTGCCATTCCCTGTTTCCAATACAATGTTGAAAGGGGTTTTCGGTGCAGATACCCAAGTGTGGGGCTATTCCGGTGTCTATGACAACACGCTTTGTTTCGATGAACCTGTCACAGATATGGAAGCCGACACGCCTTACCTGATTAAACCAGGCGTGGGTAAAGGGGAATATGAATTCAACGGGGAGGATGTGGATTACACATCATTTAATGCCAGTCCGAGTCCGAGTCTTTCCGTGGCTGGTGGTAAGAAAGGAACTGAGCAATACCCCTCTTCCTTCCAAGGCACCTACACCAACCAGAAGATACCTACATACGCATACTACTTGAAAAGCAACAAATTCTATTATATGCCAGGCGAAAACACCAAATTGGGGTGGAAAGCCTATGGTGGTATCGTCTATGTCAGTGACGGAGGACAGAGTGCCAAAGTCAGTGTCTTTGACATGACCGTTGGAGAACCAGGTGTTGCCACCGGTATCGAATCATACCAAATGGATACGAAGACGTCTGACCAACCACTCTATAATTTGGCGGGTCAGCAGGTTCGTCAACCTAAAAGCGGTATCTATGTGAGAAATGGAAAGAAAATAATCATCAAATGACAAG
>JAFWQE010000055.1 GCA_017509155.1 Prevotella sp.
CACTCTTCACTCTTCACTCTTCACTTTTTTTCATACCTTTGCATGCATCATAGAACAAGCGGAGTATGAAGAAGGTTTTATTGCTATTGGCTGCTGCTCTTCTGATGAGTGGCATGGTGAATGCGGAGGCTGACAGCACTGCCGTTGGAAGGAAAAAGGTGGCCGTTGTGCTCAGCGGAGGCGGTGCGAAAGGCATGGCCCATATCGGTGTATTGAAAGTGCTCGAGCGGGCAGGCATCCCTATCGACATTGTGACCGGCACATCGATGGGCAGCATCATCGGTGGCCTTTACGCCATCGGCTACAACGCCAACGCTCTGGACTCCATGGTGAGGGTACAGGACTGGAGCTACGTGATTACCGACAAGGAAGATCTGCGCAACCAGAGTCTCAGCGACCGCAGGAAGCAGTACACCTATTTATATTCCACTGGCATGACTCTTGGCAAACGAGACCTGAATGCCGGCGGCTTCATCAAGGGCAAGAACCTGGCCGAACTGTTCCAGCAGCTCTGCACGGGCTACACCGACTCTATCGATTTCACCCACGGCCTTCGCATTCCCTTTGCCTGCGTAGCCACGAATATCGTGGACAACAGTGAGGTGGACTTCCACAGCGGGCGCCTGCCGCAGGCCATGCGCGCCTCGATGGCCATCCCCGCCGCCTTCTCACCAGTGAGAATCGGCGACCAGGTGCTGGTGGATGGTGGTCTGAAGAACAACTATCCCGCCGACCTCGCCCGCGAGATGGGTGCCGAAGTCATCATCGGTGTCACCGTACAAGGTGCGCCAAAGGAGGCCGAGGACCTTGGCGGAACAATGAGCATACTGAGTCAAATCATCGACGTGAACTGTAAGAACAAGTACGATGAAAACCTTGCCATCACCGACTTGCACCTGCAAGTAGACACGAAAGGCTACGGCTCGGCCAGTTTTTCTCCGGCCGCCATCGACACGCTCATCCGACGCGGTGAGGAGCTGGCCATGCATCACTGGGACGACATCATCGCCCTGAAGCAGCTCATCGGCATCGACGAGTCGTTCCGTCCACCCCTTCTGCACCCGATTCGCCCGCAGGTGATGACCGAAAAGCAACGTGTCATCAGCTATTCGTTTGAGAACATGACGCCCCAGGCCGAGCGGTTCCTCCGCAACAAGTACAACCTTCACGTCGACGACCAGAAGACCGACAGCATTGATGCCCAGCTGATGCAGCAGCTCACCACGACGATGCGCGTGGACCTGTTCTACCAGACGGCAGAGTGCAGGTTGGTGCCCGAGGGCGACGGCGTGCACGTCATCCTTTCGGCAGGCAACCGCAAGTCGGTGCAGCTGCATGCCGGCGTACGCTACGACAGCGAGGAGTACGCCTCCCTACAGCTGGGTCTCGACATTCCACTGAAGACGTCCATCCCCGTCAGCACCGACATCACCCTGCGCCTTGGCAAGCGCCTGATGGCGAAGGGCGAAGTGACCATGCATCCGCTAAGCTTCACCCGTCCCACGCTGAGCTATGCCTTCCACCGAAATGACGTCGACATCTACCACGAAGGAAAACGCGACTACAACATCCGCTACAACCAGTTCCAGGCCGAGTTCATCCCCTTCAACCACGACCTGCGCCACTTCAACGTACAGTACGCCTTGCGCTGGGACTACATGCATTATCGCAACATGCTGAGCACCGAGACATCCATTCAGGCAGTGCTGAAGAACGAACACTTCTACAGCTACCACGCCCGTGTGAACTATAACAGCGAGGACAACTGGTTCTTCCCCACACGCGGCGCAAGATTCAAGGCCGAGTATTCCTATCTGACCGACAACTTCGCCGAGCTCGACGACAAGGCTGGCATGAGTGATGTCAGCGCCAACTGGCGCATGTCGTTCTCGTTGAACAGCCGCCTCACCATCCAGCCCATGCTCTACGGCCGCCTGCTTTTCGGCACGAAGGTGCCACCTGTCTTCGGCAACACCATCGGCGGCGACTGGTTCGGCCACTATGTGGAGCAGCAGATGCCCTTCGCGGGCGTCGGCAACATGGAGTATGTCGACCATCAGTTCGTGGCCGCCCAGCTACAGGCTCAGCAGCGCATTGCCACCAACAACTACGTCTTGATACGCGTGGCTGGCGGCCAGCAGGCCGATAAGGTGAAGAACCTTCTTGACACCAAGACCATTCTCGGAGCCCAGGCAGCCTATTACTATGACACGATGTTCGGCCCTGTGGGTGCCACCCTCGGCTACAGCAAC
The DNA here is from genome assembly GCA_017509155.1 of Prevotella sp. Lineage (GTDB taxonomy): Bacteria > Bacteroidota > Bacteroidia > Bacteroidales > Bacteroidaceae > Prevotella. Next base: position 2,253 of record JAFWQE010000055.1, read on the forward strand.
CGCACCAACAAGCCCTACTTCTACCTGAACCTCGGCTACGAGTTCTGAAAAAGCCCTGTCACTTGATGCACTCGCACAGACTTTGCACGGCTGATGTCATCGGCAGTGACCATGCTCCCCGCAGTGTTCTCTCATGCACATAGACGTGGGCGCAATGGCATCGGGCCGGAAAAGGAAGAAGGGAATGCATCGAAACCAGCAAATCCGCCCACAATGTCAATGAGTGAATGTTTGAATGAACGCCCAACTAAAGAAAAGAAATATGAAGAATAGTATAGAAAACGACCTGGCGTCCACAACGTCAACCGTCTCAGCAAACAGCGGTTCAGCCGCAGCCATCAACCCATCTGAACAACCAAATGGCCAGTCCCCCAAACGGATTATGGTCATACCCGATGTGCATGGCCGCCTCTTTTGGAAAGAACCTGTCTTGAAGTATTTGGACGTTGTTGACAGAATCGTGTTTCTTGGCGACTATCTTGACCCATACCCTAACGAGGAAGGGATGGCGGAAAACATCCTTGCGAACATGATGGAGATAATAGAACTGAAGCGAAACAACATGGAGAAGGTTGTCCTTCTGAAGGGAAACCATGATCAGCACTACGCTTCCAGACGTTTTAAAGAGATGGCTGGAGGGTCGCGTATGGACCTGCTGAACTGGGCCAACTACAATGAAGTGTTCGCTGAAAACGAGGATTTATTCCAGATTGCCCACCTGGAATTGGTTCCAAGAGTGCAGTCCCCCAAACGACCAAACGACCAAACAACCAAACGACCAAACGACCAAAC
>JAFWQE010000056.1 GCA_017509155.1 Prevotella sp.
CACAGGAAGCGGTTCGTGCTGCCGCGTGGCGCCAACTCATACATCTGCGTGAACGTGGTGTTCCCTTTCTCACGTTGTCCCCTGCCCATGTCGGATGGCTGGCGGTCCTTTATCTTCTCCGAATCGGAGATAAAGTCCTGTGCAGTCAGTCGGTCAATCTTCTTCACCAGTGCCTCGTCGGCCTTGAAGCGCACGCTGTGGAAGAACGATAGCTTATACTTGCTGATGGATTTTCCGCGGATGCGCGTCTCCACCATTTGTTTTACCGGCACAATCTTGCCTTCGAAGAGGGCGCTGATGTGCATGCCTGTCTGGGCGTGGCAAGGTGACAAGGCTGCAAAGCAACATAGTAACGTTGTTGCCAAATGCCTGCGCCAACTGCATCCTATGTTCATGTTTGTTTTCATTATCATTTGTCCTTTAACTTCTTACTTCCTTGACTTCCCTAAACTCCCCAAAAACTATTCCGAAAAGAGTTCTTTCATTTGCGACTCCATGGTTGCCGTGGCGTCATCGTCAGATAACGATGCCATGGCGGTATGCATCTCGTGCATCACCAGGTCGCGATCGGTGACGCGTTCGCCATAGACGTAGGCCACACACTCATTTTGCCGCTCGTGTTGGTAGTACCATGCCGTGCCAATACCAAAGAGAAGCAGCAGCGAGGCAGCGAGAGCGAAGAGCCTACCCCCAACCCCTCCCCAAGGGAAGGGGGCTTGAATAGTCTTGGTGATTGCGATATTGTTAGGAAGAGTGTCCAGACTCCCCTCCCTAGGGAAGGGGTTGAGGGTGGGCTTCTGTGCTATGCGTTGTTGGATGGGCTTCTGTTTGCTAAGTATTTCCAAGTCCAACATCATCTCCCTGAGTTCTAAGAGGTCGGCGGGCAGCTCTTCTGCCGACTGATAGAGCTCATAGAGGCGCCGTTCCTCATCGAGGCTGGTCTCGCCATTGAAGAAGCGCGTGGTCAGTGTACGTATTTCAAGTTCGTTGGTCATCGTTTTCTTATTTTGTGATATGTGATTCATCCTTATTCCTTCATCTTTTCATTCTTCATCCTTCCTCTTCATCCTTCCTCTTCATCCTTCCTCTTTCATCCTTCATCCTTTTTGAAGTATCGCTCTCTCACCGCCATACGTGCCCGACTGAGTGCCTTTCGCACCGCTACCTCACTACTGCCGGTCAGTTCTGCGATGTCGCTCATTTCCATTCCTTCCATGTGACGCAGGCGGAGAACAGTCTGCAACATAGGCGACAGGGTGTCGATAATGGCCAGAATACGTGCCGTACGTTCGTCGGTGTCGGGTTCAGAGGTCGCCATAACGGTTTCCAGAGGCTGTGTCTGCTGGTGTCGTCGCAGCCGGTCGATGGCCAGGTTGCGCGTGACGACGAGCGCCAAAGGCAGCATTGGCTGTTGCAATTCCATATGCATCTGCCAAAGCCGCAGCAGTGCGTCTTGCACCACATCCTCGACTTCGTCGGTATCACCCAGATACCTACGAGCCTGATTGATGAGTCTTAGGCGTATGTTGTGTGCCTCTTGCTTGAACTCCTCGGTCGTCATTGATGGTTGTTTTCTATGCTTTATACGTAGGAAACGACGTTTTGTGACATAAAAAAGTTGGAAAATTGATGCGTTGAGATTCAATTTTCCAACCTTTATGGTTTAGCTATATATTGTCAGCCCATCGTCTGGGGGCCGAATCGGCAGCGCCGATGGCTGTTTACTTGTTCTTCTCGTAATATTCGAGGCCTTTCTGTACGTTCTTCACCAATGCATCGCTGGTGAAAGTGGCACCCGTAACGGCATCGACCTGCATCTTCTTGGCCTTGCTCACGGTCTTTCCCTCATACTTAAGTAGCAGCTTCTTGGCCTTAGCCATATACTTCGGGCCTTCCTGCGAGCGCAGAGCCTCAATCTTCACCACCTTATTCTTCTCAATATAGATCTTCACGGGCGTGGGTCCGGCATAGCCTTGGATGCTCTTGCCTATAGTTTGCGTGTTGACAATGGTAGTGTTACCCTCGCGTGTCAGCGTCTGATCGCCAGGCATGGCGCTCATCATGAACATTGCCATGGTCACGGCGCCGATGATAGTCTTTACTTTCTGCATGTCGTTATTTCTCGTTTTTACCGATGCAAAGTTACAACATAATCTCTAATTGCCATAACATTTTGCTTAATTTAACTTTCATGCTGAGCGCAAGGAAGGGGCGCTGGTGCGTGGAGTACGGGCAGGACCTGACCCACCGCCACCATATTCAACACCGCCACTGCCATCGACACCGATGACCTCACCTTCGCTGCCAACAGGTTTGCCCAGTATGATGTTCACCAGTGTGGTCACGTCGGCAATGGTCACCTGACCATCGCCATTGACGTCGGATAGCATGCTGCTCGTCTCGCTCTTTCCCAAGATGACGTTCACCAACATACTCACGTCGGCGATGGTCACCCGTCCGTCGAGGTTCACGTCGCCACGGCGGAGCGGAACCAGCGTACGGCCTGCCAGCAGGCTGTTGTCGGCCACGACACCGCTCTCGTGCAACAAAGTGCCATCGGTGAAGGGCTTGACGAGTGTCACCACGCCGCCATAGCTATCGGCCGTGATGCTCACCTGGTCGGTGTAGCTGAGTGTGACGGCCGAACCCGTGCTGTTGTAGCCATCGCCAATGCCACTGGCACCGGTGCCGGCCGTAGCGTTCACGGTGCCACCACTGATGCTGACCTCAGCATCGCCGTATTCACCAGCGCCAATACCTGCTCCGTTCGTTCCGCCGGTGGCACTGACCACACCACCGTTGATACTGATACGCGAGGTCTTGCTGCCACTGTTGTCGCTCCGGTAGCGATAGGCATAGCCGCCACCGATGCCGGCGCCATACTTGCCGCCCACGGCCGTGACAGTGCCACCGTTGATGGTGATGGCTCCGCTGGGAGCTGTGCGCCCGCCGATGCCGGCGCAATATGTGTCAGGACTGCTCACGCTCCAGGCACCTGTGCCATTGCGCTGCGCCCAGATGGTCAGGCTGTCGCCGCTGGCCACGGTGCTTCCTTTCGGGTTGGTAAGCGTGGCACCGTCGCACAGAATCAGGTTCACGTTGCCTTTCATGGTCAGGCGGTCGCTGGCGGAAATGCTGCCGGCCACGGCCCACCACCCGCCGTCGAGTGTAGTGAACTCAGGCCGTAGCACCATGGCCTCGACGGTCTGCTCCACACCGTCGCGGTCGACGTAGGTCACGGTCTGGGTGGCGACGCCGAACGTTGGGCTGACGGTGACTGACTCATGAGGCATCACCAGCGAGTAGGTGCCATCGCCGTTGTCGGTGATGCTGACCGCCTG
>JAFWQE010000011.1 GCA_017509155.1 Prevotella sp.
AGGTAGCCGTAGTTGTCGTCGCACCACATGAGCATCACGTCGTCGGGCACGCGTACGCCGTTCTCATAGATGTCGAGCACCTCCTTGTAGGGAATGAACACCATTGGAGAGGTTGAGAGGTTGAGAGGTTGAGAGGTTGAGGTGTTGCGAGGTTGAGATTTTCTTTCCCCGCTTCGCTCTGAAAGCGCCCCTTTGGGCCGAGCGGAGGTGTTGAGAGGCTGAGATGTTGAAGGAGTCAGCATCTTGTATTGTTCGCTGATGACGTCGGTGAGGCCTTTCACCTTCTGTTCCATCGTCTGTGCACCTTCCATCGCACCGTCGTGGATGCCACGCATGCCCAGCGTGTAGATGGCCTGCATGTCGCGGGTTTCGTCGACGCGCTCCTGCCAGTAGCCGAGCACGCGCTGGCGGTTGGTGAAGAAGTTGTAGTCGCCCAGTCGCTTCGTGTTCCATTCGGCGACGTTGTTGCGCAGCATTGGTTCGCAATGACTCGAGCCCACGTAGATGTCGAACTTGCGTGCCAGCTCGCGGTTTCCCTTCTTCTGGAAAAAGGCTGTCGTACCCTCGTGCATAGCTGGCCAGATGGTGTTGGCACGCAGGCGCAGCAGCAGCTCGAACAGCTTCTCGTAGGTCTTCGGACCGATGTCGCCGCCCGCCCAGGGACGCAGGCTAAAGTCTTCGTCGTTGATGAAGATGCCGCGGAACTCCACCGATGGCTGCTGCAGTGTGGCGAAGCGGTCGTCCACCTCCAGCCGTTTGCGCTTCTGAGGCACCACGTCGCCCCACCATATCCAGGGCGACACACCCGCCATTCGCGAGAGTTCCAGGATGCCGTAGGCCGTGCCGCGCCCTTCGTCGCCCATCACCACGAGATGTCCGTTGTGCACCCCGATGTAGAATGCGTCCTTCCGTGCGATGACCTTCTGATAGGGCAGCTTGCGCTTCTGCAGCTTCTTGAACTCCTTGTTTGTGAGCTCGCTCAGCTCGATGATCTCCAACCGTCCCTTGGCATCGGCTTTCGCGCGCTGTCCGGTCACTGCCAGCATGTCCTCGCTGAACATGTCGAGAGCAATTTCCACGACGGGCGAATAGTGCGATTGTGCCACATAGCCCACGTGCGAATGGCCGTCGAACCACACAAGAGAACCTGCATGCAACAGCGTGTTGCACGCCCAGATAGCCAATATGATAGAGAACAGTCGTTTCATTCGAGTTGTTTTGTTTTTAGTTCTTGCTGTGGTCTTTTTTATCGGAAAGAAATTATCATAATTAGAATAATTGTACCATCAATAAATATATTATATGAACGAAATTATGATAATTATTCTAATTTCTTTCCGATAAACCCGACACGATTTGGTTGCTGGAGGTTGGCAGAACAGATGCTCCTTATTCGTCGATGCTCACCAGGTCGTACTGGCGCGTGCCCAGACCGATTTTCTCGGCCCACTCAATGGTGTGGATGCCGTGTTGCTGGTTGATGCGCTCGATGAGCGGTCGGTTGTCGTTGTCCTCGCTGGCCTGCATGTTGAAGACGATGTCGACGCATGCCTGGTCGAGTGCCACGGGGTCGAGGGAGGCGAGGATGCCGTAGTCCTTCAGCTTCACGGGCTCAGGCGTTGCCACGCAGTCGCAGTCGACGGTCATGTTGTTCATCACGGCAATGTAGACGACGCGCTTGCCCTCACCGAAGTAGTCGTGTACGGCCTGTGCAGCTGCAGCCATCGACTCCAGGAAGCCGTCCTGATTCTCCACGTGGTTCCACAGCCCTTCCACCACCTGCTGATAGCCTGCCGTGTGGATGTTCGCCTTGCCGTTGGCCGATGCCACGCCGATGCTCGCGTTCTTCAGCACACCGCCCAAGCCGCCCATCGGGTGTCCCTTGAAGTGGGCGAGGTTGATCATGAAGTCGTAGTTCTTCAGGTGCGAACCCACGATGTCGTACTTGATGTGCGTGGAGTCCTTCACGGGGATGTTGAACTCACCCTCCTCGTCCATCAGGTCCACCTTGAAGCGGGGTGTGAAGCCGTGCTCCTTGATGGTCTGCCAATGAGCCTCGAAGGTGTTGCGGCGGCCTTCGTAGGCGGTGTTGCACTCCACGATGGTGCCGTTCACCTGGTCCACCAGCAGTCCGATGAGCTCAGGCTTCAGGTAGTTCGGGTTGCCCGACTCGCCGGTGGAAATCTTCACGGCTACGCGTCCCTCGGCTTTGCGACCCAGTGCCTCGTAGATCTTCACCAGCGCCTCCGGCGTGATGTTACGCGTCACGTAGACGGTGGCCTTGCCTGCCTGGGCAGAGTCGGCAGCGTTAGCGCCTTCTGCCGTCTGCTTGTTCTGTGTGCATGCTGCCAGGAGAATGGTTGCCCAAAGCAGCGTCATTGCGAATAGTACTCTTTTCATGATCGTGTTCGTTTTATGATGATTATCTTGCAAAGATAGTGAAAAAAACTGGAATACGTGTCAGATGCCCGCCGTTTTTACATTTTGTTAGTATATAGAGCTATGCTCCGTAGGATAAGGAGGCATGCTCCGTAGGATGTAGAGCTATGCTCCGTATGCACTGGAGCTATGCTCCACACGTGTAGGGGCAGCCCCCTATGTCTGCCCGTTCTGTGGGGTGGGATTCGTTGGTGGTGCGGGCGATGGATTCATTATTGTTTGGTGGGTGTGTGGTTTACGGTTAAAGGTTTCATGATTCATATTGTTTAGTGCAGTTGGGAGCGCGGCGAGGGCGGATTCGGTATCCTGACCGGTCAATTTTGGAAGCAAAACGTCGTTGCACTTGTATCCTGATTGCGAGTACAAAGATACGAAAAATTTTTGAAACTTCCAAATCGTAAGTAGGGAAAACTGCACTTTCGGGGACAAAAACTGCACTTTCGGGACCTTTGCTATTTCTCTGAAAATGCAGGTATACAGAAGTCTTCCGCCTGTCTTCATTTTTTTGCATTTGGTACAGATGGCAGATGGCAGTTATTTTGGCGAGGGGGTATGATGGGCTATTCGCGCCGATTTTTGGTAAAAATTATAAGTAATAATTTTTACTATTATATATAA
>JAFWQE010000057.1 GCA_017509155.1 Prevotella sp.
GCAGGAAGAAGTCCGTGTTGGTCCGTCGTCTTCCGCGTAGAGGCAATTCCGAGTCAGTCCGTGATCGTCCGTGGCCAACGAAACTGCTCTTACCACTGACTATCACGGACTAACTTGGCAGAGCCATTTGGAATACCCACCCCTGCGCCGACGTTTTCTTGCCACGGACTATCACGGACTGACTCGGTTCTTCATACCTTGGTTTGCTGAACAAAGGAGCGCCACGGAACGGCAGCCTGGCGGCAGGAAGAAGTCCGTGTTGGTCCGTCGTCTTCCGCGTAGAGGCAATTCCGAGTCAGTCCGTGATCGTCCGTGGCCAACCATTTTGGCAGTTTTGCGCGACAAGACCGGCAAGATTGCCCAACAAAACTGGCAATTTCGCGAAACGAATCCATTGATTTCGTTCAACGATTCCATTGATTTTGTTCAACAAATCCATTGGTTTTGTTCAACGATTCCATTGGATTTGTTTCCGCCATCTGCCGCTTTTGCTTCTCCCATCCGCCGTTTTCACTACTTTATTCTGACGTTCTTGCCAGAGAGCGCAGGCAGCCTTGGTCGCTGCAATTACGGTGCGGGAGGGAAGAAAAAAAGAGAATTCTTCATGCTACTGACCGATAAATCATATTTTTTCCGTAATTTTGCAAGCGTTAATCAAGCGAACAAAGGAAAAGGAATGAGACATATCAACATACTGATGCTGTGGCTGTTGCTGAGCCTTTCGGCCTCTGCGCAGCAGTTTGTCACAGAAGTCGAGGTCGACGAGGCTGTAGACGACTCGGTGGCCGTGGCCGTCGACGAGGACATCATCACCGCTGCCGACACGCTTGTGGTGGACACCTTGGCCGTGGACTCGTCACTGGTGTGGCCCCATAACCTCAGCGCCCATCTGTCGCAGATGCTGAAAAGCGACATGTTCAGCACATCGCAGGTGGGCATGATGGTGTATGACCTGTCTACCGACTCGGTCATCTTTGCCTACAACGAGCGCCAGCGCATGCGCCCGGCCTCCACGATGAAGATGATCAACGCGGTGGCCTCGCTCGACCGTCTGGGCGGTTCGTTCCTCTTCCGCACGCGGCTCATGACCACCGGCCAGCGCGACAGCCTCACCTACCGCGGCAACATCTACCTCGTAGGCGGCATGGATCCGCTGTTCAACGGTGACGACATGCGCGCCTTCGTTGAGAGTCTGCGCCAGCAAGGCGTGGACACCATCCGCGGCAATGTGTATGCCGACCAGTCGATGAAAGACGCCGACCTCTGGGGCGAGGGCTGGTGCTGGGACGACGACAACCCCAGTCTGGTGCCGCTGCTCATCAATGGCGAGAACCAGTTCATGAAGCGCTTCTGCCAGGAACTGAAGAAGTCAGGCATCGTGCTCGTCGGCGACACCCTCGTGGGAGCGGCTCCTGCCAATGCGCACCTGCTATGCTCGCGCACGCACACCATCGACCAGGTGCTGCAGAAGATGATGAAGAAGAGCGACAATCTCTTTGCCGAATGCCTGTTCTATCAGCTGGCGCGGCAGGCGGGAACACGAGGTCCGGCCACCGCAGCCATGGGACGCCAGATGGTGAACAACCTGGTGAAGAAGGTGGGACTGAACAGCCGCGACTACTATGTGGCCGACGGGTCGGGACTGTCGCTCTACAACTACGTGTCGCCGGAGCTGGAGGTACGCTTCCTGCGCTACGCCTGGCAGAACGACAACATCAGCACTCACCTGCTGCCATCGCTGCCCATCGCGGGCGTCGATGGAACGCTGCAGACGCGAATGACCAAAGGCACGGCGCGCGGCAATGTGCGCGCCAAGACGGGAACGGTGTCGGGCGTCAGCTCATTGGCCGGTTTCTGCGTGGCTCCCAACGGACATCAGCTCTGCTTCTCCATCATCAACATGGGACAACGCAAGGCGGTGACGGCGCGGGTGTTCCAGGATAAGGTCTGCCAGACACTGACTGGGGTCGGGGACAGCGAATGAGACAGCGAAGGCGTTCGACAGCGAATAGGGTTTTCGACAAGGAATGGGGTTTTCGACAACGAATATGACGAATTGCTCGAAAGCTGATTTCTTGGGGTTTCAGGAGTCTATGAGTTACAGGGGGTTCAGACATTAGGGCTTTCGACAACGAATTTGACGAATTGCTCGAAAGGCATTTTTCGGGAGTTCTGGAGATTTGGAACACCGGAAATCCGCAAATACTGAAACTCCGAACTTGGAATAACAAAGGGGGGAAACGAGGGAGAATAAAAGACGAATTACACGAATGCCAGGGGGAAGATAGCGCATTCGTGTAATTCGTGATAAGTGTTTTGGAAACGGGAAATACCTGTTGGTTTCCGGAAGGTTTATACGTAGGTTTCGAGGAATTTCAGGGTTCCTGTTATCTTTATCTCGGTGGTGGTGGCAGGCAGCAAGAGGGTATGTCCGGCAGCGAAGGGGGTGGAGTTGCCCTCGTCGTCGACGACGGTGCCCTCACCGCTCAAAGCGATGAGCACCACAAAGGAGTCGAGCTCGGAGTAATCGAGCGTCATCGGCTCGTCGAGGTCGTAGACCGCGGTGGTGAAATAAGGACAGCTGATGAGCTGTACGCCCTCGTTGCGGCGCGGCGTGTAGTGGGTGCGGTAGTCGGGCTCCACGTGGTAGTCGATGCACTCGGCAGCCTCGCGGGTGTGCAGCTGACGGTAGTTGCCGTCCTTGTCGCGGCGACGGTAGTCGTAGATGCGATAGGTGACGTCGCTGGTCTCCTGGATCTCGGCCAGGAAACATCCCGTGCCGATGGCGTGGATGCGCCCTGCGGGCAGGTAGAACACGTCGCCGTCGCCAACCTCATACTTAGCCAAGGCGTCGCAAATGGTGTCGTCGGCCACCATTCTCTCATAGTCCTCGGGCGTGATGTGCTGTTTCAGTCCGCTGTAGAGATGGGCTCCCGGGTCGCTGTCCATGACGTACCACATCTCGGTTTTCCCGCGCGGCTTGCCCATCCGTTGGGCAGTCTCGTCATCGGGATGCACCTGGATGCTGAGGTCCTGATGGGCGTCGATGAACTTGATGAGCAGCGGGAACTCGTTGCCGAAACGCTCGTAGTTGTCCTTTCCCACAAGCTTTTCCTTCAACGTGGCCACCAGCTGGTTGAGACTCATGCCCTGATAGGGGCCGTCGGCCACGATGGTCTCGCAGCCATCCACGCCCGAAATCTCCCAGCTTTCGCCCACATGTTCCTGCTGGGTTTCAAGGTTTTTAAAGGTGATAATCCGGTTGCCCCCCCACAGGGTGGACTTCAAAAAAGGGATAAATCTGATTGGTTGCATGATAGTATGTTTTTCTTTACCTATATAAAATGTTCATTTCTTGTCACCCTGAGTGTTGCGCGCGGTCAATGGTCTCTCCAGAACGACGGCGTGAAGAGCACTACTACGGTGAATATTTCCAGTCTGCCCATGAGCATAAGGCCCGAGAGCAGCCATTTCACGGTGTCGGGCAGGATGCCCCACGACATGGTCGGACCTATCTCAAGTCCCAGTGTCGGTCCCACATTGCTGGCGCAGCTGATGGCGATGGTGATGGAATTGGTGCTGTCAACACCCATCACAATCATGCAGAAATAGGTGAACAGGCAGAGCAGCATGTATGCTGCGAGAAACGCCAGAAGCGTTACTTGCGAGGAATAAGGGATGGTGTTGTCGTTCACCTTCACGGGCAAGACGGCCCTCGGGTGAAGGATACGGCGCACCTCGTTCCTGAGAATGGTGAGCACCATGACCGAACGGATGCACTTGAAGCCGCCGCTCGTGGAACCCGAGCAGGCACCAAGGAACATGCAGATGCTCAGGATGACCCACGTGATGTGGTGCCACTTGGCCGGGTCGTCGTTGAGAATGCCCGTCGTGGTGATGAACGAAGTGACCTGGAAGAGGCTCACGCGGAAGGCATCGGCCACGGCATAGCCGTTGTCATGCACCAGCAAGATGGTGATGGAAAGAGTGGCGACGACCACCACAAGCACATAGAAACGGAACTCGGAATTGCGGAAGAACCGGCGGAAACGGCCCTTGAAGAGCGTCATGTACAGCAAGGTGAAGCTGGTTCCGGAGAGGAACATGAACGCAATGGCGGTGTAGTCGATGTAGGGATTGTGGAAGTAGCCCGTGCTGGCATTGTGGGTGGAGAAGCCGCCAGTTGCCGTGGTGGTCATGGCATAGTTGAGACTGTCGAAGAGTCCCATGCCGGCCAGGTAGTAGCAAACGCCACAGGCGACGGTGAGGACGAGGTAGATGCTCCAAATCCACTTGGCGGTGGTGCTGAGCCTCGGGTGCATCTTCGCGCGGATAGGTCCTGTGGCCTCGGCCGAGAACACCTTCACATTGCCGCCCACAAGCGACGGAATGATGGCGATGGTGAAGAAGACTATCCCAAGCCCTCCTATCCATTGCGTCATGGTTCGCCAGAAAAGCAGCGCGTGGGGAAAGCACTCCACGTCATCGAGAATGCTGCATCCCGTGGTCGTGAAGCCCGAGATGGTCTCGAAGTAAGCGTCGGTGAAACTGGTGATATAGCCACTTACGAGGAACGGAAGCGACCCGAAGAGACTGAAGATGAGCCATGTGAGCGTGACCAGCAGATAGGCTTCGCGGCGGCCAAGTGAGTTCTCGGAGTTGCGGCCCATGTACTTCATGCAAACGCCTCCGAGGATGGTGGTCGCCACAGATATGACAAAGGCCAGGCTATCGTCCTCGCCAAAGTAGAACGCCATGCACATACACCAGGACATCATTGCCGCTTCAATGTAGAGCAATGTGCCAATAATGCTGTATATGATCTTATGGTTGAGCATCAGCGAAAGAATTTTTCAATTTTCGTCATATTGATGTTATAGCAGAACACCACGACGATGTCGCCGGCCTCAATCTGCGTACCACCCGACACGAGCTGTCCTTCTCCGTGACGCACGAGTCCGCCGATGGTGGCTCCCTTTGGCAGTCCGAGCTCGAAGACGCGCTTTTTCGTCACCTTCGAACCCTGTTGTGCGGTGAACTCAGCCACATCGGCGTTGGCCGACATCAGGAACCTGATGTTGTTCACGTCGGCGTCGAGCATCATCTGATATATATAGCTGGCGGCGAGCGCTTTCTTGTTGATGATGGTGCCGATGTCAAGACTCTCGGCCATACTTGCGTAGTCGAAGTTCTCAACCATGGCGACTGTCTTCCTCACGCCGAGGCGCTTGGCCGTCAGACAGGCCAGGATGTTGGTCTCGGCATTGCCGGTCAGGGCCACGAAGGCCTGCGTGTTCTTGATGCCTTCTTCCTGAAGCACGGCCAGGTCGCGGCCGTCGCCGTGGATCACCATCACGCGGTCGGTGTCCACTAGTTCGTTCAGCAGCTCGCAGCGGGCCTCACTTGTCTCGAAGACCTTCACGTTCATATACTGCGGCATCATGGAGATAGCCCTCACGGCGGTGGCGCCTCCGCCCATCACCATCACGTTCTTCACGTCCACATAGTGCTCCTTTCCCACAATCTTGCGGATGTAGGGAATGTAGTTGCGCGTCGTCATGAAGTAGGCCAGGTCGTGCAGCTGGAGCACGTCGTCGCCACGCGGGATGATGGTTTCCTCTCCGCGCTTGATGGCCACGATGTGATAAGGCGACTCGGGTTTGCACAGGTCCTTGAGCGGTTCGTTCAGAATCTCGCAGGTGCTTCTGAGCTTGATGCCGAGCATGATGAGCGCACCTTCGTGCACATCCCAGCGCTGCCGCACCCACGACATCTTGAGTCCGTTGGCGATGTCTCGCGCGGCGAGGTTCTCAGGATAGATAAGCGACGTGATGCCCACCTTGTCGAACACCTCCTTAAGCTTCGGGTCGGTGTATTCATAGTTGTCCACCTTGGCCACGGTTCGCTTGGCGCCGAGGGCCTTGGCCAGCATGCACGCGTTCATGTTGAGGTTCTCGTCGGGCGTGACAGAGATAAACAGGTCGGCGCCAGCCACTCCCGCGTCCTTGAGCGTCCGCACTCTCGACGGCGATGCCATGATGGTCATCAGGTCGTAGTCTGAGCTGACATTCGACAGGCGTTCCTCATCTGAATCGATGAGCACGGTGTCGTGGTTGTTGCGCGACAGCAGCTTGGCCAGATGAGTGCCGATGGCGTAGGCACCTACGATGATGATTTTCATTGTCTCGATGATTTTGTTGTATCCGTGGGAACGCCACGGTTTGCTTGTTCATTTAGGAGTATTGTCCTGCTGTTGCGTCATGCGTTGCAGCACCTGTGCGATGCTTTCGGCGTCGATGCCCACAATATGCTGTAGCTGAGCCACCGTTCCGTGCTCCACGAATTCGTCGGGCGTACCCAGGCGTTCCACCCGAGGCGTGAAGCCATGGTCGCACATCCACTCCACGACGGCGGTGCCCAGTCCGCCGTTTCTCACACCGTCCTCCACGGTGACGATGCGGCTGAAGCGGCTGCCCACCTCTTTTAATATGTCCTCGTCGAGCGGTTTCAGGAACCGCATGTCGTAGTGGGCGATGCCTTCGGCGGCGGCCCCAAGACTGTTGATGGCCTCGGTTACGTTGTTGCCGATGGGACCTATGGAGAGCACGGCCACCCGATTGCCGTCGCGGAGCCGTCGGCCTGTCCCCACCTTCACCTCTTCCAGCTTGCAGCGCCAGTCCACCAGCACGCCGCGGCCTCGCGGATAGCGGATGACGAAGGCGCCCTTGCCGGGCAGCTGGGCGGTAAACATGAGGCGCCTGAGCTCGTGCTCGTTCATGGGCGAGGCGATGGTCAGGTTGGGCACAGGTCGCAGTGCGGCCATGTCGAAGAGTCCGTGGTGGGTGGCGCCGTCTTCGCCCACGAGGCCCGCGCGGTCAAAGCAAAGCACCACGGGAAGGTTCAGAATGGCCACGTCGTGGATGATATTGTCGTAGGCACGCTGCGCAAAGGCGCTGTAGATGTTGCAGAAGGGGATGAGCCCTTCCTTGGCCATGCCGCCCGAGAACGTCACGGCATGCCCCTCGGCAATGCCCACGTCGAAGGTGCGCTCCGGCATCTCCTTCATCATGATGTTCATGGAACAGCCGGTAGGCATGGCGGGCGTGACGCCCACAATCTTCTCGTTCTGCCGGGCAAGCTCCAGAAGTGTGTGTCCGAAGACGTCTTGAAACTTCGGCGGCATGTCACCGGTGTCCTCCTTGATTCGCTCTCCGGTGTCGGGATCGAACTTTCCCGGCGCGTGCCAAACGGTGACATCCTTCTCGGCAGGTGCATATCCGTGGCCCTTCTGCGTGTGCAGATGGAGCAGCTTGGGACCGCGCATGTTCTTCAGCTGCCGCAGAATGCGCACCACCTCTTTCACGTCGTGGCCGTTGAAGGGTCCGAAATAGCGGATGTTCATCCCCTCAAAGATGTTCTGCTGATGGCTGATGGCCGACTTCACGGCGTTGCTCAGGCGGATGATGCCTTTGCGCCGCTCCTCGTGGAGCATGCCCTTGCGGCCCAGCCACCGCGCAGCCTTGAAGCGGTATTTGTTGTAGGTCTCGTTGGTGCTCAGGTTGAGCAGGTACTGCTTCATTCCCCCTACCGACCGGTCGATAGACATGTTGTTGTCGTTGAGGATGATGAGCAGGTCGTTGGGCGACGACGAGGCGTTGTTGAGTCCTTCGAAAGCCAGCCCTCCCGACATGGCGCCGTCGCCGATGACAGCCACCACATGGCGCCCGCTGCCTCCTGCGACAGCCATGCCCAAGGCGGCGGAAATGCTGTTGGAAGCGTGGCCGCAAGTGAACGTGTCATACTCACTTTCCATCGGACTGGGAAACGGCATGATGCCGCCCAGTTTGCGGTTGGTGCAGAAGCGTTCGCGCCTTCCGGTCAGTATCTTGTGGCCGTATGCCTGGTGGCCGACGTCCCATACGATGCGGTCCTCGGGCGTATTGAACACGTAATGGAGCGCAACGGTGAGCTCCACCACGCCAAGGCTCGAGGCCAGATGGCCCGGATTCATCGACACTTCCTTGATGATGTCGCGCCGCAGTTCATCGCACAGCTGTGGCAACTGCTCCACATCCAGCCGACGAAGGTCTGCAGGGCTGTTGATGCTGTTCAGTATGTCGTATTTCGTTTCTTCCACTTATAACTAATTCTTTCAGACACTTCTCTCATGTCAGGAAACCCTTCATGAGCGGCAACTCTTGCGTTGCCCGATTGCCTCCTTTTCATAATCACGATGCAAAAATAAGCAAAATATCTGAAACAAGCGATGTCTTTGCCAAAAAACTTCTTGCTTTCCTTGTCCAGTTGTCCTTTTTTCCGTATTTTTGCATCACCGATTCCATTTTGAAACAATCATAACATGCTCAGTTGGATTAAACACTCCACATTCATCAGAAAGACACACCGCAAGGCCTTCAACGTGAATGCACGGTTCATCAACTTCGTGGCCATGCACGCCGGACGCGCCAAGACCAGCGTGAAGGAGGAGCACAAGAACCGCCCGCTGGTGGTGGTGACGGTGGCCTTCAACCACGTGGGACTCATAGAGAAACAGATAGAACTGCTCAGGCAGAACCTCACCGACGAGGGCTTTCTGCACGTTGTTGCCGACAACTCGCCCGACAAGAACTGCCGCAGACAAATAGAACAGCTCTGTCAGGAACAACACGTGGTCTACGTGTCGGTGCCACCCATCATCGAGCGATGCTGCTGGCACAGGGTGTTCTACGGTGGCATTTCACACGGCGGAGCGCTCAACTGGCTCTACTATCACTACCTGCGAGAGCTGTCGCCCAAGCGCCTTGCCCTACTCGACCACGATGCTTTTCCCCTGGCTCCCACTAGCCTGTGCCAATCGCTTGGTCAACGGCCCTTCTACGGAGTGAAGAGAATCATGGAGCATGGCTGGTATTTGTGGCCGGGCTGGTGCCTGTTCAGCTTCGACTTCCTGCTGAAACACCAACCCGACTTCCTCCCTATCTACGTGTCCGACTCCTATCTTGACGCTGGCGGAAACAACTTCTTCCGCCTCTTCCAGTCTTTCTCGCCCATGAAAACCGAGTTTCCAATGGTGAAGACCCACCGCATCAAGAAGACAAAAGGCCTGACACGACACGATGAAATCTACCACGGCGACTGCATACAGATAATAGAAGGCAAGTGGGTGCACATCATCAACGGCTCTAACTGCGCCCATATTCCCGGCAAGGAGAAGGTTGTGCAGAAGCTGCTGAACAACCTGGACCGTCTGCAGCCATACACCTCCTGAGTCTGCCATCCTATACAGCAAGGGCAGTCCTTCAGTTGATGGCTTCGCAGGCGTCTGTTTCCCACCAATTTCATTTTATTCTCTTTCGGCGTAGAAGAAATCATCAAGAACAATTCGTGATAGAGATTAAGAGCAATTAGGATCATTCGTTTCTTTGTCTTTCCAAGAAATTGGAATAATTGGAATAATTTGTTCCAGAAATGAGAACAAATATTTCCTTTCATTTCTGAGTTTAATTTCTGGTCATTATGCTCATTTCTTTCAAATGAAGAGAAACGAATAATCCTAATTGCTCCTAATTGTCCCACTAATTCTGTTTAATTCTCTATCTGCGCAGAAGAAATCATTAAGAACAATTCGTGATAGAAATTACGAGCAATTAGGATAATTCGTTTCTTTATCGAAAGGACTTGGCATAATTGGAATAATTTATTTCTGAAATGAGAACAATTTTACTTTTCATTTCGATGAAAACGCACGCGCCGCCTTCAGAAATAGAAGCGCAGGCCACCTTGCAGCATGAATGTCCCGATGTCGAGGCTTTTTCCGCGCTCATTGCTTACCACGACCTCGTCGGGCTTGCTGAATGTTCCCACCACGAAACCCGCATCCATTCCGATGGCGATGTGGCGTGTCAGCATCCAGTCAATGCCGCCCCCGAAGTTGAGTCCCGGCCCGGCATGGCTATGGAAGTTGTCTATGTGGTAGTTGGCAACGCCCAGTCCTATCTGCATGGTCCACAGCCACGACGTGTGCTCCTTGAATCGGTAGCCCATGCCCAGCGTGGCTCCAGCATAGTCCATCCAGAAGCGGCCCAGGTGACTGTAGTCGCCCGTGGTGCGCACATAGGTGGCTCCCACGCTGGTGATGCCCGCGAAGAAGTGCTCGTAGGCCACACGGCCCGTCCACCCGATGTGGGGCGAGTAGTTGCCGTGGGTGGTCTTCAGTTTGTCGATGTTCCACCCCATGCCGCCGTCTATGCGGATGCGGTTCGGCGGCAGGCGCCGCACGGTGTATTCCTCGAACTGCCGCTCCTCGTTCTCCAGCGCGGCGCGGGCATACGACACGAAATCTACCGAGTCCACGTCGATCTTGCCCGTGAGCAGCATCTCGCCGTAGATCTGGTGGCAGGTGCTCTTCCACACGGAGGGCTTCTGGTGCTCCACTATCCGCAGCACATTGCCACCCACGCGGGCGGTCTCGCCCTTGGCCAGCGCCAGCACTTGGTGGTATTTGCAGCGGTGCGACAGCCCGTCGTCGACCACGGCCACGCGCCCCAGCCGCATGGCATCGGCAGGGACGGAGTCGCCAGGCTCGCAGACTATCACGCTGTCGGCCACTACCGACGGCGGATATTTCATCACCACGTCGGTGATGACCTTGGGCGACGTGCACGCAGAAGTGACCCACAGGCCGCCCGCCATCAATGCCGCCACAAGAGCGGTACCATAGTTCGTGTGTTTCTTTTTCATGCTATTCATCAATGATTATGGCGGTGCAAAAGTAGGCAAAACCGCACACATGACAAAGACATCGGGCCATAAAATGACGCTATTTCGATGTTTTTTGAAGAAAAATCGTCGTTTTTGCACGCGTTACATTATTTTTTCGTAACTTAGCGCACTGAAAACCGAAATCACTCAATAAAACATAGCAACAAAACAACGACATGAAAAACAGAGCCATCCTTTCCATAGGGCTTCTGACCCTTTCGGCGTGGGCGTGGGCACAGGGCGGCGGTATCTCGCAGCAGATGCTCAGCAGCATGCAGCGCGCTCAGCAAGACGCACCGCAGAGCAAGGCCATCTTCAACGCGCTGGCCTCCAACAAGATTGACGACCTGGCGAAGAATTTCCAGAACCAGGGCGCCATAGACACCCACTTCAGCATAGAGACCGACAGGCAGAGCATTACCGACCAGCAATCGTCGGGGCGATGCTGGATGTTCAGCGGAATGAACGTCTTGCGCGCCAATTTCGCACAGCGCCAGGACTCCACCCTCGGTTTCCGTCCACTAAAGAGCGGGGTGCAGCTGGAGTTCTCGCAAGACTACCTCTTCTTCTACGACCAGCTGGAGAAGGCCAACCTCTTCCTGCAGGGCGTGATAGACACGGGCAAGAAACCCATCGACGACCTGCGCGTGCAGTTCTTCTTCAAGTCGCCCATCAGCGACGGAGGAACCTTCTGCGGTGTGGCCGACCTTGCCGAGAAGTACGGACTGGTGCCCAAGGAGGTGATGCCGGAGACTTTCTCGGCCGACAACACCTCGAAGATGGCGCAGATCATGAAAAGCAAGCTGCGCGAACAGGGACTGGAGCTGCGCGACATGGTGAGCCGCGGTCGCAAGCCCGCCGACATTGCCAAGCGCAAGACGGAGATGCTCACCGAGGTGTACCGCATGCTCTGTCTCACGCTCGGCGAACCAGTCAGCCAGTTCACGTATGCCTTCCGCGACAGGAGCGGAAAGTCGCTGGCTCCCGCACGCCAGTACACGCCGCGCGAATTCTACGAGGCAGTGGTGGGAGGCCCCATCAACGGCACCTTCATCATGGTGATGAACGACCCGAGAAGGGAATACCACAAGACCTACGAGGTGGAATACGACCGCCACGTCTACGACGGCCACAACTGGGTTTACCTGAACCTGCCCATGGACGACATCGAACAGATGGCCATTGCATCGCTCAAAGACGGACGCAAGCTCTACAGCAGCTACGATGTGGGCAAGCAACTCGACCGCTCTCGCGGATACTGCGACCTCGACAACTATGACTATGCGTCGCTCTTCGGAACCACGTTCCCCATGGACAAGGCTCAGCGCATTGCCACCTTCGACAGCGGTTCCACGCACGCCATGACGCTCTGCGCCGTCGACCTGGACGATGCCGGGAAGGCCACGAAATGGAAAGTGGAGAACTCATGGGGCGCATCATGGGGACAGCAGGGCTGCCTTATCATGACCGACAGATGGCTTCGCGAGTATATGTTCCGACTGGTGGTGAACAAGAAATACGTTCCCGAGCAGCTGCAAAGAGAGGCACAGCAGAAGCCCATCCTCGTCATGCCCGAGGACCCGCTCTTCCAGATGGACGAAGGCGCAGAGTGAAGAAGCCTAAAGCGCATCGCCCAGATTCTCTGTCGGGCATGCAAGAAACAAGAAGTGAATTTTAAAAACATATCCGTTTAACCCTTAAATTATTCAAACGTATGGCAGCATACAAGATTATCGATGTAGAGGGCATAGGCCCCGTTTATGCAGAGAAATTGCTCGCAGCTGGTATCACAGATACCGACATTTTGCTGGAGAAGTGTGGAAAACCCGCCGGACGCAAGGCTCTGGCCGAGGAGACAGGCATCTCGCCGAAGCTCATCCTCACCTGGACAAACCATGCCGACCTCATCCGCATCAACGGCATTGGCCCGCAGTTTGCTGAACTGCTGGAGGCCGCAGGCGTTGACACCGTGAAGGAGCTGAAGCACCGCAAGCCCGAGAACCTGCAGCCCAAGCTGGTGGAAATCAACGAGGAGAAGAACCTCGTGGGACGTGTTCCCGCCCTGAAAGAGGTGGAGCGCATGATTGCCGAGGCAGCCGAACTGCCCGCAGTGATGGAATACTAATCTCTGCGTATCCCAACAAGAGATTGTCCCGAACGCAGTGTCTGAACCACCCGTTGCCATCTGCGAACAGGCAGGCGGACATTGCGCTGGGGATTTTTTGTGTCTTCACGGGAGATTGAAAGGAGTGTGGGAGTTGAGAGTGTGGGAATGTGGACGATAGTATATTGCGCGTCTTACACAGTTAAGGACAGGAATATCGTCCCAAACTCCTACACGACCAAACGACTAAACGACAAAAAACGACACTTGCAGGAAAAAATCGGTTTCGAGGGGTTGGGAAACTGACCCCTCGATTGTCTTATAGGCAGAAAGACAAGAAACAAAAGAATGCCAAAGAGAGAAGAAGCGATGGCGGCGCTCTACCGCCAGCACTACGATGAACTGCTGCGCCAGGCACGCATCTTGCTGCACGACGACGAAGACGCTCGCGACGCCGTCGGCGACGTGATGGAGCGTCTGCTGGCCGCGGACCTGCTGCCCGACGACGACAAGCTGTTGGCCTATGCCAGGAACAGTGTGCGCTTTGAATGCCTGAACCGGCTGAAACGCATGAAGCTGCACGAACGTATGCGCCGCGCACTGCCACTCGACGACGATGGCCTTTCGCCGTTGGCCGACGACCACTGCGACGAAGAAGAGCAGTTCAGAGCCTACGAGGAGTTCATCCGTTCGGGGCTCACGCCTCAGACGCAGCGCATCTTCACGATGCACTATGGGCAACAGCTGAAGTACAGAGAGATCGCCCAGATGGTGGGCATCAGCGAGGCAGCCGTCTACAAGCACCTCTCCAAGGCCATTATGAAACTGAAAAACCGATTCAACCCATGAAGAAAGAAGAGAAACTGAAGCGACTTCTGGAGATGCAGGAAAGTCCGGAGCGCTTCACCGAAGAGGAAATCCGCCAGCTGATGTCTGACGATGACTGCCGGTCGTTCTACCAGCAGATGGTGAGGGCTGCCGACGCCCTGCACGCTCAGGAAGGCGGCGTTTCATCGGTCGAGAGAGTGAAGGCCCGGCCCTATCTCAAGATTGCCGCCTCGGTAGTAGGCGTGCTGATGCTCTCGGGCATCACGCTGGCCGCCTTCCATTTCGCCAGCAGCAGTTCACCGAACGACGCCATCCCCGCCGTTGAGACCACACAGACCGACAGTCAGACCGTTGTCAGACAGGACGCAGCGAAAGACACCGCTGTCGTGGCATCGCCGAAGACCTTCGAGAACGTCGCGCTGAAAGACATCGTGAACGAGCTTGCAGCGTGCCACCATCTCACGGTGGAGGTGAAGAACAGTGCCAGCGCCGCCCTCAGACTCTACTACCCCTGGAACCCTCAGATGCCACTGCAGCAGGTGGTGGAAGAGCTGAACAGGTTTGAGAAAGTGCAGCTAACAGTCAAGGAAAACACCATCGTCATTGAGTGAGCCATGAGAAGAGCATTTTATATTCTGCTATGCCTGGTCCTCAGCTTGGCCAAGGCAGAGGCGCAGCGCCTCACCAGGAGCTACACGTCGGCGTCGCTTTCCGACGTGCTTGTAGACCTGAACAAGTCGCAGTCCGACAAGCGCATCAGCTTCATCTACGACGAGCTCGAAGACTTCACCGTCACCACCAGCTTCCATCATAGCACCATCGGCGAAGCCGTGCGCGAGGTGGTGGGCTTCTACCCGATGAAGATCACCACCACCGACAGCCTCATCACCGTGGAATGCATTCAGAAAGAGGCGATGAAAGTCATCGGCCGTGTGGTCGACGCGCAGGGAACGCCCATAGAATTCGCCAACATCTCATTGCACAGCACCGTAGCGAAAGCAGTCGACGACAGCCAGTCCGTGCCATCCACACACATACTACAGGCAGGAGCCACTGAGGCAGCGGGCGCCTTCATCAATGGCGGTGTGAGCAATGAGAACGGCGATTTTGTGATACCGTGCAACGAACGACGCGTCATGCTGAAGGTGTCGTACATCGGCTACAAGACCACGACGCGCGAGGTGAGTGCAGGCCACATCGGCACCATCACGCTGCAGCCGGAGACCTATACCCTGAACGGCGTCACGGTGAAAGGCGAGATTCCGCAGTACAAGATGGCGCATGGCGGCATGACTGTCGACGTGGAGCACTCCATCCTCCACGACGTGGGCACGGCCGCCGACCTACTCTCGATGCTGCCGCTGGTGCAGGGCGCCGACGGGAAGTACACCGTGGTGGCCAAGGGCGAGCCGGAGATCTACATCAACAACAAGAAGGTACGCGACGCCAGCGAGCTCAGGCAGCTGAAGTCGGCTGACGTGAAAAGCGTGGACATCATCACCGCACCCGGAGCGCGATACAATGCCGAGGTGAACGCCGTGATAAGCATCAAGACGCTGAAGCCGCAGGGCGACGGTCTGAGCCTGCAGGCCATGAGTGAGACCTCGAAGAACAACAAATGGAACAACTACGACGACCTCACCCTGAGATACCGCACTGGCGGTCTGGAAGTGTTTGCCAATGTTGCCCTCGACAACGGTCACGCCAGCTTTGACGAGGACGTAGACCAGGAGCTGCACATCAGGAAAGACCAGTTCTTCTGCCGGGCTGAGCTGCCAATAAGGAGCAGCTGGACGCAGTTTAACTACAAGGCTGGGGTGAGCTACGACTTCAACTCCGACCACTCCGTGGGCCTGAGCTTCTCGTCGCAGACCATTCTCTACAACAGTTTCCAGACAGAAATGCAGCAGAGATACATGAAGAACGGTGCCTTCTATGGCGACGTGCGGCTGGAAACTGACATCCGCGAGACCGACAGGCCCGTGTGGGAGCTGAACACCTACTACGTGGGAAAGGCGGGAAAGCTGGGCATCGACCTGAACGCCACACTGTTGCGTCGCGAGACGGAGGACCATCTTAACCAGCAGGAGTTTAGCAAAGAGCTCGGCAACCGTCCCATCACCACACTCAACAACGAAGACCGACGGATGGCCGCCTGCAAGCTGTTGCTGACCTATCCCTTGTGGAAAGGCACGCTGACCGGCGGAACGGAAGCCACCTCCACCCAGAGCCACGGGCACAACTACAACGAGGAGAACATCATTCCCGAGAGCGACAACGAGATGAAAGAGAAGAACATCGCCGGCTTTGCCGAGTATGAAGTGCAGCTAGGACAGTGGCGTCTGGATGCGGGACTGCGCTACGAGCACGTATCGACCGACTATTCCTCGTTTGGCATCTGGCAGGCTGAGCCCAGCCGCACCTACAATGACTGGTTCCCCAACATGTCCGCCACCTGGCAGAAGGGCAGATGGAGTGCACAGCTCAGCTACGGCAAGCGCATCACCCGCCCGCCCTACAGCATGCTGAGTTCCATGATCGTCTACGACAGCCGTATGTTCTACGAGGGCGGCAACCCTCTCTTGCGCCCCTCCGTGCGCCAGAGCATCGACCTGAACGTGACCTATTCGTGGCTGACCTTTGTGACCGGCTTCACCCGCGAGCACGACCTCTTCAGTCACATCTGCCGCGTCTATGACGAGGAGAAAGAGATCGGCCTGTTCCAGCCCGTCAACTTCGACCACCAAGACCGCGTATATGCGACGCTTGTTGTTTCGCCGAAGCTGGGTTTCTGGCAACCGACGGCCACGCTCCACTACTACCAGCAGCTATTCGATGCCGAGAAATACGGTGCTCCGAAGAAGCTGAACAAGCCCGAGTTCAGCATCGACCTCAAGAGCTGGTTCATCATCAGCCCCACAGCCAAGGCGCTGCTCCACGCCAGCTATACCGGCAGCAACCACTGGGCATTCATGTATCGCGGCAGCAACTTTGCGGTCAACGCACGTCTGCAGAAGAGCTTACTGAAGGGCCGGCTGACGGCAGTCCTCTATGCCAACGACATCTTCCGCACGTCGCAAAACGAGGTGACTACCTACTATGCCATCGGCAGAACGGCGCAGAGCGTCTACAGCTATACGCAGTGCGTAGGGCTGACCCTGAGCTACAACTTCAACGTCGGCCGCTCGAAATATAAAGGCACTGGCGCCGGCAATGAAGAGAAGAGCCGACTCTAATACAGAAAGCCAAAAGCCCAGAGAGGGATCTTTCCCAAGGCGGCCGACTCAATTCCGTCGGCCGCCACAAAGGCATTCTGCTGTCCAGCCAGCTGGCGGAAGCCTTTGTCTGCTCCACCTACCTCTACGACAACCTCACCGTCAATGCGGAAATCCCCGCTCTTATATCCGGCGTATTCTAAGGTATGGCCTGCCGAGGCCAGTTGGTTGGCGAAGAAAGTCTCCCTGACAGTGCCCGTCTCGGGGGTCTTCGGGCAAAGCGTGTAAAGCAGATTGCTGTTGTCAAGATACATCTTGTCTGGCTTCTGCAGATCTGTCACGGTCTTCAGGTCTGTAAAAAGCCGACGCACCAGACAGGCCTCTTCCAGATGGCTCAGATACTTTAAGACCGTAGGCCGACTGATGGCTGTAGCCTTCGAGAGTTTGGAAATGTCGACCTCGTAGGGCGTCATCAGCGAAACGACTTGCAAAAGAGCCTTCACGCTCCGCGTGTTTCCCACGTCAAGATTGCGATGCTTTGTCAGTTCCACATCAACGATGTAGTTGACCACATTCTCCACACGGCTAAAGTATTCACGCTTGCCTTCGAGGAAGAAAGGATAGTAGCCATACTGCAGATACTTCGGGAAGTGCTCCAGCGGGTGGCACACTGACCGTATGTACGAGCAATAGCTGTTTGGCGATTTCAGCAGGTCATTGAGCGCTACAGGCTCGGTTTCGATCCCTGCATCAAGCCTGATGAACTCACGCATAGACAGGCCCGGCATGTCGTAAATAAGAATCCTACGCGACAAATCGGCCTGCCCGTCGTTGATCTGTATGAGTGACGAGCCACTTAAAACCACATGCAGGCCATGGTGCAAGTCGTAGATTTCCTTGATCTCACGGCTCCATCCCTTGTATTTATGTACCTCATCAATGAACAGCCATTTGCCGCCAATCTTAACGAAATTGTCTGCAACTTCAGTCAGCGTGTGGGTTGTGAAGTAATTGGTATCGGCAGAACAATACAGCACATGGCGGTCGTCTGCGCCAAAGTTTTTTCTGACGTACTGCTGAAGAAGTGTTGACTTGCCAACACCCTTCGGCCCCCTGATGACGAGGAGCCTTGCATCCCAGTTAACGTAATTCATGAAATCCCGGATGTAATTCATCGGGACACTCGAGATGTACTTGTCATGCCGTTCGAATAGTCTTTCCATACTTCTGCCTCCTGTTTTTTGTAAAACGGAATTAACACTTATGGGGCGAATGTGTAAAACCCATTTAACACATTTCGGGGGAAAGTGTAAAACGTGGATAACACGTTACGGCTGCAAATTTAAGAAAAAGTATTCAAACGCACAAGTTTCGGCGCGGGAAAAATGCTGAACAGCCCTTTTTCTACGTTGAAAGAAGAAAAATGCTGGAACGGTCTTCGCGAAAGACGGTTCCAGCATTTTCGGTTTCAGCCGGTGAGATAATTACACCAGATGCTCGATGAGGTCGGCTCTTTCGCCGGGCAGCATGTCGATGACAGGAATCTCGATCATGGTGTAGCATCCGGGCTGCTGCCGCATGGATGCTCGCGCCACGTTGACCAGCACCTGTGCGGTCAGCGCGGGGTTGTTGATGCTCATGTTGAACTCGAAGCGCTGGTTCTGGGTTTTGCCGCTGACGCCCTTACGAACCAGGTTCACGCCGTGGCCCATGTCCTTCACCTCGTCGACGCTCTTCACGGCGAACACGTGCGTCTCGTCATTGGCGAAGTACGGGTCGGCCTTGATGGCTGTGGTGACGTCGTCGAGCTTTGCACCGTCCTCCAGCTCCACATACACCATGCGTCGGTGGATGCCTTCGCCCAAAGGGATGGTCATGGAAAGGGCATTCTTGACGCCTTCTTTCGAACGCACGCAGACGGAGTGTCCCATCGACATGCCTGGTCCGAAGTTGGTGTAGCTCAAGCCCTTCGGGGCGAGGCTCTGCATCAGTGTGCGTACGATGCTATCGGAACCGGGATCCCATCCGGCAGCTATCACGCTCACCGTTCCGGTCTGCTTGTTCAGCTCCATGAGTCGCTCCCGATAGCCGCGTATGTCTGTGTGAATATCGAACGAGTCAACGGTGTTGATGCCCAGGGGCAATATCTTCTTGGCGTACTCTTCGCAGGACCGTGTGGGCGTGGCAAGAATGGCCACGTCGACGTCTTTCAGCTCCGTAATGTCCTTCACCACGTCGTATGGTGCGAGTTCTGCGGGCTTGTCCTGGGCTCCGTTTCGGCGGACGACACCAGCTATTTCAAAGTCTTCCGATGCTTCCAGGGCCTCGATGGCGAAGCGCCCGATGTTGCCGTAACCGACGACGGCTGCTCTAATCTTCTTCATGTGTTTGCTTGTTTAAAAGATGTAAATACTGTCTTTTCGGTTGCAAAAGTACACATTTTCGGTGAAACTTCTTTCATTTTGCTCAAAAATGTTATCATTTTTTATCCCGGCGGAGAATCGCTGGACACGGTGGCTCATTCTTTTGTTCAAAAAAAGCTATCGGTTTTCCATCACTTTTATGGTTTTTCCACTTCGCGACCTTGCCAGCACGATGCCGCCACAATGGCTGAGCGTGGTGGGCAGCGTCAGTTCGCCAAGCGCGCGACAACCCTCGAAAGCTTTCGCTCCCCGAGGCAGCGCAGTGGTGCACAATTCGGTGGCCCTCTCGCGGGTTTTCAAGCAGAATGCCCAAGCCCAGGGCCTGCCTCCTCACCGTTCAGGAAGACGCGGTCGATGATGGGCTGCGTGTAGGCGTATGGAATGTAGGCGAGCGAGGGGATGGGCTGCGTGATGAAGAAACTGGCCACCTTGCCCCGGGTGATGCTGCCGTGCAAATGGGCGACGCCCATTGCTGCGGCACTGTTCAGCGTAGTGGCATTGAGGGCTTCCTCGGGCAGCAGGCGCATCTTGATGCAAGCCAGCGACACGGCGAACTTCATGTCGCCCGAGGGCGTGCTGCCTGGGTTATAGTCGGAGGCAATGGCCAGAGGCAGTCCGGCCTCGATGATGCGGCGGCCGGGCGCGAAGGGCATATTCAGGAAGAAGCTGGTGCCGGGAAGGGCGGTGGGCATGGTGCCTTCGCCCGGCCGTTCGCGGTGAGCCTGGCGCAAGAGGGCGATGTCGCGGTCGGTCATGCTCTCCAGATGGTCCACGCTCAGGGCGCCATGGGCGACGGCCACCTCCACACCACCGCTGTCGGCCAGCTCCTGTCCGTGTATCTTGGGTTTCATGCCATAGCGGGCGGCGGCCTCCAGAATGCGGGCTGTTTCGTCGGGAGTGAAGAAGCCCTCGTCGCAGAACACATCGACGAAGTCGGCCAGCTGCTGCCGCCCCACCTCGGGAATCATCTCGTTGACCACGACGTCTACGTATTCCTTTTGCCGCCCTGTGAAGGCGCGACCTACGGCATGTGCGCCGAGGAACGTGCTGCGCACGGTGATGGGGCTCGTCTGCCTAATGCGGCGGATGACGCGCAGCATCTTCAGCTCGTCGTCGGTGTTCAGCCCGTAGCCGCTCTTTATCTCCACGGCTCCGGTGCCCTTGGCGATGATTTCGTCGACGCGCTGCATGGAGCGATGGTACAGTTCGTCCTCGCTCATGTCGTGCAGTCGGTCGGCCGAGTTGAGGATGCCGCCGCCGCGCCGCGCTATCTCGGCGTAGCTCAGCCCCTGAATCTTGTCCACGAACTCCTGTTCGCGGCTGTCGGCATATACCAGGTGGGTGTGGCTATCGCAAAAGGTGGGCAGCACAGTGCCGCCGCCAGCGTCCACCACGGTTGCACTCTCGGCCAGATGGTCAGGACCGTCGCCCTGGCCGAAGTCCTTGATCCTTCCGTCCTCCACGAGCATCCACGCCCCGCGAATCGCCTCCATGTGCTTCATGTCGCTGCCACAAAGGCATTTCACGCCTGCAGGTTGCACCCCTGCCAGCATGCCTATATTCTTAACCAACAGTTGCTTCATAACACTATTATAATTGATTGTTTCTTTCATTGACTCTTACCGAGGAGTTGCAGAAGTCCAGCTGTTCTCTGCAAACCGATTGACCAGGGTCGGAGCGACCAAGGTCGTACGCCAGGAGTAGCTGGTCATAGCCTTGCGCCTCACGAGAGCAGCAATTCGCGTGCCTCGAACGCATAGGAAAGCCATCAGCCGCCAGCCCTCCGTTGTGGCATAATTGTAGCACTTAGCGTGCCACGAACGTCTTGAAAGGCCATCAGCCGCCAGCCCTCCGTTGTGGCATAATTGTAGCACTTATCGTGCCACGAACGCCTTGAAAGGTCATCAGCCGCCAGCCCTCCGTTGTGGCATAATTGTAGCACTTAGCGTGCTACGAACTCCTTGAAAGGTCATCAGCCGCCAGCCCTCCGTTGTGGCATAATTGTAGCACTTAGCGTGCTACGAACTCCTTGAAAGGTCATTAGCCGCCAGCCCTCCGTTGTGGTGTGAGTGTGGCACTTAGCGGACAAAGAACGGCCTGAAAGGCCAACAGCAACCAGCCCAGGGCAACGCCCTGGGTAATAAGTAGGCGCTAAGGGACGCCCTGAAAGGGCAAAAGCATTCTTATCAATCCGACAACACATACTCTTTGTCATACTCGATATGATATAACTCAAGGAACCGCACATACTCTTCTCTAAAGGTCATTTTCGTGTGGTGCTCACGTTGGTGAAGTATATACTCCCGTGACTTATCGACTAATGACTGCCCGACAGAAAAGACCGCATAGCCCCCTTGCCACTGAAACGTCTCATACCTTTTATCCAGGGTTTTCATCCACAGGCTGCTATTTCGTTTCATCTCCTCTACGAGGTGCGAAACGGTTACCTGCCGCGAAAGGACACATAAAGCGTGTATATGGTCGGTCACCCCTCCCACACAGAGGCTCTTGCAACCGGTTGTATTGATGAGCTGGCCAATATATTCGTGAACGCGTGGCCAGTGGGATTCGTCGATTTTGGGGCTTGTCGTCTTCACGTGGAAGATGACATGCAGGTATATTTTACTGAGTGATTGCGGCATAAGATTTAATGCTTTTGCCCTTTGCAGGGCGTTTGTCACTGGATTCATGGCTACCCAGGGCGTTGCCCTGGGCTGTTTGCTGTTGGCCTTTCAGGCCGTTGCATTGGCGCTGCTGGAAGGCACCGTGGAACGGTTCAATATTGTCGCGACGGCGAGTCAACACGTCAGCATCAGAGTCTCCATACGTATACATCAGCGATTCTGTACGTTCGCATTTGCCTTGTCGCACGGTCGCGACTGCGACTCAACACGCTCCAAACGGCGTCTTACACTCTTATTCCTGTGCACCACTTTTAGTCAGTCATAACGTATTTTAATTATCGTGCCACAAATTTACGAAAACTTTTTTTAATTGAAACAAATATTAGGGCAATAAACGTTGTTTTTGTATAATTCAGGCTAAAGACGGCTATGCTGATGGAGGCTTTTTCTTATCTTTGCACCATGAATGGCATAGTCGTGAGAGCAGTGCTCGTCGTGTTGTTGCTGGCCACGTGGGCACCTCGCCTGTGGGCCCAGCGCACCATCCTGGTGCTCGACGTGGAGACGCGCACGCCGGTGCCAAGGGCTTCGGTGGAACCCGACGGCCATGCGCCCACGCTGACCGACTCGGTGGGCATGGCCCGTCTGCCCGAACGCTTCGACAGCCTCACCGTGAGCCACCTGGGATACGAGCGCGAACGGCTGGCCTTCAGTGAGGTTCGCGACACGGTCTATCTCTTTGCCACCGGCCACATGCTGGGCGAAGTGGTGGTCTACTCGCAGAACAACATGATGGAATCCCTGAAAAAGGACATGGCAAAGGTGGTGCTTCCCGACCCGGGACAGGCCGCGCTGAGGGTGAACATTGCCGACGTGCTGCGCTTCTTCGGATGGAAGAGCAAACGTGAACGGAAGAAAAAGAAAGTGGAAAAAATCATAAAGGAACTGGACGCCAAGCCTTTGGAGGAAGAAGAATGAGACAACTGCTGACCATCGTTCTGCTGGCCTTCTGCGGCCTTGTCGCAGCACAGCGCCAGATAGTGGTGCTCGATGCCACCACACTGCAGCCCATTCCGGGAGTATCGGTATGGGCCGACAGCCTGCGTGCGCAAAGGACCAACGTCGAGGGCGTGGTGCAGGTGCCCGAACGCTTCGACAGCCTCACGTTCAGCCACCTGAAATACGGGCGCGAACGGCTGGCGGCCCACGAGGTGGCCGACACCATGCTGATGTTCGACCGCGAACAGGAACTGCCCGAGGTGGTTGTGCTCGGCGTGGGACCCGACCTCATGCGGAGCCTGCGAAAGACCTACGAGCGGTCGGCGCAGCCGCGCGAGATGTCGGTCTTCACCTTCGATCTGGGCAACATACTCGACCGACGTGGCCGACGCGACCGGAAGCATCGCAAGCGCGCACTTGAGATACAGAGGGAGTACGACCTGAAATAAGGCCCGCCCGAACTGAGGGGGTCTTGGGATTTTGGGAATGTAGGAGTCTTCTATTGTCGGTAATTGTAGAGTCCTCTGCAAGCAGAGTGCCCAAGGTCTGATGACCTTGGATGAGCGCATGAACGACAGGAGTTGCAGACATTGCAGACGTTTGTCTTATTGGCTCCAGTTAAAGAACCGCGATAAAAGTATCGTCTGTAACTCCTGAACTCCTAAACTCCTGAACTCCAGATAGTCAAATTAAGCAAACAAAACCGCCAATACCGGCAAGGAAAACCGCCAGTTTCAAGAAACAAAGCCATTAATTTCGTTCAACGATTCCATTGATTTCGTTCAACGATTCCATTGGTTTTGTTCGACGATTCCAATGGAATTGTTTCCGAAATCTGCCGCTTTTGCTTCTCTAAACCACCGTCTTTGCCGTTTGTTTTCGGCGTTTTCGCCTGCTGCAACCATCGCATGGACGGGAAAACAATGGCGGGCAGTGGCGCAACCACTGCCTACATGAAAGTCTTGGAAAGTCAGAAATGATGCAAGCTATTCGGCGACTTCGTCCGACAGGCTTTCAATCTGTCCGTCGCGAAGGCGGATAGTGCGGTCGGTGATGGCGGCGAGGCTCTCGTCGTGGGTTACAATGACGAACGTCTGTCCGAACTTGTCGCGCAGGTCGAAAAACAGCTGATGGAGCTCCTCTTTGTTCTTTGTGTCGAGGCTTCCGCTGGGCTCGTCGGCCAGGATGACCGACGGATTGTTGACCAAGGCACGCGCCACTGCCACGCGCTGCTTCTCACCTCCCGACAGTTCGGCGGGCTTGTGCGAGGCGCGGTCCTGCAGTCCCATGAAGCTGAGAAGCTCTTCTGCCCGCTTCTTAGCCTCACTATGGCTCTTGCCAGCTATGAAGGCCGGAATCATGATGTTCTCCAAAGCAGAGAACTCCGGCAGCAACTGGTGGAACTGGAAAACGAATCCGATGTGCTTGTTCCGGAAATCGCTCAGCTGATTTTTCGACAGCGTCGACGCGTCCACTCCGTCAATCCAGAGCGAGCCGCTGTCGGGTCGGTCGAGCGTACCTATGATCTGGAGCAGTGTGGTCTTGCCGGCGCCGCTGGGGCCGACTATCGAAACCACTTCCCCTTTCTTGATGTGCAGGGAGATGCCTTTCAGCACCTGGAGCGTGCCAAACGACTTGGTGATGTTTTCTGTTTTTATCATGGTGTCCTTTTGTTTTTTTACTTCCTGGAGAGCAGGCCGCAGCCCCTACCCTCGCCCGCTATTTCGGCACGTGGCGGAACCAGTCGCGCAACTGGGCATAGATGCTCAGCTGCGTGGTCTTCTGCGGAGCGGCGAAGGTCATCGCATTGACGGGTTCTCCATACTGGTCGGGGTAGATGACCATGAGGTTGGGGTATTTATAGAACTGCTGGAGTTCTGATGCCAGCTTCTCGAATGCGTGTTTGTAGCTCACCGTTCCCTTACGTGCTGTGACGACGACGAACAGGTGGTCCTCCTTGATTTCGCCACAGAGGCGCGGCAGTTCGTTCCAATGCGCCATCAGCGTGTACTCCGCCCGCAGGTCGGGATAGGTGTTCTGCAGGTACTGACGTATCAGCGCCAGCGTTGACTGTTTGCTGTGGAACTGGATGCGGCACTCCAGATTGCCGGCCATTCTTGCCAGTCGGCTCAGCCAACGGCTGAAACCCGGCTCAAACTCTGCCCTGCTGGGCACGGCAACCTGTATGCGGCGGATGGTGTTGAGCGGCTGTTCTGTGTGCAGGAGCATGATCTGGCGGTTCAGCTCCGTCACCAGACTCTCGGTGAACACGCCCCAGAAGCTGTCGCCCTCTTTGTGGTCTCTGTCGTGCAGGCCCATGATGATCTCGCTGGCATCATACTCCTTGAAGGCGTGCATGATGCCGTTGGCGATGTTGGCGGCAATGCGGCTCTGCGTCTGCATTCTGACGTCGGATGCCGCGGCAGCCTTCGTGGCTCGCTCCAGCAACTGGCGACCGCGGGCCTGGTTGACGGTCACATGGTCGTCGTCGAGCACCACGTTGAGCCCGATGATGCCGCGGTTCAGCCGGCTGTTTCTCATCAGGATGGCCGCCGACACCAGCTGTTCCATGTTGCCCTGATACTTCAGCGGCAGCAGCATCTTCTCGTCGTCGGCCGTCTTCTCCTCTATGGGCGGTGCGTCTTCCAGCACAATCTTCTGAGCGGCCATCTCGGTCATGACCGACGAGATGACACAGGTGAACAGGATCATCATCACCACACCGTTGAGCATGTCGGCGTCGACGAGGTACTGACCGGGGGCCACCTCGAGCTTCATGCCCACCATGACGATGGCAATGGAACCGGCGGCGTGGGCCGAAGTCAGTCCGAACATCATGTGCCCGTTGGACAATGGCAGACGGAAAAGAAGGCCTGCCAGATAGCCGGCCACCATCTTTCCCACCGTTCCGAGTATCACGATGCACGCAACGATGTAGGCTGTGTGCCAGCTTTCAAACAGAGAGCGCAGGTTGATAAGCATGCCTACGCCGATGAGGAAATACGGGATGAAGATGGCGTTTCCGGTGAACTCAAGACGGCTCATCAGCGGAGACACATGGGGAATATACCTGTTGAGCACCAGTCCGGCGAAGAAGGCGCCGAACACGCCCTCCAGTCCAATGAGACTGGTCAGCGCCGCGCTGAGGAACAGCATGGAGAGGACGAAGATGAACTGCGTCACGGCATCGCTGTACCGCTGCAGGAACCACCTCGACAATCGCGGCATGAAATAGACCATCACTCCGGCATAGATGCCCAGCCGTGCCAGTATCTGCAGCACCAGCCACGGCCATGCTACCGACACGCCCTCGGCTCTTGACTCGAGCACGCCCACAATGACCGACAGCGACAACAGCGCCAGCAGCAGGGCTATCATGCTGGCTCCGACGCTGAGGGTGACAGAACGCTGCCGCTGCAGACCATACTTGCTGACGATGGGATAGGCTATCAGCGTGTTACTGGCCATCACGCAGCTGAGCAAAAGCGTCGCCCAGCCCGAGTAGCCCAGCAAAGGCGTTCCGGCAAAATAGACAAGGAGGAAAGGCGTGAGAAACGTCAGCAGACCGAAAAAAAGCATGGAACGCAGGTGTTTGCGGAGGCCATCGGTGTCCATTTCCAGTCCGGCCAGGAACATGATGTAGTAGAGACCCACCTGTCCAAACAGTTCGAACGACGCGTCGCGTTCCAGGATGTTGAGCCCGTACTTGCCGACAATGACGCCCGCCAGCACCATTCCGATGATGTGAGGAATGCGCAGCCGCGCCATAATCATGGGTGCCAGCAGAATCATCAGCAGCACGATAAAGAATATCCACGTACTGTCTGTGATGGGGAAATACGAGGCCAGGTCTATCATTTCAGGTGCAAAATTACATATTTTTCTGACAATATGGCGTATGATTGCGCAAAAAATTGTAATTTTGCAACCGAAAAAGCGGAATGGCCACCGCGAAGGCCTTCATGGGAATCTGCCACGAGGTCTCAACAACAAGGTTATTCAGGATTTACAAGCTTTAAAACATAAAGAAATGAAAGTTGCAATTGTGGGCGCCAGTGGCGCTGTTGGGCAGGAGTTCCTGCGTATTCTGGACCAGCGGAACTTTCCGCTGGACGAGTTGGTGTTGTTTGGTTCTGAGCGTAGCGCAGGACGGAAGTACACGTTCCGAGGCAAGGAAATCGAGGTGAAGCTTCTTCAGCACAACGACGACTTCCGCGATGTTGACATTGCCTTCACATCGGCCGGAGCCGGCACATCCAAGGAGTTTGCCGACACCATCACCAAATATGGCGCCGTGATGATTGACAACAGTTCGGCCTTCCGCATGGACAACGACGTGCCCTTGGTGGTGCCTGAGTGCAACGCCGAGGACGCCCTCGACCGCCCGAGAGGCATTATTGCCAACCCCAACTGCACCACAATCATGATGGTGGTGTGTCTGCAGCCGCTGGAGAAACTGAGCCACATCAAGCGCATCCGCGTCAGCAGCTACCAGAGTGCCAGTGGAGCCGGCGCTGCCGCCATGGCCGAACTGGAGCAGCAATATGCCGAACTGGTGGAGGGAAAGCCCGTAACCGTGAAGAAATTCCCGCATCAGCTGGCCTACAATGTGATACCTCAGATTGACGTCTTCCAGCCCAACGGCTACACAAAAGAGGAGATGAAGATGTTCAATGAGACGCAGAAGATCATGCATACCGACGCCCGCTGCTCGGCCACTTGCGTCCGCGTGAGCTCTTTGCGCAGTCATAGCGAGAGCGTATGGATTGAAACCGAGCGCCCCATCAGCGCCGAAGAGGCCCGTCAGGCACTGGCCGCCGCTCCCGGCGTCACCGTGAAGGACGACCCGTCGCAGCTCATCTACCCCATGCCGCTGGAAACGGCCGGACTCGACGACATCTATGTGGGCCGCATCCGTGAGGACCTCAGCGACGAGTGCGGACTGACCTTCTGGCTCTCGGGCGACCAGATACGCAAAGGCGCTGCGCTGAATGCCGTGCAGATAGCGGAATATCTCATCAAGGTGGGAAACGTGAAATAGGAAAAAACGTTCAGATACGAATCGAGTAGGAGGAAAATGAAATAGTTTTCCTCCTATTTCATTTTCCGTCCTCTCACACCACCGCACGTGCGGTTCCGCATACGGCGGTTCTTAACACGGATGCAATTTCACATAGTAATCCATTAGGCAGGGATAGC
>JAFWQE010000058.1 GCA_017509155.1 Prevotella sp.
ACAGCGTCGTGATGGTGGAGCTATGAGGTGAGAGAAACAGCGGCAGGGGAACGATACCCCCTGTTTTTTTGCATGAGGCAAAAAACGATTTTCGGGAACTTCGGGAACGGGAACTTTGGGAACTTTGCGTGAAGTGTCTTTTCCTGAATAAGGTTGACTCCTTTTAGGCCTTGTTTTTTAACACTTGTCTACCCGTACTGATTTGGTTGACTGTCTCGCCTGAGTGCAGTTGACTACTTTCACTGGAGAGGTTGACTCTTTTCCTAAGAACGTAGACTTCAGACGGAAATTGTTTACTGTTCATCTGTTTTTGTGATTGATTTGTTCAACAGATTGGGAATCATTGTTGGTAAGATGGCAAAAAACGATATTCAGGGAAAGGATGGGGCAGAGTATTTAGTGAGTGGGCACAATTTAGTGGAAAAGTTTTATGAGATTTATTTGGTGATATGGCGGAAAGTGTTTATCTTTGTAGACGAAATCGGCGCTAACGCGTCTAATACTATAATAATAAGCAAATGGGAAAGATAAAGACAATAGGTGTTATGACTTCTGGTGGTGATGCACCTGGAATGAATGCGGCCATTCGTGCGGTGACGCGTGCGGGCATCTATAATGGGTTCAAGATAAAGGGCATCTATCGTGGCTGGGACGGACTGATCAACGATGAGATAAGGGACTTCTCTACGGAGAACGTGAGCGGCATCATCAACATGGGCGGTACCATCCTGAAGACAGCCCGCTCGAAGGAGTTCATGACGGTGGAAGGTCGGCAGAAGGCATACGACAACATGGTGAAGCACGGCATAGACGCGCTGGTGGTGATTGGTGGCAATGGGTCGCTGACCGGTGCTCGTGAGTTTGCCGATGAGTTCGACGTGTGCTGCATCGGTCTGCCTGGTACCATCGACAACGACCTGTATGGCACCGACTCTACGATTGGCTATGACACCACGATGAACACCATCATGGAGTGTGTGGACCGCATACGCGACACGGCACAGAGCCATGAGCGCATCTTCTTCATCGAGGTGATGGGCAGGGACGCCGGCTTCCTGGCGCAGAACTCGGCCATTGCCAGCGGCGCCGAGGCTGCCATCATTCCCGAGGACAGCACCGATGTGGACCAGCTGGCTCGTTTCATGGAGCGCGGCATCAGAAAGTCGAAGAAGTCGTGCATCGTCATCGTGTCTGAGAGTCCCAAGTGTGGTGCCCTGTACTATGCCGACCGCGTGAGGAAGGAGTTCCCCGACTACGACGTGCGCGTGTCGATACTGGGCCATCTGCAGCGCGGTGGACGTCCTACGGCGCACGACCGAATACTGGCCTGCCGCACGGGCGTGGGAGCCATCGAGGCCATCTTGCAGGGGCAGCGCAACGTGATGATTGGACTGAGATACAACGAGGTGGTGTATGTGCCGTTCTCGGAAGCCATCAGGCAGGACAAGCCGTTCGACAAGAAACTCATTAAGGTGCTCGATGAGCTGAGCATATAAACTGAGAACTGAAAACTGAGAACTGAGACCTGAGAACTGAGAGTTGGCCAATCGGCGGAGAGTCGGTGTATGTCCGTATTCTTATGTGCAGAGAAATCAGTCCGAGTCAGTCCGTGCTCGTCCGTGGCAAAACACCCGGTAGGCACTCCCCTCCTTTGGAGGGGTCGGGGGGAGGTTCTAGTCCGTGCTAGTCCGTGGCAAAACACCCCGGTAGGCACTCCCCTCCTTCGGAGGGACAGGGGGAGGTTCCCATGAACTCCCCTCCTTCGGAGGGGCAGGGGGAGGTTTTCAGTCCCGATAACCCTTCTATTTAATAGTTTATTTATTCTTTTTTTTATACAAGACATTATGAGTAAGAAATTCATCTGTGCCGTTTGTGGATATATTCATGAAGGCAACGAGGCACCGGAGAAGTGCCCGATTTGTAAGGCTCCTGCATCGAAGTTCTCTGAGCTGGTGGAGGATGGCGACGTTACTTATGCCACGGTGCATCGTATTGGCGATGGCAAGCCCGAGGGCGTGAGCGAGGAAATGATCAACGACCTGCGCAACCACTTCAACGGCGAGTGCGGCGAAGTGGGCATGTATCTGGCTATGGCACGTCAGGCCGACCGCGAGGGCTATCCCGAGATTGCAGAGGCATTCAAGCGCTATGCTTTCGAGGAAGCCGACCATGCAAGCCGCTTTGCCGAGCTGCTTGGTGAGTGCGTATGGGACACCAAGACGAACCTCGAGAAGAGAGCTGCCGCCGAGGCTGGTGCCTGCGAGGACAAGTTCCGCATTGCCAAGAACGCCAAGGCTGCCGGCTTCGATGCCATTCATGACACCGTTCACGAAATGGCCAAGGACGAGGCACGCCACGGTGCTGGCTTTGCCGGACTGCTGAAGCGCTATTTCCCGAAATGAGCGGGAAGAGCATGCGACTCTTGATGAGCGGCATCATGGTCATGGTGCCGCTCTTCATCATGGGTCAGCCACGTGTGGTCAAAGTGGGCAAACAGCAGAAGTTCCACAAGGTGCTACCACCGGGTAACTATAGTGGACTGACATGGCTGGGTGCTGACCGCTATGCCGTGGTGAGCGACAAAGGCGACGACGGCTTCTATGTGTTCAGAATGGAGATTGACACGGAGAAGGCAAAGGTGATGAACGTTGGGAATGAAGGGTTCAGAAGTACAGGAAGGCAGAACAGCGATGCAGAAGGCATTGCGTTTGTTGCGGAGGGGCAGCGGTTGTTCTTGTCCAGCGAGCAGAATGGAACGGTGAGAGAACTGACCATCGATGGAAAGGAAACAGGAAGGAAGTTGCAGGTGCCCGAGCTGTTGAGACAACATCAGCCGAACCGTGGGCTTGAATCGCTGACATACGATGCGCATCAGAAGCTGTTCTGGACGGTGACGGAAAGCACACTCATGGGCGATGGCGGCAACAAGGCGATGGAGGAAGGACGAGGCGAAAGACTGCGCCTACAATCGTTTGGCAGCGACCTGATGCCGAGAGCACAATACGCCTATCAGACTGACGCGCCGGCAAAGCGGAAGAAGGGCAGAAACCATGTGCACGGAGTGAGTGAACTGGCGGCAATGGCCAACGGCTGGCTGCTGATGATGGAACGGGAGTTCTATGTGCCGCGCAATAGGGTAGGGGCTTTCGTGGAGTGCAAGCTCTACGGCGTGAGACCGTCTGAAGGCGTGCCCCTGAATAATGATGACAAGCTCGACGAGCATTCGCCCTACCTGAAGAAAACGTTGCTCTGCCAATGGAAGACGCGCATGAACTTGCTGCATCAAGACTTGGCCAACTACGAAGGAATGTGCCTAGGGCCTCAGACACAAGACGGGTTGCAGACGCTAATCATGGTGGCCGATTCTCAGCATCAGCACGGAGGGCTCATGCGCGACTGGTTCATGTGCATCGTCATTGGTGATAGGTGATGGGTGTTAGGTGTTAGGTGTTGGTGGGTAGTGTCTATACGTCAAGACTATCGTCTAAACTCCTAAACTCCCAAACTTCCAAACTCCAAATGACAAGCAAATTAGAGCGAGTCGAATAAAAACGAATATCAATAAAGTAAGAGAGATATATGGGAATTTTCAAATGGATAGCAGGCTTTCTGGGATTTATCATCTCGGGCGGAAGTCCGTTGGCGGCTCTTGCGGGTTATGCATTAGGCTCATTGCTTGAGGGCGGAGTCGACGTACAGCAGTCGAGCGGCTATTGGCAAAACCAACAATCGTCGGGAGGATATGATGGTTACGAACGAAGACAACGTGTGGACATTGGTCAGCGTAACAGCTTTCTTTTCAGTCTGTTAGTACTTGCTTCTTATATCATTCGTGCAGATGGAAAAGTGATGCACAGTGAGATGGAGTTCCTTCGTAGTTTCCTTCGTGCCAACTTCGGCGAGCAGGCAGTTGTTGAAGGCAACGAGATTGTGAATCGCTTGTTTGAAAAGCAAAAGGAGATGGAGAACCAGCGCAGAGGTTCATATCGTGACATCGTGATGCAGAGCTGTGAGCAGATGGCCAACAACATGACCTACGAGCAGCGCCTTCAGTTGCTTTCTTTCCTTGCCCAGTTGGTGAAGGCCGACGGCATTGTCGATGGCAGTGAAGTGCAGGCGCTTCGCGATGTGGCCATGGGCTTGCGGCTGAGTGCGTCGGAAGTGGACTCCATGCTCAGTCTTAAAGACAGCAGCACCAATCTCGATGCCGCCTACAAGGTTCTCGGCGTCTCTCCCGATGCAACGGACGATGAGGTGAGAAAGGCCTATCGTGCACTTGCGTTGAAACATCATCCCGACCGCGTGGCCACACTCGGCGAGGACGTGAAGAGAGCCGCAGAAAAGAAATTCCAGGAAATCAATGCCGCAAAGGAACTTGTATTCAAGGCTCGCGGGATGTGATGTTTTAAGTGAAGAGTGAAAAGTGAAGAGTTCTGAAAGTGAAGAGTGAAAAGTGAAGAGTGAAGAATTTGCTGCCGCCGTTCATTTACCCTACATGAACTCCGGAAGGAAATTCTTCACTCTTCACTCTTCACTTAATTCACTCTTCACTTTCAAGACTTTTCACTTTACAATAGATTTGGTTCAGTGCTTGCTGGTACGATTGTTCTGATTCCGACAATTCTATCCAATGAATGTCGGCATCGCGCTTGAACCATGTGAGTTGTTTCCGGGCATAGCGCCGTGTGTTTCCTTTGATGCGTTCCACGGCTTCTTCCAGCGTCCAAGTACCGTCGAGATAGGCAAAGAGTTCTTTGTAGCCCACGGTATTTAGGCTTTGCAGATGGCGCATGGGGTAGTGGAGGCGTGCTTCCTCGAGGAGTCCGTTCTCCATCATCTCGTCCACCCTTCGATTGATGCGCGTGTATAGTTCCTCACGTTGACGGTTCAGTCCGATCTTCACGATGTTAAAGGGGCGTTCTTTCTTCATGCCCGTCCTTAGCGACGTGAAAGTCTGATGAGTGGTGTGGATGATTTCCAGCGCATGCACCACGCGCCGGTAGTTCTTTTTGTCAACGAGGGCGTAGTATTCCGGGTCAAGCTCCTTCAGTTCTTGGCAGAGAGCCTCAAGTCCTTCGTCTTTGAGCCTTTGCTTCATGGTAGCCCTCAACTCTTCGCTCACCGTTGGCAGGTCGCCCATGCCATTGCAAACCGCATCGATATACATCATGCTGCCTCCCGACATCAGCGCAATGTCGCTCTCCTTGAACAATTGTCCGAGCAGCCTGATGACGTCCTCTTCGAAGAGCGATGCGTTGTAGTAGGCGTCGATGTCGAGCTGTTGCACCATGAAATGCCTCACCCGCTGCTGTTGTACGCGTGTGGGAGCTGCCGTGCCGATGGGGAGGCCTTTGTATATCTGTCGAGAGTCGGCATTGATGATAGGCACACAAAAATGCTCGGCCACACGGAGGCAGAGCTCTGTCTTGCCTACTCCCGTGGGGCCGAGTATCACGATGAGTGTCTTCATTCGGTTTATCTGATGATGCCGCGCTTTGAGTTCGTCACGAAATCAATGAGGTAATCCAGTTCGGGCGTGGCCGCAAAGGTCTTGCGTATTTCCTCAATCCCCTCTGCCAGCACTCCCTTTGAGTACAGAATGCGGTAGGCATCGTGGATTTGCGTGATGGTCTCGTTGCTGAAACCCCTGCGTCGAAGTCCTATCAGGTTGACGCCAGCATAGCGTATGGGTTCCTTGCCGGCTATGATGTAGGGCGGGATGTCCTGACTGGTACGGCTTCCGCCTTGAATCATCACATAGCCGCCGATGTGCACGAACTGATGGACAAGCACCGTGGCCGAGATGATGGCATTGTCGTCGACCACCACTTCGCCGGCAAACTTCGTGCTGTTGCCGATGATGCACCCATTGCCAATGACGCAGTCGTGGGCGACGTGCATGTTCTCCATGAGCAGGTTGTTGTTGCCGACAAGTGTCGTTCCCTTCGAAGCCGTGCCTCTGGAGATGGTGACATTCTCGCGTATGGAGTTGTTGTCGCCAATCTGGCAGATGGAGTCCTCACCGCGGAATTTCAGGTCCTGCGGCTTCGTGGAGAGACTTGCCCCGGGGAATATCTCGTTGTTGTTTCCTATGCGGGCACCATAGTTGATGGTGACGCTGTTCTGGAGCACATTGTTGTCGCCCATCACGGTGTTCTTGTCAATGTAGCAGAACGGGCCGATGATGTTGTTGTCGCCGAGCTGAGCGTCGGGATGCACAAATGCTAAGGGACTTATCTGGTTCATTATTCTTGGGGGTTACGTTTATTTGTTCTTCACGATTTGTGCCGTGAACGTAGCTTCCGACACCAGCGTGTCGCCAACGAAGGCATAGCCTTTCATCGAGGAGATGCCGTGACGGAGTGGTGCGAGCAGCTCAACCTTGAAGATGAGCGTGTCGCCAGGCACTACCTTCTGGCGGAATTTCACATCGGTAATCTTCATGAAATAGGTGCTCCAGCGTTCGGGCTCTTCCACGCTGTTCAGCACGAGCAAGCCTCCGCATTGTGCCAGAGCCTCAATCTGAAGAACGCCAGGCATGACGGGTTCCTGCGGGAAGTGACCTTGGAAGAACGGCTCATTGCTTGTGATGTTCTTCACGCCCACGATGCTGTTGGGACCGAGTGAAATGACCTTGTCCACCAGTTGCATGGGATAGCGGTGAGGAAGCAGTTCGCGAATGCGGTTCACGTCCATCACGGGTGGTTCGTTCGGATTGTAGGGCGGTGCCTGCACTTCGTGCTTGCGAATCTCCCTGCGCATGGCCCGTGCGAACTTGTTGTTGATGGTGTGTCCCGGACGTGTGGCCACGATGCGTCCCTTGATGGGACGACCTATCAGGGCCATGTCGCCAATGATGTCGAGCAGCTTGTGGCGTGTGCATTCGTTCTCCCACACCAGCGGCTTGTGTTGTATGTAGCCAATGTTCTCTGCGTCCATGTGGGGAACGCCAAGCAGGTCGGCCAGTTTGTCGAGTTGCCCCTGTTCAAGCTTCCGCTCGTAGATGACGATGGCATTGTCCATGTCGCCGCCCTTGATGAGGTTGGCCTTCAGCAACGGCTCTATGTCGCGCACGAACACGAAAGTGCGTGCAGGTGCAATCTCCTCTTCAAACTTGTGCATGTGGTCGAGTGTGGCAAACTGGCTGTTGATGAACTTCGACTCAAACGAGCACATGGCGGTGATGGAGAACTCTTCGTCGGGCAGGATGATGATGCTCGAGCCCGTCGTGTCGTCCTTCACCTCTATCTTATGTCTGATGACGTAGTAGTCTTTCGGTGCATTCTGCTCCTCAATGCCCACCTCCTTGATTTTCTTCACATACATGATGGCCGAGCCGTCGAGGATGGGGAACTCGGGGCCGTTCACCTGAATGATGCAGTTGTCTATGCCCATTGCATAAAGTGCGGAAAGACCGTGCTCTACCGTCGATATGCGCACGTCGTTCTTGCATAGTACGGTTCCTCGTGTGGTTTCCACCACATTCTCTGCGATGGCGTCTACAACGGGCTCTCCGGGCAGGTCGATGCGCTGTATCTTGTATCCTGTGTTCTCGGGTGCGGGATTGAAAGTCACCGTCAGGCTAAGCCCTGTGTGGAGTCCTTTCCCGAAGAGCGAGAAACTTCCCTTGAGCGTTGTCTGTTTCAACATGTCCATTTCTTGATGTTTTAAGGTTGATGGCTAAGGAATCCGTGCGTCGGCACAATTCTTCGCCGTGTCTTTATTTCTTTTGTTGTTTTTTCTTG
Source organism: Prevotella sp. (assembly GCA_017509155.1). Taxonomy (GTDB): domain Bacteria; phylum Bacteroidota; class Bacteroidia; order Bacteroidales; family Bacteroidaceae; genus Prevotella. The sequence continues at coordinate 7,746 of JAFWQE010000058.1, forward strand.
CTTGTAGCAGCAATGTCGCGGTTTTCTATTCGCCAGACTTCTTGTCGTCGGCAATGCGCCGCAGGCTCTCCACTTCCTTCTGAAGGGCGTTCAGCTGCTTGTACATGTCGGGCAGTTTCTGGAAGATGACCGATGAGCGGAAGAATCCCTTGGGCTCCATAGCCGGCGAGCCAATGACGCTTTGGTTGCCCTTCAGGCTGCTGTTCACGCCGCATTGGGCACCGACAAACGTCTTGTCGCCCACCTGAATGTGTCCGGCAAAGCCTGCCTGACCGCCAAACATGCACCAACTGCCAATCTTCGTGCTACCGGCTATTCCCACCTGTGCCGACATCACCGTGTTCTCGCCCACTTCCACGTTGTGGGCTATCTGCACCAGGTTGTCGAGCTTCACGCCCTTGTGAACGATGGTCTGTCCCATGGTCGACCTGTCCACGCAGGTGTTGGCACCAATCTCCACGTCGTCTTCAATCACCACAATGCCTATCTGCGGAATCTTGTCGTAGCCTTCGGTATTGGGTGCGAAGCCAAAGCCGTCGGCACCTATCACACTGCCCGAGTGAATGGTGACGCGGTTGCCCAGACGGCAGTCGTGATACACCGACACGTTGGGGTAGAGCAGGCACTCGTTGCCAATCTTGGCGTTGTCCTCAATCACCACGTGCGGATAGATTTGCGTGCCGTCGCCTATCTCCACGCCGTCGCCGACGTAGGCAAAGGCACCAATATAGCAGTCGTTGCCGATCTTGGCTGTGGGCGACACGAAGGCCAGCGAGTCAATGCCCTTCTTCTTGGGCTTCATGCTCTCATAGAGCTGCAGCAGGCGCGCCACGCACTCGTAGGCGTTCTTCACGCGGATGAGCGTTGGCTTTACCTCATTCTCCAGCTTCAGGTCTTCGTTGACGAGCACCACGCTCGATGCCGTCTCATAGATGAAATGCGTGTATTTTGGGTTCGAGAGGAACGAAATGGCACCTGCCCGTCCTTCCTCTATCTTGGCAAACGTGTTCACCACGGCGTTCTCGTCGCCTTCCACACGTCCTTCCACAAATTGTGCTATTTGCTTGGCTGTAAACTCCATATCTGTTCTGTTGTTTGAAGAGTGGTGAGAAATAAACGTCAGGAAAAATGACTTTTTCTGCCACCTTTTTCACTTTTATACGCCATTGTTTTTGGCGCAACATTCCGCTTAAACGCCGCAAAGTTAATGAAAACTTTTCAGAAACGCTGATAGCAGAGGTAATATTTGCGAATTTTTTTGGATAATAGACCAATATTTAGGATTTCGGAACACTCCGCGATGTCCTTTATCGTTCCATCCTTGTAGAGAATGCCTATGCGGTCGTCGTTCACGCTATACATGTCTTTCTCTATCGCCGTCACCTCCATCAGGTAGTGGGCGTCCTTCTTGTCGATGCCTGCCTGTTGCGCTATCATGGTCTGCAACTCGTCGATGCGTTCCTCGCTCACCGGCTCTTCCGAGACCTCCACCCTGAAGATGTTGCGCTCGGTGAGGTCGCGTGCCAGCAGGCTCAGTATGCGGTCGTCGCACTCTGTCCACACCTTCATGGCGCACCAGATGTCGTTGTCGTCGAGCATGCTGTAGCAGTGAAGCGCCTGCTCGTCGCGGTCGAAGAGATGCTTGTCGACGTTGTGCTCCAGGAAGTAGCGTAGCGACGGCGAGGCAAAGAGCTCCTTGCCATTGGCCACCAGCCATTTGGCGCGAAGAAGCGCGTTCACGAGCACCTTCTCGCAGGCCACGGCCGTCTTGTGCAGATACACCTGCCAGTACATCAGCCGTCGCGATGTCAGGTAGTTCTCTATCGAGTAGATGCCCTTGGAGTTCACCACCAGCTGGTCGTCGGCCACGTCGAGCATCTTGATGATGCGCGCCGAACCGATGTTGCCCTCGTGAACGCCCGTGAAGAACGAGTCGCGCCGAAGGTAGTCGAGCCTGTCAACGTCGAGCTGGGAGCTCACCAGTTCATGAAGGAAGCGCTTGGGATACTCGTCGCGGAAGATTTTCAGCGCATAGCTCAATGCCCCGCCCATCTCCTCGTTCATGTGGCTCATCATCATCAGCGAGATGTCCTCGTGACCCATGCCTCCAAGGAGCGTGTGCTCCAGCACGTGCGAGAACGGTCCGTGGCCGATGTCATGAAGCAAGATGGCAGCCTCGGCGCCCTCTGCCTCTGTGTCGAAGATGTAGATGCCTTTTTCGCGCAGGCCTCTCAGCGCTTCCGTCATCAGGTGAAGGGCTCCGATGCTATGCTGGAAACGTGTATGCTGGGCGGCGGGATACACCACCGATGCCAGTCCCAGCTGCTTGATGCGCGTCAGTCGTTGCATGAGAGGATGTTGCACAATCTGCAACAATAGTCCCCGTTTGATCTTGATGAAACCAAACACGGGGTCGTTGATTATCTTGCTGTCATTCATAATTCCTTGCAAAGGTACAAAAAAAATTGAAGAGTGATGAGTGAAGAGCGAAAAAAAGTAGTAACTTTGCATCGTGAAAGCATGTTGCCGACATTCATTTAACACATTATATAGAAATAACATGGAAGACTTCAAGCAATTGGTGCAGGTGCGCCGTAGTCACCGCAAGTTTACCGACGAGCTGATAGCACCCGAGGACGTTCAGCTGATACTCCGTGCGGGGCTGATGTCGCCCACGTCGAAGAGCCAGCGCGCCTGGCATTTCGTGGTGGTGGACGATAAGACCGACATTGAGAAAATCTCCGATGCCAAGGATATGGGTAGCCAGTTTGTGAAAGGAGCGCCACTCGTGGTGGTGGTAATGGGCGACCCTCTGGCTAACGACTGCTGGGTGGAAGACGGAAGCATTGCGGCCTTCGCCATGCAGCTACAGGCAGAAGACCTGGGACTCGGCTCTTGCTGGGTGCAGATGCGCGGACGAGGACTATCGGACGGGACAAGCGCCGACACGGTGATTCGCGGCATTCTCGACATTCCAGAGAACATGAGCTGCCTTTGTGTGCTCGCCTTCGGACATAAGGCCGATGAGCGCAAGCCGCAAAACGAGGACAGGCTGAAATGGGAAAACGTGCACGTGGGGAAATGGTAATAGCGCTATGATTGACTATGACCTGAAGAAGATACGAGCCATCGTGTTCGATGTGGATGGCGTGCTGAGTGCTGAGACCATCGTGCTGAACCACGACGGTGAACCGCTACGCACGGTGAACATCAAGGACGGCTATGCCATACAGCTGGCCCAGAAGATGGGCTTGCGCATCGTCATTCTCACGGGAGGGTGGACGGAGGCCGTGCGCCTGCGCTATGAGCGTCTGGGCGTAGAAGACGTCTACATGGGATGTGCGGTGAAGATGAAGACCTACGAGGAGTTCGTGAACCGCTATGGCTATGCCGACGACGAGATCATCTATGTGGGCGACGACATTCCCGACTATGAGGTCATGAAGCGCGTGGGATGCCCTTGTTGTCCGTCGGATGCGTGTGCCGACATCAAGTCTATCAGCCGATATGTGAGCCACAAGAAAGGCGGATATGGGTGCGGTCGCGACATCATTGAGCAGGTGCTCAGGGCACAAGGCAAATGGCTCAAGGACGAACGCGCGTTTGGATGGTGAAAATAAGTGAAAAGTGATATGTGAAAAGTGATAAGTTGCTTTGGCTTACACAACAGATAGTTATGGATAAGAAAATCATACTTGCCAGCAATAGTCCGCGAAGGCGAGAGCTTCTGAAAGGGCTCGACATAGACTTTGATGTGAAGGTGCTGCCCGACATCAATGAGAGCTACCCAGAAGGCCTGCCCGTGGAAGATACGGCACAATATATTGCAAAGGAGAAGGCGGCAGCATACGTTACCCTCATGAAGGCCGACGAACTGGTGATTACGGCCGACACCATCGTGGTGGTCGGTAACGAGATTCTTGGCAAGCCGCACGATGTGGAAGATGCCAGGCGAATGCTGAGGCTTATCAGCGGGCGCACACACCAGGTGATAACGGGCGTCTGCCTGACAACAACCTCCCGCGTGAAGGCCTTCTCGGTGAAGACCGACGTGACGTTCAAGAAACTCTCGGAAAGCGAAATCGACTATTACATCGAACACTATAAGCCCTTCGACAAGGCGGGTGCATACGGCATTCAGGAGTGGATAGGTTACATCGGCGTCACCAATCTCTCGGGGTCTTATTTCAACGTGATGGGACTTCCGGTGCAACGCATCTACACCGAGTTGCAAGACATGTGACGGCGGAACTCTGCGCATGTGATGGCCGTGGCAATGGCCACGTTGAGACTCTCGGCCGTCTCCCGGCTTTCGGGATAGCTGGGTATGAGAAGGCGCCTGTTGATGAGTTTTCCCACCTCGTCGGAGATGCCGTTGCCTTCGTTGCCCATCACGATGATGCCATTCGAGGACAACGTCTGCGCATAGAGATTGTCGCCGTCGAGGAAGGTGCCATAGACCGGCACATCGCCATGAAGATTTCCGAGGAAAGCCGCGAGGTCGGTATAAACGATGTTCACCCGAGCGATGCTCCCCATCGTGGCTTGCACCACCTTGGGGTTGAAAGCGTCGGACGTATGGGCGGAGCAAACGATGGTGCCGATGCCGAACCAGTCGGCAATGCGGATGATGGTGCCCAGATTGCCTGGGTCCTGAACATCGTCGAGCGCCAGTACCAGCTCGTCGGATGGGCGTATGTCCATGCGACTGGAAGAGGGTAGGGGAAAGAGCCCCACAACGTGCTGAGGATGTTGAAGGAAGCTCACCTTGCGGAGTTCTTCCTCGCTGACGACGACATCTTCCGGGCGGCGGCCAAATGTCTGACGACCGAACCATTCCTCGGTTGCAATGAGTCGCGCGGGCTTATACTTGCCAAGCAGGTCGCCAACTACCTTTGGCCCCTCGGCAACAAACAAACCTTCCTTCACACGGCCTTTCTTCTGGTCGAGCGAACGAACAAGTTTCATCAAGTTTTTGCTAATCATAGCGCAAAAGTACAAAAAAAATTGTAATTTTGCAATCAAATTCGGAAATTGTGGCAAGAACGTACCTGAAAACATGGCTTGTAGTGGTCGGAATCATCCTTCTGGCCGCATGCTCATCGTCGGAAGAGCTCGCCGACGACGTTCTCCTTCTGCATAGCGTGAAGGTGAAGTCGGATAGCAAGGAGCCCGACATTTCCGCATTGGAGCCATACGTCAGGCAGCGCCCCACCGTGAAGTGGTTCGTGCTCAAGAAAGACATTCCCCTCGACACCATGCTCACAAGGCAGAGTTGCGAAGACCTGCAAACGGCTATGCAGAACATGGGCTACATGAACGCACAGGTGAGTATGGACACCATCGTGAGAAAGAAACGCAAGGTGAACCTCACGTACCATCTGAGCCCGGGGGAGCCCTTCTTCATCAGAAGCATACGCCACGACATTGCCGATGACACCATTGCGCACTTCCTCGGCCAACATCCCGAGGTGTTCAGGCTGAAAGAGGGAATGGTGTTCTCGGTGAACGAGCTGAACAACGAGCGCAAGCGCATCACCAGCCTGCTCAACAACAATGGCTATTTCAGATTTCACAAGGAGTTCATTCGCTTTACTGCCGACAGCACGTCGGGCTCGCGCATGGTTGACCTGACGATGCACCTGATGCCCTACAAGGCCAGCAACGATGCACCGGAAGTGAACCATCCGAGCTATGTGGTGCGGAAGGTGAACTACACCAGTGGCGACGACTCGACCATGATCCATCTGCGGCCCAGCGTGTTGCTCGAGAACACATGGATACGCGAGAACGCACCCTATAGCGCGGAAGACCTTCAGAAGACGTACAATCATTTCGGAAAGCTCTCGGCCGTGAAATACACCAACATACGCTTCACAGAGGTTCCCGACACCACGCTCCTCGATTGCAACATCCAGCTGAGCACCAACAAGCCCAACACGCTGAGCTTTCAGCCCGAGGGCACCAACACGGCAGGCGACCTTGGGGCGGCGGCGTCGCTCACCTACGAGAACCGCAACCTGTTTCACGGGTCAGAGACATTCAGCGTCCAGCTGCGTGGCGCCTTCGAGGCCATCACCGGGCTCGAGGGTTATCAGAACCAGAACTATGAGGAATACAATGTGGAGACGAAACTCTCGTTTCCACGCTTCGTCGCTCCGTTCATTTCGAAGAACTACCGTCGGCGAAGCACCGCCATCTCCGAGCTTCTACTCAGCTACAACCTTCAGAACCGTCCAGAGTTCCATCGGCGACTCTTCAATGCCGCTTGGCGCTACCGGTGGAGCGATGCTGCTGCCCACACCACATATCGTGCCGATGTCATCGACCTGAACTACATCTACATGCCGTGGATATCGTCTACCTTCAAGCACGACTATCTGGACAGCGTTTCCAACCGCAATGCCATTCTCCGCTACAACTATGCCGACCTGTTCATCATGAAGGTGGGCTTCTCGCTTGCCTATGTCAACGGCAATCATGCCTTCAAGGCCAATGTGGAAACGGCCGGCAACCTGCTTGATGCCGCCACCAACCTGTTTGGAGCCCACAAAAACGAGCGGGGTCAGCACACCTTATTTAATATAGCGTATGCGCAATATGCCAAATGCGACTTCGACTATGTGCACACCATGCGTTTCAGCTCCAACAACGAGCTGGCGCTCCATGCGGGCTTTGGCATTGCCTATCCCTATGGGAACAGCGAGGTGCTGCCCTTTGAGAAACGCTATTTCTCGGGTGGCGCCAACTCGGTAAGAGGATGGAGCGTCAGGGGACTGGGACCAGGTCGTTTCCGGGGCAACAACGGCGCGATAGACTTCATCAACCAGACGGGCGACATGAAGCTCGACCTGAACATGGAATACCGCACGAATCTCTTCTGGAAGCTGATGGGCGCCTTCTTCGTCGATGCTGGCAACATCTGGACGCTCCGTGCCTATGAAGAGCAACCGGGAGGGCAGTTCAAGCTCGATGAGTTCTTCGAGCAGATAGCCGTTGCCTACGGTGTGGGCCTCCGTCTGAACTTCGGCTATTTCATCCTTCGCTTCGATGCTGGCATGAAGGCCATCAATCCCGCCTATACGAACGAGCATGAGCATTGGGCCATTGTTCACCCAAATCTGAGCCGCGACTTCGCGTTCCACTTTGCCGTGGGGCTTCCTTTCTAAGAACAACGAGACTTCTGACAACGGTACTTCTGACAACGGCGGTGCCGTTGTTTACTTGACGGGGGGACTATGGGAAAAAAGGGAGCCCCTGCGCAGAGCGAACTCTAACACAGGGGCGGAATGAAAGGAGGAGTGGTACCACCAGGAATCGAACCGGGGACACACGGATTTTCAGTCCGTTGCTCTACCAACTGAGCTATGGCACCATTTGGTTTTGTTTTGCGGGTGCAAAGGTACTACTTTTTCTCAAACTACAAAAGGTTTTCGCGAAAAATCTTTCTTGTTTAACATTCTGTAACAAAAACACTCGCTCCTTTTCCCTTCTTTCTTCGGTCACATTTCCTTTATTTACTATGTGACTATTTACGATTTACGATTTATTTTCGATTTTAGGATTGTATTATTTGCTGTAGCCTTTCGTCCCGTGGGACTTTTAGCGGACTTGTAATTGCTTAATGGAACCTGGATTTATTTACTATGTGACAATTTACGATTTACGATTTATTTTCGATTTTATGATTGAAATATTTTCTGTGGCCTACTTGGTCTTGAGTGGATTCCACCCCTGGGCGGTAAGTTCTATTTCCTGGTCGTCGCGTGTGACGAGCATGGTGCCGAGCTCGGGCTTTGTGATGTGTCCGATGACCTTCACGTCCTCCACTTCCTGAATCTTCTCGTAGTCGCCGATGGGTATGGTGAAGAGCAGCTCGTAGTCTTCGCCTCCGTTGAGTGCGCAGGTGGTGACGTTCATGTTCAGCTCCTCGGCCATGACGGCCGTCTGATAGTCGATGGGAATGTTCTTCTCGTAGATGCGGCATCCGGCGTTGCTCTGCTTGCAGATGTGGAGCATTTCGCTTGAGAGTCCGTCGCTGATGTCGATCATGGCCGTTGGCCTGATGTGTGCGTTTCTGAGTCTTTCCACGATGTCGCCCCTGGCCTCGGGCTTGAGCTGCCTCTGTAGGAGGTATTCCTTGCCTGAGAAGTCGGGCTGGAAGTCCTTCACGATGTTCCATTGCTGGGCAAACATCTGGCGTTTCTGCTCGTAGGTGCCGTCGGCCTTTGCCTCCTTCACCTTCTTGTTGATGTCGTCTATCTGCTGGTAGTAGACGGTTTTTTCGCGTTCGAGCAGCTGAAGTCCCATGTAGGCCGCTCCGAGGTCTCCGCTTACGCACACGAGGTCGGTGTCGTGGGCTCCGTTGCGGTAAGCGATGTCTTCGCGCAGTGCCTCACCGATGCATGTGATGCTGATGGCGAGTCCCGTGAGCGACGATGTGGTGTCGCCTCCCACGATGTCTACGTTCCATTTGTCGCATGCCATTCGCAGACCGTTGTAGAACTGCTCCATGTCTTCCACGCTGAACCGCTTGCTCAGGGCTATACTCACGGTAATCTGGCGCGGTGTTGCGTTCATGGCGAAGACGTCGCTGATGTTCACCATAGCCGATTTGTAGCCGAGGTGCTGAAGGTCGATGTAGGTGAGGTCGAAGTGCACGCCCTCCATGAGCATGTCGGTGGTGACGAGCACCTCGGTATTGGGGTAGGACAACACGGCACAGTCGTCGCCTGCGCCGCGTTGTGTGGATGGGTTCTTAATGGTGATGTCCTTGGTGAGCCGTTCAATCAGACCGAACTCACCTATCTTTGCTATTTCCATTTCGGGTTGTTGAATGCGTTGTGTTCAGCTGCGGCGTATCATCTCGCGCATGATTTCGGTCATGAGTGGCTGTGCGGCGTTGGCGGCCTCCTGCACTTCTTCGTGGCTGACCTGCACGGGCACGTCGAATCCTCCGAGGTCGGTGATGACGGATACGCCGAAGGTCTTGATGCCGCAATGATGGGCCACGATGACCTCGGGCACGGTGCTCATGCCCACGGCGTCGGCTCCGAAGATGCGGAACATGCGGTATTCGGCCGGTGTCTCGAAGGTGGGTCCCTGAACGCCGATGTAGGTGCCGTGTTGCACCTTGATGCCTTTCTCCTGAGCTATCTCGTCGGCCATAGCCACCAGCTTCAGGTCGTAGGTCTCGTGCATGTCGGGGAAGCGTGGGCCTGTGGGGAAGTTCTTGCCGCGCAGGGGATGGTCGGGGAAGAAGTTGATGTGGTCGGTGATGATCATCAGGTCGCCGATGCTGAATGCGGGGTTCATGCCGCCGGCGGCATTGCTCACGAAGAGCGTCTTGATGCCGAGCTCGTACATCACTCTCACGGGGAAGGTGACTTCCTTCATGGAGTAGCCCTCATAGTAGTGGAAGCGCCCCTGCATGGCCATGATGTCCTTGCCGCCGAGCTTTCCGAAGATGAGTTTGCCGGAGTGACCTTCGACCGTTGACACGGGGAAGTTGGGAATGGTGGAGTAGGGGACCTCGAGGGTGTCAGTTATTTCTGAAGCTAATTGTCCGAGACCCGTTCCCAGAATGATTGCGGTTGTCGGACTTGTGTTCATCCTTTGCTTTAGCCAGGATGCTGTTTCTTGAATTTTTTCGTACATAACCTATGATTTTTTCGTTAAACTCCTGTTGCTGGTCGAGCATGAACTCCACCTCAACGGGCAGCATATAGATATTGTGGCGCACGTCGTCGTCGAGTCCCTGGTTGCCAAAGAGCCTTGCGTTGTCCTTCTCGGTGGTGATGATGAGCTTCGGCGAGGGCATGGTGGCAAAGGTCTCGTTGATGCGGCGTATGTCTTTCTTTCTGAATTGATGATGGTCGGGGAAGACGAGCGGGTGAATGTTCTTGGTGTAGGGTTCCAGGTCAATCATCATCTGTCGTGGCGAGGCTATGCCTGTGAGGAGCAGCACATGGTGGTCGGGTGTGAGGCTCTCCAGCGGTCTCTCCTCTCCCTGGTAGATAGGTTTCAGGGGTTTGTACCTGAGCGTAGTGAAGAAGAGCTTCTGGTAGGCATAGAGGTTGAGGGCCTTGGTGAGCACCCGGTATTCCATTGGCTTGAGGTCGCGTGGGCACTTGGTGACGATGACGATGTCGGCGCGGTTCTTCTCCTGCTTGGGCTCGCGCAATCGTCCGGCGGGCAGGAGCTTGTCGTAGATGATGAGGCGGTGATAGTCCACGAGCAGGATGTTGATGCCTGGCTTCACGTAGCGGTGCTGGTAGGCATCGTCGAGGAGCACCACGTCGGTGTCGTTGGTCGTCTCGTCGGTGGTGAGGCGCTCTATGCCCCGGCATCGGTTGGCGTCGACGGCCATGTAGATGTCGCGAAACTTCGTGGCCATCTGGTAGGGCTCGTCTCCTATGTCGCGCATGGTGGTGTCCTTGTCGGCCAGCACGTAGCCGCGCGTCTTGCGCTTGTAGCCCCTGCTCAGCACGGCCACCTTCACCTTGTCTGAGAGGAGTCTGACGAGGTATTCCACATGGGGAGTCTTGCCCGAGCCGCCCACGGTGATGTTGCCTACGGAGATGACGGGCACCTTGAAGCTACGGCTTTTCAGAATGCCCATCTCGAACATTTGATTGCGAATGGCCACGCCGGCTCCGTAGAGCCAGCTCAGGGGCAAAAGCCATTCGCGTATCTTTATGAAGTCGCCTTCCATAGTCGGGGTGATGGTGCTTGGATGATGGTGTTTACTTCACGTTGAAGGTGAAGGGTATGCGTGCCTGGATGGCGTTCTGGCGATTCAGGTTCTTCATGAACATGAACGGCTCGTAGAGGTCGCCCAGTGCGGCTTTGAGCTGCGCGTCCAGGTAGTTGTTGTTGGCCTGTGTGCCGGCCTTCATCAGCTGCTCCATGAAGTCGTCGGGAGCAGGATAGCTCTTGGTGTGGTATTCCGAGAGCTTGGCCAGCTGGGCGGCTTTCTTCACGGCTTGGTCGAGGCCTCCGAGCTCGTCCACGAGCTTTATCTTCAGGGCGTCCTGGCCGAGCCACACGTGTCCCTGGGCAATGGCTTCCACCGATTCGGTGCTCATGCGTCGCCCATCGGCCACGCGCTGGCGGAACAGCTTGTAGCCGCGGTCGATATACATGTTGAGATACCTCATCTCCTCTTCGTTGAAGGGTCGTGCCATAGTGCCGAAGGTGGCGTTCTTGTTGGTCTTCACCTCGTCGAACTTCACCCCGAGTTTCTGCGTGAGCAGCTCGCTCATGTCGGGGAACATGCCGAAGATGCCAATGGAGCCGGTGAGCGTGGTGGGCTCTGCCACAATCCAGTTGGCGGCGCAGCTGATGTAGTAGCCTCCCGAAGCGGCCATACCTCCCATCGACACCACGACGGGCTTCTTGTCCTTGAGCTTCTTCACGGCGTTCCATATCTGTTCCGAAGCGTAGGCCGAGCCACCACCGCTGTTCACGCGAAGCACCACGGCCTTCACCTCGTCGTCGTTCATCAGCTCTTCGAGGTCCTTGCTCACCTCGCTCCCCACGATGAGATGTCCCTGCGTGCCCATGACGTCGCTCTCGGCCTCGTCCACGATGTCGCCAAAGGCATAGTACACGGCAATGCGCTCGCCGTCGCGGCTCTTCTCCTTCACGTTCTGCATCTGGGCCACGTTCACCTGGTTGATGTCGTCGTCGTTGTCAATCTTGAGGAGCTTCTTCACCTCGCCCTTAACCTCGTCGGTGTACATGAGCTTGTCCACCAGCTTGTATTTGATGAGATTCTGCGCGTCTTCAAACATGATGAGCCTGTCGGCGTAGGCGTTGAGCGAGTCCTTGCTGACCTTTCTGCTCTCGGCCACGGCGGCCACCACGTTGTCCCAGATGCCGTTCACGTAGGCCGTCACCTGCTCGCGGTTGGGGTCGCTCATTTTGTCGGCGGTGAACATCTCGGGTGCGCTCTTGTAGGCACCGACCTTCGACAGCTGCATCTTCACGCCGAACTTGGCCATGAGGTCTTTCAGGAAGTAGGGCTGCGATGCCATGCCGTGCCAGTCGAGCATGCCCTGCGGGTTCATCCACACCTTGTCGGCCACGCTGGCAATGTAGTAGGTCGACTGGGTATACTGGTCACCATAGGCAACTATCCATTTGCCTGCTTTCTTGAAGTCGGCGAGCGCCTTTCTCAAGGCCTGCATCGAGGCGGGCGTGTCGGGGCTGAACATGCCGGCTTCTATGTAGATGCCCTTGATGTTGTCGTTGTCCTTCGCCTTGTTGATGGCGTTGAGCATGTCGTCGAGACCAGCAGGGCCGGAGACGTCTCCGCTTAACATGGTCATCAGGTCGCTTGCGGCGCGCTCTTCCATAGCGCCTTTCAGGTTGAGCACCAGCACGGTGTTGTCCTTAACGTTTGTCGTGGTGTCCGACGAGGCCAGCATGCCTGCGATGCTCATTACGGCCAGAAAGCCCATCACCAGCATGAAGATGAAAATGCCAAGCACGGTGGCCAATGTGTACTTCAGAAAGTCTTTCATAAATGTCAATTTGTTGAAATGTTACTAAATGCAGATGCAAAAATAGTAATTTTTCATGAAAAACCTCAACCGCAAGGCAAAAAAATGATTCAACAGGCCTATTTTGTTTTTTCGCGTCATCAATTTCGCCTTTTTACGCAGTCGATTCTTGCGTTTTGCGCCGTCACGGCGTCGGTTGGGTGTTGTCGGGAATATAATGTTCGGGCACGTCGCATTCTTTGTGAGAGTAACAGGGAACATTCCTCGTTCCGCTTTTCATCGCATTTTGTGCTGCTACCTGTCTCCGCGGCAATTCCAGCGAAGTCATCTGCAGCTTGTTACTGTTGGGGTTGGGAGTTCTATGTGCAAAGTTACTACGAAATCCCTCGTCCGCCAAAAATCGCGCCCTCATAACCTGTGAAAATCTGTTAACAAACCCTTGGCTACACGTTAAAAACTTTATACTTGCAGACTTCCGCTGACTGCCCTCATAGAACGTAAATCTACATAAATATCACATAAATGCTGTGCAAAAGATTAATGATAGATTTACGACGATTGACGTTCAGAACGTGAATCTACATGAATAGCACATAAATGCTGCGCAAAAGATTAATGATAGATTTACGACGATTGACGTTCAGAACGTGAATCTACATGAATCCGCTCTGCTGGATTTGTAATCCGGCAGCATTCGGGTATAAGGATTTGTAATCCGCTTTTCGTTTTTTCGCATTACAAATGCTTATACTTATAGCGGTCGGATTGAAAATCCGACCGAGCGGATTTATGATTAGATTTACGACGATTTACGTTTGAAACACACATAGACATCTCGATATGTCCCACGTCCCGTTGTCCCATCGTCCCATTAAGGAGGTTGCAAAAAGCGAAATATAAAGGATTATATGGTTACTATATATTATATATATAGTAAAATTCAATTCTCCCTTTTTTCCTTGTTGTTAGAGTACCTTAATGGGACGATGGGACGTTGGGACGTGTGACGTTTTCCTGTGATGAAAATGTGTTTTCGAAAATGTGCTCTTATAGTCCTTGAAAATTTGGTGGTTCGGTTTTTTTTTCGTAACTTTGCAGTTGAGATGAAAAGAGCTATAGTTGTTGGGGCTTCATCGGGAATTGGCCGCGAGGTGGCATTGCTGATGCTTGAAGAAGGGTGGACGCTGGGCATTGCCGCCCGCAGGGAGGAGCGTCTTGAAGAGATAAGGAGGAGTTTTCCCGATCGGGTGCATACGGCAGTGATTGACGTGTGTAGTGCCAATGCCTGCGATGAATTGCTGGAGCTGCTGGAGCGCATGGGCGGAATGGATGTGTATGTGCATGTGGCGGGTGTTGGCAAGCAGAACGCGCTGCTGGAGGAAGGGGTTGAAGAGCACACCGTCGCGACCAATGTCTTGGGGTTCACCCGGCTTGTTGACACGGCCTTTGGCTATATGGCGGAACATGGCGGCGGCCACATTGCCGTGGTTTCCTCTATCGCGGGCACCAAGGGTCTGGGCGTGGCTCCGTCGTATAGCGCCACGAAGGCTTTCCAGAACAATTATGTGGAGGCGCTCAGCCAGCTGGCGCGGTTGCGAGGGCTACCTATCAGCTTCACCGACATTCGGCCAGGCTTCGTCGACACCGACCTGCTGGGCACATCGCACCGCTATCCCATGCTGATGAAGAAAGAGAAGGTGGCACGTGCGGCGTTTCGCGCAATAAAGAAAAAACGCCGAGTCTGCATTATCGACTGGCGTTATAGGGTGCTGGTAGCCTTCTGGCGGCTGATACCAGGCTGGCTCTGGGTGCGCATGCCCGTGAAGACAAAAGAAAAGGCGGGCTATTCCGAGGTGTCGAAATAGTGCTCCAGCTCCTGTTTGGCGCTTCCGTTCTCGTTCGCCAGGTCGCGTATCACCTCTCCGTGTTCGAGCAGGGCTATGCGCGGGCAGATGTCGATGGTGTGCGACAGGTTGTGGCTGCTGATGATGACGGTGGCGCCGGTGCGCTTGTTGTAGTCTTCAAGCTTGTGCTTCAGGATGTTCTGGCTCGTGGGGTCGAGGAAGTTGAACGGCTCGTCGAGAATCACGAGTTGCGGATTGCTCAGAAACGATGAGATGATGCCCACCTTCTGCTTGTTGCCCGCCGACAGGTTGCGAATGAGCTTCTTCTGCCCCATGATTTCTCCCCCCATGAAATGTTCGAACTCGGCCACCCTTGCCATCACCTCCTCGTCAGAGAGGTTGCTCACCTTGCCAATGAAGCTGAAATACTCCTCCGGCGTGAGGAAATCGATGAGGAAGCCTTCGTCTATGTAGGCTCCCGTGACGTTCTTCCATTGCTCGCTCTTGGCGGGGTTGATGGGCTCGGGGAACTGCTCGCCGGTGAGTGTCACCTCACCCTCGTCGGCCTTTATCAGGTCGAGGATGAGTCGGAACAACGTGGTCTTGCCGGCTCCATTGTTGCCCACAAGCCCGAGCATGTCACCCTGATGGATGGTGAAGCTGGCAATGTCTACCGCCGTTTTCTCACCAAACGTTTTCTTGAGGTTGGATATCTGAATGTTCATAAGATAAAAAACATAAACCCACCCCCGGCCCCTCCCCTGGGAGGGGAGGGCAAAGAGGCGGAATTCTTTATGTGAAGAGTGAAGAGTGAAGAATGGAGCGGCCCCACTTATCACTTTCCACTTTTCACTTTTCGTTTTACCCCATTCCTCGTCCGTGGCACTTCTTGAACTTCTTGCCGCTTCCGCACGGGCACGGGTCATTTGGTCCAGGAAGCTTTTCCTTCTTGATGGGAACGCGGTTCACCTCCGTTGCCTGAGCACGCGTGTCTTGTTGTGCGGCGGCCTGCTGGTTGCGGTCCACGAGCTGCTCTTGCTGAGGCTGGTTGGCGTCGGCCTTCGTCTCCTGATAGCGCTGGCTGTGCTTCTCGGGAGCGGCCTCGCGCACCTCCTCCTGTTGCATCTCGGGAATCTGGCCACGCATCAGGATGCTGGCGATGCGGCTGTTCATCTCGTCCACCATATCGTCGAAGAGCTTGGCGCTCTCCAGCTTGAAGATGACCAGCGGGTCTTTCTGTTCGTAGCTTGCGTTCTGCACGCTATGCTTCAGCTCGTCGAGCGCACGCAGGTTCTCCTTCCAGCAGTCGTCGATGATGTGGAGCATGATGGCTTTCTCAAACTCCTTCACCACGCTCTTGCTCTCCGTCTCGTAGGCCTCTTTCAGGTTGCAGGCAATGTTGTATATGTGCTTGCCGTCGGTGATGGGCACCATGATGCGCTCGTAGACGGAGCCCTGGTTTTCGAACACCTGCTTGATAACGGGGTTGCCCACGGTGCGTATGCGCTCGGTCTTGCGTGTGAAGGCCTCCATCACCTTGTCGTAGGATTCGTCCTCGAGCTGAGCCTTGGGCGTTTCAATGAACTGCTCGCTGGTGAAGGGGCACTCCATAGCAAACACCTTGATGAATGCCTCCTGGCAGCCCTCGTAGTCGTTGGTCTCGATGATGCTGCACACGCGGTCCCAGAGCACGTTGGCAATGTCCATGCCGATGCGCTCACCCATGAGGGCGTGGCGGCGCTTCTCGTAGATCACGGTGCGCTGCTTGTTCATCACGTCGTCGTATTCGAGCAGGCGCTTACGCACGCCGAAGTGGTTCTCCTCAACCTTCTTCTGGGCGCGCTCGATGCTCTTGCTGATCATCGGGCTCTCGATGCGCTCGCCTTCGGCAAATCCCAGACGGTCCATGACGCTGGCAATGCGCTCGGAGGCGAACAGGCGCATCAGCTTGTCTTCGAGCGACACGTAGAACACCGAAGAACCGGGGTCGCCCTGACGACCGGCACGACCACGCAACTGGCGGTCTACTCGACGGCTTTCATGGCGCTCCGTGCCGATGATGGCCAGACCACCTGCCTCTCTCACCTCGGGCGAGAGCTTGATGTCGGTACCACGACCTGCCATGTTGGTAGCAATGGTCACGGCTCCCAGCCCATTGGTGCTCTGTCCGGCCAGTGCTACGATGTCGGCTTCCTTCTGGTGGAGCTTGGCGTTGAGCACCTGGTGGGGGATGTGGCGCATGTTGAGCATGCGGCTGAGCAATTCGGATATTTCCACCGACGTGGTGCCCACCAGTGTGGGACGGCCAGAGTTGCGCATCTTCTCAATCTCCTCGATTACGGCATTGTATTTCTCGCGTGCCGTTTTGTACACACGGTCGTCCTGGTCGTTTCGGATAACGGGGCGGTTGGTGGGAATCTCCACCACGTCGAGCTTGTAGATGTCCCAGAACTCGCCAGCCTCGGTCGATGCCGTACCCGTCATACCTGCCAGCTTGTGATACATGCGGAAGTAGTTCTGAAGGGTGATGGTGGCAAACGTCTGGGTGGCGTCTTTCACCTTCACGTGCTCCTTGGCTTCCACAGCCTGATGAAGACCGTCGCTCCATTGGCGTCCCTCCATGATACGTCCCGTCTGCTCGTCAACAATCTTCACCTCACCGTCCATCACCACGTATTCGTCGTCCTTGTTGAACATGGTGTAGGCCTTGAGCAGCTGCTGGATGGTGTGCACGCGCTCGCTCTGCACGCCATAGTGCGAGAGCAGCTCGTCTTTCTTCTGCACGCGCTCCTCGTCGCTGAGGTTCTCAGCCTCCAGGGCCGACAGCTCGGTGGTGATGTCGGGGAGCACAAACAGCTGCTTGTCGTTCACCTGCTTGGAGAGCCATTCCGTACCCTTGTCGGTGAGGTCGCACGAGTTCAGCTTTTCGTCAACGACGAAGTAGAGCGGCTCAACGGCCTCGGGCATGCGGCGGTTGTTGTTCTCCATGTAGGTTTCTTCCGTTCTCAGCATTCCGGCCTTGATGCCTTCTTCCGAGAGGAACTTGATGAGCGGCTTGTTCTTGGGCAGCGACTTGTGTGAGCGGAAGAGCGAGAGGAAGCCGGCGTCGAGCATTTCCTGGCCTTCTTTCTTCTTGCCTTCCTCCATGAGCTTGTTGCCCTCGGCAATCTTCTGCTTGGCTTCCGAAAGGAACTGGGTGGCCAGCTGGCGTTGTACGCCCACGAGCTTCTCAACGAGCGGCTGGTATTCCTCAAACATCTGGTCGTCGCCATTGGGCACCGGACCTGATATTATAAGAGGTGTACGGGCGTCGTCAATCAGCACCGAGTCAACCTCGTCGACGATGGCGTAGTTGTGGCGGCGCTGCACGAGGTCGGCCGGCGA
>JAFWQE010000012.1 GCA_017509155.1 Prevotella sp.
CTGATAATTCCCGTATATCCCTGTTTATTCTACACAATTCTCATTGAAATAATATAAAAAGGTGGCAAATCCTTCCATCGCCCACTTTTCTTCTTCTGCGATTTCCACCTGAAACCTGATTTCTGCCTTGGTGATGCCTCGCAGGTTTTTCAGGGAATGCAGATAGGCGGCCACACGTATCTTCTGCCCGGAAAGCACGGGCTGACCAAACTTCACTTTGTCAATGCCGTAGTTCACCATCATGCGCAGATTGTTCACCTGGATAATCTGGTTCCAGTGATATGGCAGCAGCGAAAGGGTGAGAAACCCATGGGCGATAGTCGTATGATAGGGGCTTTCGGCCTTGGCCCGTTCCGTATCCGTGTGAATCCACTGGTCGTCATAGGTGGCTCTGGCAAAAGTGTCAATACACTCTTGCGTTATCACCATGAATTCTGAGGTGCCGATATGTTCCCCCTCAAGCCGTTTTAAGTCCTCGAAACTGTTTATAACCACTTTACTCATTGTCCTGCATTCTAAAAAAAACTGCTTTTTTAGGTGCAAATTTAGAGAAAAGTATCGAGAACGGCTGTTCTGAAAAGGTTAAAGATTCCGGCCTGGTAGCCGTTCTTTTACATCGAGTACAACATCTGAGAAGTTGAGAACACCCGCAGATGAGACATACGTGTTGTTTACGATGCTTCTTCCCTTATTTTCGAGGGTGACATGCCGAAGTGGCGGCGCACGTAACTGCCGAAATGGGAGATATTGACAAAGCCGAGGCTGTCGGAGATTTCCTTGATGCTCATCGTGGTACACTTCAGGGCGTGGCGCACATCCTCCACCACATACTGGTTAATCCACTCCGAGGCGGCCTTGTTGCTATGGTGCTGACAGACCATCGTGAGGTATTTGGGCGTCACGGCCAGGTGACCTGCATAGTAACTCACCGGCCGGCGCTTCACGCTCTCTGCGGCGAGCATGGAGAGGAAGCGGTCGAAGAGCGTGCGCCCGGAGGAGGGCCGCACGTCGGGCTGCCCCGTGAGCTGGCTCTCAAGCACCACGCAGAGGTCGAAGAGCAGGGCGCGGATGATGGCCTGCATCGTCTCGCGGCTGTAGGGACGCTCCGCCGGAGCCGTCATCTTATGGCAGATGAGGGCGTAGTAGAGGCTGAACTGCGTCACCTCCTCGTCGGGCAGACGCACGATGTTCATGCGGCGCACGTAGACGGCGCTGTTCCATGTCTCGATGTTCAGGCGCAGCAGTTCCTGGATGATGCGGTTGGAGAGGCAGAGTATCTTGCAGTCGAAGTCGGCAGAGAACATGAAACCTGAGAGCATGGCCCCCGGTGAGGAGAACAGCACCTCGTTCTCGCCGAAGCGCAGCGTCCGTCCGTTCACGTCGAGTTGCATCCTGCCCTTGCAGCACAGGATAATGAGATTCTGGCTTGGAAGCCGTTGATACTGCTCTTCCAAGTGCCGCACATTGTCGATAATCATCACGTCGCCGTCGGTGTATCCCACTTCACTGTTGTTCATTATAGTCCTATATGATTGTCGTTTTTACGGCACAAAGGTAGTCAAAATATTCCAATGTCAGTGTACCATACCGCATAAATATTGTTTTCTTTGGTAAGTATGCGCTATCCGATACAATGTCGGCGAAATCGGGAACAGCTGCGTATGGCGGATGATTGGTAATTTTGCCGCCGGAATTTTTAATAAGTATTGAAATGAAAAGACTATTGGCGGTTTTGTCATTTGTCATTTGTCAGTTGTCGTTTAGCGTAGCGCAGACGTTGCTGACGCTCGACAGTTGCCGGGCGATGGCGCTGCGGAACAATAAGCAGATGCGGGTGGCGGAGGTGAGGCGCAACGTGGCGGCTGATGTTCGCAGGTCGGCCCGCACTAAATATTTGCCGCACGTCAGTGCCTTGGGAGCCTACGAGCATACCAGCCGCGAAATATCCCTGCTGAGCGATGCACAGAAGTCGGCATTGGGAAGCCTGGGTACAACTGTGGCGATTGGTCTGCAAGGCAGTCTGGCGACTTACGCACAGATGCTGCCCGCAGCCATGCAGCAGCAGTTGGGCACCGACCTTGGGCAGGCCGCGACGGCCCTCAACGGCGCGGGCGAGCACCTGGTGGATGCGCTGCGCACCGACACACGCAACCTCTGGGCAGGCTCCATCCTGCTGACGCAACCCCTGTATATGGGCGGCGCCATCGTGGCAGCCAACAGGATGGCCGACCTCTCGGAAGAGATGGCGGCGAATGCGGAAGAGGCACAACGCCAGGCCACGCTCTACAGGGTGGATCAGACTTACTGGCAGGTGGTGTCGCTGGAACACAAGCAGCGGTTGGCTGAGAGTTACCTACAGTTGGTAAAGAAGTTTGATGCCGATGTTACGAAGATGGTGGGCGAGGGCGTGGCCACCCGCAGCGACGCGCTGAGTGTCAGCGTGAAGGTGAACGAGGCGGAGATGGCTCTCACGAAGGTTACTGACGGACTGACACTGTCGAAGATGCTGCTGTGTCAGATTTGTGGACTGCCAGTTTCGGAGAGTGAAAAGTTAATAGTGAAGAGTGAAGAAGGTTTAGCTCGGCGGCCCGAAGGGGAAAGCCAATTTGCTAGCGCACAAGGTGGCGAGGCTTCTATCGCGGCAGCAAATCGGCTTTCCCCTTCCAGCGCGGCAGCAGATTCTTCATTCTTCACTCTTCATTCTTCATTTGAAAACCGCCCGGAACTGAGGATGCTTCAGAACACCGTGGACATTTCGCGCCAGGCAACGAACCTGATGAAGGCGGGCAACCAGCCGCAGGTGATGCTGACGGGCGGCTATGCAGTGTCGAATCCCAATACTTTCAACGGTTTCGAGCGGAAATTCAGCGGATTCTGGAATGTCGGGGTGCTGGTGCGTGTGCCTGTGTGGAACTGGGGCGACGTGAGATATAAGGTGAGAGCCTCAAAAGGGCTGACCGCCATCCGGCAACTTGAACTGGACGAGACACGCGAAAAGATAGAGCTACAGGTCAGCCAGAGCTCTTTCCGTGTGGACGAAGCCAGGAAGCGGCTTGCATTGGCACAGGCAAGCATAGCACGCGCCGATGAGAACCTGCACACGGCCAATGTCGGATTCAAGGAAGGTGTCATCACGCCCACCACGGTCATGGAGGCACAGAC
Source organism: Prevotella sp. (assembly GCA_017509155.1). GTDB lineage: Bacteria > Bacteroidota > Bacteroidia > Bacteroidales > Bacteroidaceae > Prevotella. Next base: position 3,163 of record JAFWQE010000012.1, read on the forward strand.
GGCATGGCTGCAGGCACAGTCGGAGCGGGTGGATGCAGAGATAGAGGTGCGCATGGCACATACCGACCTGAAGAAGTCGCTCGGAACACTTGGAAACAATCAGTAAAGAAAGGACATAAATATATGGTATCAGCAAAGAAACAGCACAGGAACATCATTCTTGCCATCACCATCTTCAACATCTGCGTGCTGGTGGTGGTACTCATCGGCGTGTTTGCCACCGACGAAGGCTCAGAGCCCATCCAGGGGCAGGTGGAGGTAACCGAATACCGCGTGTCGGGCAAGGTGCCCGGCCGCATTTTCGAACTGCGGGTGCAGGAGGGCGACCATGTGGAGGTGGGCGACACGCTCGCCATCATCGACGCTCCCGAACTGCGTGCCAAACTCGAACAGGCGCAGGGAGCCGAGGGGGCGGCAGCGGCCCTGGAGCAGAAAGCGCGCAACGGCTCCCGCGAGGAGCAGATACGCGGTGCCTACGAGCAGTGGCAGCAGGCCAAGGCCGGGCGCGAGATTGCCGAGAAGTCATACCAGCGTGTGGAACACCTCTTCCAGGAGGGCGTGATGAGCGAGCAGAAACGCGACGAGGCACGTGCCAACTACAAGGCTGCCGAGGCCCGCGAGAAGGCTGCGCAGAGCCAGTACGACATGGCGGTGAACGGGGCCCGTGAAGAAGAACGGCGTGCCGCTGCAGCACAGACAGAACGAGCACGCGGAGCCGTCAGCGAGGTAAACAGTTACTTGGGCGAGACCGTGCAGATGGCACAGATGGCCGGCGAGGTGAGCAGCGTCTATCCGAAGGTGGGCGAGCTGGTGGGCACGGGCAGTCCCATCATGACCATCGCGGTGCTCGACGACGTGTGGGCCACGTTCAACGTGCGCGAAGACTGTCTGGCCCACCTGCGCATGGGCGACGAGTTCACCGCCTACATTCCCACCTTCGACCGCGACATCCGCATGAAGGTGTTCTACATCCAGCCGCAGGGCAGCTATGCCGTGTGGAAAGCCACCAAGGCCAATGGGGGCTACGACCTGCGCACCTTCGAGGTGAAGGCACGGCCGGTGGAAGCCACCGACGGTCTGCGCCCCGGCATGAGTATCATCATCAAATAAGGATATGCAAAACTATCTCAGACTTATCGCAAAGGTCACACGGAGGGAATGCCGGATGCTGGCTCATCGTCCGGTGTTTCTCTTCGTGATGATCATCGCCCCGCTCACCTGCACGCTGTTCTTCACCTCGCTCATGCAGGAGGGACTGCCCACCACCATGCCTGCGGGAATGGTGGACGAGGACAACACGGCCACCACGCGCAAACTGTGCCAGGTCATCGACGGGATGCAGCTGACCGACATACGCTATAAATACCACTCTTTCAGCGAGGCACACGAGGCCATGCGCAGGGGTGACATCTACGCCTTCTTCTACATCCCGCCGGGCACAACGGAAAAGGCACTGGCCTCGCGCCAGCCCCGCGTGTCGTTCTACACCAACGACAGCTACCTCGTGCCTGCCAACCTGCTGATGAAGGAGCTGAAGACCTCGAGCGAACTCATCAGCCTGGCCATCTTCCGCGAGAAACTGCGGGCCAAGGGTGTGCGTGAGGAGGACATGCTGGCGTGGCTGCAGCCCATCGCCATCGACTGTCACCCCGTGGGTAACCCTACGCTCGACTATAACGTCTATCTGTCGAACATGGTGGTGCCGGGCATCTTCATCCTGCTCATCCTCATCACCACAATCTATACCATAGGCTATGAATGGAAACAGCGCACGCAGCGGGTGCTCTACAAGATAGCGGGCGAGTCGCAGACGGTGGCCATCATCGGCAAACTGCTGCCGCAGACGGCCATCTACACGCTGCAGTTCTGGCTGATGGACTGGTGGTTCTTCGTGCATTGTGGCTTCCCGTGCCACTGCGGCATCGGCATGATGATGCTGCTCGGACTGCTCACGGTGCTGGCCTCGCAGGGCTTCGGCGTGCTGCTCTTCGGACTGATGGCCGGTGCCATGCGCATAGCCCTTTGCATCTGCTGCCTGTGGGGCATCCTGTCGTTCTCACTGGCAGGCTTCACCTATCCCGTCACAGACATGCACCCCGTGCTTCAGGCGCTTTCCGTGTGGTTCCCCCTGCGCCACTACTATCTCATCTATGTCAACCAGGCACTCGACGGTTTCCCCATCACCTACGTGTGGTCGTCGGTGGTGTGGCTCGTGGCCTTCTGTCTCTGTCCGTTAGTGGTGAACTACCGCTACCGCAAGGCGTTCCTGCAATTTGAATACATGCCGTGAGGATTTACGATTTACATATTTACGATTTACGATTTGGCTACCGCAATGAGAATAACGAGAACTATACGCAATATATTTTACCACGAGTTGATGGACATTCTGAGGGATGAGGGCATTTGGCTCTTCATCTTCTTCGTGCCGTTGTTCTATCCGTTGCTCTATTCGTGGGTATATAACAACGAGGTGGTGCGCGAGGTGCCTGCCGTGGTGGTCGATGAGTGCGGCTCGGAGCGCAGTCGCGAGTTTATCCGCAAGGTCGATAGTTCGCCCGATGTGCGAATCGTGGCCCGCTGCCGCTCGGTGGAGGAGGCCCGCGGCTGGGTGATGCGCCATGAGGCTTACGGCATCTACCAGATTCCCAGCCATTTCGACCTCGACCTTTTGCAACTCCGCCAGACCGTCGTGGCCCTCTACAGCGACATGAGTTCGATGCTCTACTACAAGGCGCTGCTGCTCAGTGCCACCGAGGTGTCGCTCGAGATGGACAAGGACATCCGCATCGAGCGCGTGGGAGCCGCCACCGCACGCGACGAGGAAATCACGCGGATGCCCGTGGAGTACGACCATGTCAGACTGTACAATCCGTCGAGCGGCTTTGCCACGTTCCTCATCCCGCCCGTGTTGATGCTCATCCTTCAGCAGACGCTCCTGCTGGCCATCGGCATGCAGATGGGACGCACCCGCGAGCGCAACATGGGTTTCATCATCCCCTTCAACCGTCTGTATAAGCACCCCGTCACCATCGTCACGGGCAAAATGCTGGTCTATCTCGGCATCTACATCGTCATGGGCATCTATGCCTTCGCGCTCGTCACGCGGTGGTTCCAGCTGCCGCAGCTGGGCCACTACCTCACGTTCCTCTGCTTCCTCGTGCCCTATCTGCTGGCCTGCATCTTCCTGGCCATGACGCTCTCGGCACTCATCTACCGCCGCGAGGACTGCATCCTTATCTTCGTGTTCCTTTCGGTGCCCCTGCTGTTCCTCAGCGGCTTCTCGTGGCCCGAGTCGGCCATGCACCCCTTCTGGCGTGCCGTGTCGTGGTTCTTCCCCAGCACCTTCGGCATGAACGGTTACGTGCGCATCACATCCATGGGCTGCTCGCTGCGCGACATCAGCACGGAGTGGCTCGCTCTCTGGGCACAGGCCGCCGTCTATTTCACCACTGCCTGCCTGATGTACCGCCGCCACATCCTAAAGATGGTGAGGACGAAAGAGAGATGAATGGGACTTTCAATACAGAAATCCCAAGATCTCCCCCAATCTTTTCCTTGCTACGCGACGACCTATCTCATATGTCTGCCGCATACGCTGCCGGTCGTGGGAGATGCGGCCGATGGGGAGCACGTCATCGGGACAGATGACGAGCGTTAAGCCCTTTATGGCCTCTTCTGCCACATAGCGCAGTTGTCTGTTATACATCTCGTGGCGTCGCGCCATGGCATCGGTCAGGTTGGGATATTGCCGTAACATAACCCTTATGAAAGGCATCATCGGCATGGGCTTCTTTTCGTAACCTATCGGCTGGGTAAGCACCACTACATTCCTCTCATACCCTAACGACTGGAAATAGCGGAGAGGGATGGAGTCGGCTATACCACCATCGAGAAACTCACGGTCTTCAATACGGACCGTCTTCGACACAATGGGCATCGACGAGGAGGCACGCAGCCATTCGTAGAGACTTGCCCCTCCGTGTTCTACTTGTTTGTAGAAGGCCTGCCCTGTCGTAACATCAGTAGCCACGAGATGAAACTCCATCGGATTGCGCTCGAAGGCCTCGTTGTCAAAGATGTCGAGCCTGTCAGCAATGGTATGGTAAGCAAATTCGGCACCGAAAAGATTACCTGTCGTCAGCCACGACCACAGGCTGCAATAGCGTCTGTCCTTGGCATACGCCAGATTATACCTCAGCGCGCGTCCGTTCTGCCAGCTCTTGAAATTGCAACCGAAGGCCGCTCCCGCTGAGACACCAATCATTCCGTCGAACGACACACCACTTTCCAGCAGCACGTCAAGCACGCCACAGGTGAATAGCCCTCGCATGGCTCCTCCTTCCAACACCAGTCCTGTCTTCATCTCCGTGTTCTTTTGAAACAATAGTACCAACCATTGATTTTTATGCGGTTGATGTCAATCTGGGCGAAGTGGTAGCCATCGTCACGCTTGTACACTAATGTATTATCGGGGTTGGAATCGGTAATAGTGATGCCCTTTTCCGCCAGTAGCCGACGAAACGCCGTATATCCTTTCGTCAGCATGTCGTGCTCGCGCGGCACCTTGACCAGTTTCCACATCCGTCGGAAGGGAATGTAAGGCAGATACTCCGAGATGAAATAACTGGTGTGGTAGAACCCCATGCGATGAACCACAATATAAGCCACGGGGGGAGCCGTCTCAATACCCTGCCGCAACAGGTAATCGGCTTTCTCGTATGCTTGTTGTGCCTTGCTTTTCAAGATGGTAGAATAGAGCGCTTTCTTTATAAGAGGGACATTGACATATCTCTTCACAACAAAACTCTTCCCTCCGACGGAGATACGACCCACGAAATTGCGCCCGTCCTCATAAACCTGTTCATAGTTCACTTCGTCGCGTGGCACCTTGACGAGCATTTGTTCAAACTCGCCGAATGCTGGATTCATCTTTATTTGCATGTCCATTACCATTGTCATTCTGCCTATTTGGATGCAAAGATAATGCAATCTTGCCGCAAACCGGTGTTCTGGATTTCCCGGGAATTGTATGATGCGGAAAATATTGGTCATCCAGACCATCATTTCTTCCATCCAGAGGAAGGACTCTTGGAAATTTTTCCGATATTTGCAGTCGAAAATGAGCATGGATATAAGTTTTACCAAATGACGATGAGGATACATGGTGAAGGAATCAAAGGACTAACTCCACAGCGAGATCCAATGATAATGGTGGACGAGTTTGAATCGGAGGACAACAGTATGGCCCAAACCATCATAAACGTCCGGCCTGACAACATGTTTGTCAGCCAAACGGGCAAAATGCTGGTGTCTGGAGTCATCGAACACATGAAGCAGTCAGTTCTTGCACTTTCTGCGTGGAACAACGGTCGTCTCCGCACCACGCCATATATAGGCTATCTTTGTGAGGTAGACAATTTCGTATGTCGAAGTCAGCCAAAAACAGGCGACAGGATAGAGACAACCGTAGGCATACGGTTTTCGCTTGGCAACTCGATTCATGCTCATGCCATTTCCTCCATCGATGACGAGGTATTTGCCGAGTCTGACTTAGTTGTTATCTTGGAATGATAAATATATACATAATCTTTCTGCACAATTCCACTTCATTTCTCTAAATCCTCAGTCCCCGTTTCTTTTTCTTTCTTTGTAAACGGCGGCGGAAATCTTCATCTTCGGGGTCATAGACGGGGTTGTTGGTGTCAAACAAACCCAATGAGGGAATGACGATGGACGAGCCTGGCGAGTGCTGATGTGATTCCTTTTGACGTTCTTCCTGTCTAGGATTTGGCTCTTGTCTGGGCTCGTCATTCTGTCTTGCCTGTTGCTGATATGTGGTCTTAGCCTCCTGTTCCTTCTTCGCATTTTCGTCCAGATACAAGACGATATTTGTAAATGTAAGGTCGCGCTTTATCTGTGAGGCCTTAAAGGTCAGCCCGTCTTTCGTGAATCGGAGGCCCTGTATGTCCTTATAGTCCCTGCTGCCTCTCCGCTTCATCACAACCTCAACCTCCACGCCACGCTTTTTGATGTTTGCCTCAAACTCTTGCCACGACTTTGACTGAATCCATAGTGTGGGGGATGTATATATGCCGCAATAAGTCATTAATGTATTTCATGTTCTCCCAAGTAATTACACTAAAATACAGAAGGTCACCCCAAGGTCACTTCGGGTTCTCTATGTTCACCTTATGTTCACCAACAAAAGAAAAAGCACCTACAAAATCCTTGTAAGTGCTTGATTTTCAGTGTGGACCAGCCAGGGCTTGAACCTGGGACCTCCAGATTATGAGTCTGTTGCTCTAACCAACTGAGCTACAAGTCCAAAGCATATCGGAAATCCGATTGCGGGTGCAAAGTTACGAATAAACGAGCAAAATACAAAATAAATTTGATATTTTTTCTGCTTTCTCGTTTTTTGTTTGTAACTTTGTTGCCATAATCACTTGTAATGGGTGACGGGCGGAAGAGCCGAGTTGCCGCAATGAAGACAATATGGAAGAGTATCGTTATAAAGCCGTTGCACGTGCCGCCTATGGTGAGATTGTTGAGGGTGCTACGGTAAGTATTACCAGTGGACGCGAAGTGGAGCAGTCGACAGGACTGTCGTTCCGCCACGAGATTGCTGAGGCTTGTCGGCAGCAGCTGGGCGTTCAGGTTGCCGACGATGAAGAGGCTCGTCTGGCAACGAATTTCGATGTCTATAGTGAACAGCGTTACGAAGAAGTTGTGCGCCCGAAACTTGAGGCCGCAGCCGAGAAGGAGCGCCAGCGTCAACAGCGTGAAACCGAGCGGGCTGCCCGATCGTCGAAGGGCAAAAAAACATCGAAGTCATCGAAGACGGGAACCGTCAAGGTGGGTAAACTCACTGCAGCGCAATGGAAGCGTCTGCTGAAGTTCCTCCTGGGTGTAATCGTTGTGGTTTGGTTCCTTTCCACGCAGGTGAAGTCGTGCAGTCTTAGCGATCTGGCCACTCAGGCCCGCGACACCATTGAGCAGATGACGAAGACGGGTAGCAAGAAGACTACCACGACGAAGAAGGCGACAACTACCAAGAAGGCAACGACAACCAAGAA
>JAFWQE010000059.1 GCA_017509155.1 Prevotella sp.
CGTGTAGCGCCGCAGGCGAAAACACATGAATAGACATGAATGCATCATGTATTATTCTTGGAAAAGTATATGGGTATTCGCGCGTATTCGTGTAGCGCCGCAGGCGAAAACACATGAATAGACATGAATGCATCATGTATTATTCTTGGAAAAGTATATGGGTATTCGCGCGTATTCGTGTAGCGCCGCAGGCGAAAACACATGAAAGGCGATGTGTTTAGCAGACAGCTATATAAAAAGAATCTCGTCAGTTCTGTATGTTCCGCATCACGGTCACGGCCTCAGCCACGGTTCTCACGTCTTTCACCACCATGCTTCGCTTGCCGTTTTTCTCGCGCAGGTTGCAGAGTCGCGGATGCTGGGTCAGGTAGTTGATGATGCTATCGAACGACTTGCTCTGATAGTAGGCGCTCATGGGGTTGCTCACGAAGAACAGGGTCATCTGCCCTTGCTTCAGCATGATCTTCTCGCATCCCATCTGCTTGCCCATCCTGCGCAGCGGCACCACCTGCAGCAACTCCTCGCCTTCGTGGGGAATGGGGCCGAACCGGTCGCGCAGCCGCAGCTTGTAGGCCTGCAGGTCGGCGTCGTCCTTGATGGCATCGAGTTCGCGATAGAGCAGCATTCTTTCGGCACTTGAGGGCACGTAGAGGTCGGGGAAATACATCTCCAGGTCGCTCTCTATGGCACAGTCGTCCACGAATTCCGTCTGGTTGATGAGTTCCTGCGCATCGGCCGAAGGGCGGTTCTGCGCTGCCGACGTGGCTCGGCGAGAGCCGTCTTTGGGCAGGGCGGTGGCGTAGAGGTCGGAAAACTCCTCGTTCTTCAGCTCAGTCACGGCCTGCGAGAGTATCTTCTGGTAGGTCTCGTAGCCCAGGTCCTCCATGAATCCGCTTTGTTCTGCGCCGAGCAAGTTGCCCGCTCCGCGGATGTCGAGGTCCTGCATGGAGAGGTTGAAGCCACTGCCCAGGTCGGAGAAGGTCTCCAGCGCCTCGAGTCGTTTCTGCGCCTCGCGGGTGATATTGGCCATGGGCGGTGCCAGCAGATAGCAGAAGGCCTTGCGGTTGGAACGGCCCACACGGCCACGCATCTGGTGCAGGTCGGAGAGGCCGAAGTGGTGGGCGTCGTTTACGATGATGGTGTTGGCGTTGGGAATGTCCACGCCGTTTTCCACGATGGTAGTGGAGAGCAGCACGTCGTAGTCGTAGTTGATGAAGCCCATGATGATCTTCTCCAGGTCCTCGGGTTTCATCTGTCCGTGGCCGATGGCGACACGGGCGTCGGGCACATGTTTCCTGATGAGCATCTGCAGTTCGGTGAGGTTGGAGATGCGGTCGTTTACAAAGAACACCTGACCATTGCGGCTCATCTCGAAATTAATGGCCTCTGCGATGACCTCGCTGCTGAAAGTGTGCACCTCGGTCTGAATGGGATAGCGGTTGGGCGGTGGCGTCTTGATGATGCTCATGTCGCGGGCTCCCATCAGCGAAAACTGCAAAGTGCGGGGGATGGGTGTGGCGGTCATGGTGAGCGTGTCGACGTTTGTCTTCATCTGGCGTAGCTTTTCCTTCACGGCAACACCGAACTTCTGCTCCTCATCGATGATGAGCAGGCCGAGGTCGCGGAAGTGCACTTGCTTGCCGATGAGCTTGTGTGTGCCGATGATGATGTCTATCTTTCCCTCGGCCAGGTCCTGCAATACGGCCTTTGTCTGCTTGGTGCTGCGCGCCCTCGACAGGTAATCCACGCGCACAGGCATGTCCTTCAGTCGCGACAGGAAGGTCTGGTAGTGCTGATAGGCCAGCACGGTGGTGGGCACCATCACGGCCACCTGCTTGCCGTCGGTGGCAGCCTTGAAAGCCGCGCGTATGGCCACCTCGGTCTTTCCAAAGCCAACGTCGCCACACACCAGACGGTCCATGGGCCGCGCCTTTTCCATGTCGGCCTTCACCTCGTTGGTGGCTCTCAGCTGGTCGGGCGTGTCTTCATACATGAAGCTGGCCTCCAGTTCGTGCTGCATATAGCTGTCGGGGCTGAAGGCAAATCCCTTCTCGCGCCGACGGGCGGCATAGAGCTTGATGAGGTCGCGGGCAATGTCCTTGATCTTCTTCTTGGTGCGCTCCTTGAGGCGTTCCCATGCTCCCGTGCCCACAGTGGAGAGCTGGGGCTGCTTGTCGGTGTCCTGGCGCTTGTATTTCGAGATCTTGTAGAGCGAATGAATGCTCACGTCGACCTTGGCATTGTTCGCGTAGATGATGCGAATCACCTCCTGATAGCTGCCGCTGTCGCCGGTCTGGCCGGGTTTGGGCGGTATGGGCACGCGCACCAGTCCGGCAAACTTGCCGATGCCGAAGTCAACATGCACCACGTAGTCGCCTACATCCATCTCCTGCAGTTCCTTGAGCGTGAGCGCCATCTTGCCACTGCGGGCGGCGTCGCTGCGGAGACTGTACTTGTGGAAACGGTCGAAAATCTGATGGTCGGTGAACAGACAGAGCTTCAGCTTTTCGTCGATGAAACCCGCATGAAGGGTCTTGTCGATGGGCTGGAAGGTCAGCCTTTCGGCAGGAGAATGGTCCTCGGCCTGCATGCTGGCAAAGATTTCGGCCAGGCGCTCCTGTTGCTTCTGCGAGTCGGCCAGGATATACAGATGGTAGCCGCCGCGCTGATAGTCGGCCAAGGTCTGCATGAGCAGGTCGAAGTTCTTGTGGAACAGCGGCTGCGCCACGGTGTTGCAGCGAATGGTGGCCTGTGGAACGCCCGAGGCCTTCGGCCCGAACTCCAGGCGACGAAACGCCACAAGCTCGTCGGTGAACTGGCGGCCGGTGATGAGCTGCGCCTCGGACTTCATCTCCTCGAGCAGCGACTGGCGGTCCATTTCGGTAAGACCTGCCATGCGCTCATTGAGGGCTTGCTGCGAGAAACCCGTCTCGTAGGTGCGGTCGATGATGTCGCGCAGGAAGAGCACATCCTTCGTGGCAACAAGCGTATTGGAGGGAAGAAAGCTGAGGAAGGAGATGCGACTGGTGGAGCTTTTCAGCTCGGGAACAATCTCGGCCGTCTTTCGCTTGTCGCGCGAAAGCTGGCTTTGCACCTCGAAAGTGCGTATGCTGTCCACCTCGTCGCCAAAGAAATCGAGGCGGAAAGGATATTCCGAACTGTAGGAAAACACGTCGACAATGCTGCCGCGAATGGCGTACTGGCCCGGCTCATACACATAGTCAGACATCGTGAAGCCCAGTTCGCGCAGACGTTTTTCGAGGTCGGTGATGTCCTGAATGTCGCCCACGCTGAGCTGAAGTGAGCGCTCGTCGAGCTGTTTCTTGGAGATGACGAGTTCGGTAAGCGCCTCCGGGTGGGTGACGATAAAGAGGCTTTGCCCTTGGGGAAGCGACGGCTCCGAGGAGTCGTTTTCATGATGGCAAGCGGACAATCGGCTCAGCACTTCCGTGCGGAGTATCTCGTTGGCCGCGTCGCGCTGCCCATATTTCACCGAGCGACGGAAACTCGACGGGAAGAAAAGCACACGTTCCGTGCCCATCATCTGGGTCAGGTCGTGATAGAAATAGCCCGCCTCCTCGGCATCGTTCAACACAAAAAGCACGGGTATACGCAACTGCGGGGCGGCCGATGCAAACAAAACGGGAGCGGCCGACGCCACGAGCCCCTGCACGAAAACGGTCTTCACCGACTCGTCCTCGAGACTTTTCGCCAGAGCCCGCACCTGCTGACTCTGGCCATATAATAGCAGCAAATCCTCTATCTTCATAAGAAAAGTTCCGCAAAATTACGAAAAAAAACTCACAAAGAAAAGAAAGTCGCCAAGAAGATGCAGTCGTATCAACCTTTTTTCGTACTTTTGCACTATAATTTCTGCAAATCATGAACAACAGCGACAGCATTGTCATCATCCCGACCTACAACGAGAAGGAGAACATTGAGAAAATCATCCGGGCTGTGTTTGGCCTGGAGAAGTGCTTCCACGTCCTTGTCATCGACGACGGTTCGCCCGACGGCACGGCGCAGATTGTAAAGGGTCTGATGCAGACAGCGTTTTCCGACCGGCTGTTTATTCTTGAGCGCAGCGGCAAACTTGGACTGGGCACGGCCTACATAGCCGGTTTCAAGTGGGCTCTGGAACACGACTACGACTACATTTTTGAAATGGATGCCGACTTCAGTCACGACCCCAACGACCTGCCCCGGCTCTATGCGGCCTGCGCCGACGAGGGTTACGACCTGGCCATCGGCTCGCGCTACATCAGCGGAGTGAATGTCGTGAACTGGCCCATTGGCCGCGTTCTCATGAGCTATTTCGCCTCTAAATACGTCAGGTTGGTGACCGGCTTCAAGGTGCACGACACCACTGCAGGCTTCAAATGCTATCGCCGCCGCGTGCTTCAGACCATTGAGCTGGACAAGATACGCTTCAAGGGCTACGCTTTCCAGATAGAGATGAAGTTCACGGCCTACAAAATAGGGTTCAAGATCAAGGAAGTGCCGGTGATCTTCGTCAACCGCCGCGAAGGCGTTTCCAAAATGTCGGGCGGCATCTTCGGCGAGGCCTTCTTCGGAGTGATGCGCCTGCGCTGGGACGGATGGACAAGGAAATACCCCAAGATTACCGAATAAGAACGATGAAAATACTTTACCGCATCTACCAGCTCTGCATTGCCGTCCCACTGTTTCTGGTGTGGACCATCTTCATTTCGCTCACCGTTGCCATCGGATGCACACTGTTTGGTGGCCATTGGTTTGGCTACTACCCTGGCAAGGCGTGGGCATGGGTGACCCTGAAACTGTTTCTCATCCCCGTCAAGGTGGAAGGGCGCGAGAACCTGAAAGAGGGCGAATCCTACGTGTTTGTGAGCAACCATCAGGGCATGTTCGACATCTTTCTCATCTTCGGACACCTGGGCCGCCAGTTCAAATGGATGATGAAGCAGCAGCTGCGCAAGATGCCGTTTATCGGATTTGCTTGCGCCAGGTCACACCAGATATTCGTTGACAAGCGCGGAGCCAGCAAAATCAAGAAGACATACGACCAGGCTCGCACCATCCTTCGCGGCGGAATGTCGCTCTGCGTCTTTCCAGAAGGCGCCCGCACATTCACCGGACACATGGGCGTATTTCGGCGAGGAGCCTTCATGCTGGCCGACGAACTGCAGCTGCCCGTAGTGCCACTTACCATCAACGGGTCGTTCGACATCATGCCCCGCACACGCGACTACCACTTCATCACATGGCACCCGATGACGCTCACCATCCACAAACCCATCAGGCCAGAAAGCCAGGGGCCTGACAACATCAAGCGAACCATGGAGGAGAGCTACGACACCATCATGTCGGCTCTGGTGCCCGAGTATCAGGGGTTTGTGGAGAACCCCGACCAATAGAACTAACGTTTCATCGCCCAAGCAGGCTGCCATAGAGAGGGAAAAAGGCACGACACCATGAGAGACTTTGCCGCCATCGACTTTGAAACCGCCAACAACAAGCCCACCAGCGTGTGTTCCGTGGGCGTGGTGGTGGTCAGAGACGGCGAGTTCGTTGACTCTTTCTACTCGCTCATCCAGCCAGAACCCAACTACTACAACTACTGGAACACCCGCATTCACGGCCTCACCCGGTACGACACAGAGGAAGCGCCGGTCTTCCCATACGTCTGGGAGAAGGTGGAGCCCCTGATAGAAGGACTCCCTCTGGTGGCCCACAACAAAGCCTTCGACGAGACCTGCCTGAAGGCGGTTTTCCGCTGTTACCAGATGGACTATCCCGACTACCCCTTCTTCTGCACCTGCATCGCCTCGCGAAAGGCCTTTCCTTTCGCACCCAACCACCAGCTTCACACCATCGCAGAACTCTGCGGCTACCACATGGAACACCACCATCACGCCCTCGACGATGCCATCGCCTGCGCCTGGATAGCCCGCGACATCCTGTAACGGCCCCTTTTCCGACATAAAGAAACAGTCCCACCAACAACTGCTGGCAGGACTGTTTCCATACGTAAGTGATCCCGTTGGGATTCAAACCCAAGACCTTCAGAACCGGAATCTGACGCTCTATTCAGCTAAGCTACGGGACCTTGCTTTGGTAAGCGAGTGCAAAGGTACAACTATTTTAGGGGAATGCAAAATTTTCGGGACGTTTTTTTCGGGGTTGCAACGATGGAGGGGATGAAGACAGACACGACGAATGATGCATTGAGATATGGCAAGGGATGAGGAAATTGGGGATGACAGAAAACAGGTTCACGCGGTGGACAGGTGCTATTTCTGTAGGCCCAAGAGGTCATAATGCAAGCATTTTGCAACGATTTTGCATTATTTTTGTGTCAAAATGTACAATTTTCAGAAAATTTGCTTGCACATTAACAATAAATGTGTACCTTTGCAGTCAGTTTTGATTAAGGTATAGAAGAATTTAGGAAACAATGAGCAAAGTCATCAAGCCCATCGTCTACCAGCCGTTGCTTGACATGCGTCAGACGGAACTGGGCATCAAGCTTATCAAGGAGTTCTTTCAGCAGAACCTGAGCACGGAACTGAGGCTTCGTCGCGTCACCGCTCCGTTGTTCGTGCTTCAGGGTCTTGGCATCAACGACGACCTGAACGGCGTGGAGCGTCCCGTCACCTTCCCTATCAAGGACCTGGGCGATGCCAAGGCCGAGGTGGTGCATTCGCTGGCCAAATGGAAGCGGCTGACGCTGGCCGAGTACCAGGTGGAGCCTGGCTACGGCGTGTATACCGACATGAACGCCATCCGCGCCGACGAGGAACTGGACAACCTGCACTCGCTCTATGTGGACCAATGGGACTGGGAAGCCGTCATCACGCGCGACCAGCGCACGGTGGCATTCCTCAAGGACATCGTGAGACGCATCTACGCAGCCATCCTCCGCACCGAGTTCCTGGTGTGCGAGCGCTACCCCAAGCTGAAGCCTTTCCTGCCCCAGAACATCCACTTCATCCACAGCGAAGAGCTGCTGCAGATGTACCCAGACAAGACAGTGAAGGAGCGCGAAGACCTGATAGCGCAGAAATATGGGGCAGTCTTCATCATCGGCATTGGCGGAAAACTGTCCAATGGCGAGCCACACGACGGCCGAGCACCCGACTATGACGACTGGACAACTCTGGGAGAAGACGGGCAGAAGGGCCTCAACGGCGACATTCTCATCTGGTATCCTGTGCTGGGGAGGTCGGTGGAACTATCGTCGATGGGCATCCGCGTAGACAAGGAGAGCCTGCTACGGCAGCTGGCGCTCTGCGGCAAAGAGGACCGCAAGGAACTGTATTTCCACCAGAAGCTGCTGAACGACGAGCTGCCGCTGAGCATCGGCGGTGGCATCGGGCAGAGCCGTCTCTGCATGACGCTGCTGCACAAAGGCCATCTGGGCGAAATCCAGTCGAGCATCTGGCCATGCGACATGCGCCGGGAATGTGCGCAGCTGGGCATGACCCTTATCTGAACAATCGCAAGCCATAGATACGGCAGGCAGGAGTGCATCGCGATGCATTCCTGCCTGCCTTTTTGTATATTCAAGAGGGAGGGAAAAAGAGTCTGCACTCCCAATATGGACAGTGGAGGATGAAGCCTATAGACCGCGTAACGGTTCGCTGCAAGGTCTTTGGTCTATAATGAGGGCTGGAAATGGCATCAGGCCAGCTCCATGTCGTAGAGGCTGCGCAGTCTCTCGATGGCAGGATTCTTCCTGCTCATCTCTTCAAAGAGTTCTTTCTTGGTGAGGATCTTCGTCACCTCCGAGGCTTCCGCCAGTCTCAGCGTGAGCTCTATCTGGTTGTTGTGGAGGTCGCGCGCCAAGGTGTTGCGTATGCGTTTCTTAATGGCCGTCATCTGATTGAGCAAAATCTCGTTGTCGACCACCACCTCCACTATCGGCATCTGCACGATGTGCGGCGTCATGTTCTTCATTCTTGCCGCCATGCCTGCCATCTCCTGCGGCATGCGGTTGCACATGCTTGTCCAATGGAACAGCAGGTCGTCGTCGGTGAACGCCTTTTGCTCACCGTTGTCCTTGAGTTCTGGTTCTACGGTCTGCTCGGTTTCCTGCCCCACCTTCCTCATGGTCGCGAAGGTGTGTCCGATGTTTGACAGTCTGAGTTTTCCTGCCTGAGGTGCCGGTGCGGCAGCCGTAGTGGCAGGCTTAGCGGCACTTTCCGTCGGCACAGAGGGAGCGACGGGCTCCTTCTGCCGGACGGTTCCTGCGTGCGAACGTTCGGCGGCACCCTGAGCAGCCGCCTTTGGCTGAACGTTCGTAATGAGTTTCCGAAACAGGGATTTCAAGCGCTTGGGGCTACGCCCCGCTGCGGGCGTATCGTCCTCCTGCGTGACCTGCGCTATCTGGATGAGCGTCAGTTCCACGAGCAAGCGCTTGTTGGAACTCTGCCGATAGTTGATATCGCACTGGTTGCAGAGCTTCAACGCCTGATAGAGAAACCGCGTGGGGCACTTCTTCGCCTGTTCGCTGAACCGCTCCATCTGCCGTTGGCTCACCTCCAGCAAGGGCAGTGTCTGCGGGTCCTTGGCCATGAGCACGTTCCTGATGTGCGTGGCCAGTCCGCCGATGAGGTGTCCGCCGTCGAAGCCGTTGGCAATCACGTTGTTGAGCAACACCATCACCTCGGGCACCTTGTTCTGCAGGGCGAGGTCCACGATGTTGAAGTAGTTCTCCGAGTCGAGCACGTTGAGGTCCTCGATGACCTTCTGGTAGGTGATGTTTCCCTGACAGAACGATGCAGCCTGGTCGAATACCGAGAGGGCGTCGCGCATGCCTCCGTCGGCCTTCTCGGCAATCACGTTGAGCGCCTCCTCCTCAAAGCTGATGCCCTCTTTCTGCGCCACCATCTTCAGGTGGTCGACGATATTGGGCACGGTCATTCGCTCGAAGTCGTAGATCTGGCATCGTGAGATGATGGTGGGCAGAATCTTGTGCTTCTCGGTTGTGGCCAGGATGAAGATGACGTGCGCTGGCGGCTCCTCGAGTGTCTTGAGGAAGGCGTTGAAGGCTGCCGTGGAGAGCATGTGCACCTCGTCGATGATGAACACCTTGTACTTGCCCACCTGCGGCGGAATGCGCGTCTGCTCCATGAGCGCCTTGATGTTTTCCACCGAGTTGTTCGACGCAGCGTCGAGCTCGAAGATGTTGAAGGAGCGCTGCTCATTGAACGCCTGGCAGCTCTCGCACTGGTTGCATGCCTCGCCCTCTTCGGTGGGATGCTGGCAGTTGATGGCCTTTGCGAAGATGCGCGCGCAGGTGGTTTTGCCCACGCCTCGCGGCCCGCAGAAGAGGTAGGCATGGGCCAGTTTGCCACTGCGCACGGCATTCTTGAGTGTAGTGGTCAGCGCTGTCTGGCCCACCACAGTGTCGAACGACATGGGCCTGTATTTGCGTGCTGAAACGATGTATTCTTTCATAATAATCTGAAAAGTTTCTGCAAAGTTAGCAAATTTCCAAGAATTATTACTAACTTTGTGGCCAAATAAACGTTTTTTATATGAGCAAGACCAATCCCATCTACGCTTTCCTGAGCCACAACAAGTACTGGCTGGTGCTCATCGTGGGCGTTCTCATCGTTGGTTTCTTCGACGAGAACAGCTTCGTGCAGCGCATCAAGTACGACATGGAGATCAGCGAACTGGAAGCCCAGATAGACAAATACAACGCCCAATATGAGCGCGACGAGCGACAGCTGAAGGAGCTGCGACGCAACCCGAAGGCCATCACGAAGATAGCCCGCGAGCGCTATTTCATGAAGGCCGACGACGAGGACATCTTCGTATTGAGCGACGACATGTACGAACCAACGCCACTGCCCCATGAAGCAGCTGAATAAATGGCAGAGCATTGTGCTCATGTGCGGCGGCGCACTGATGGTGGTTGGGGCCGGCATGGCCGTGCTTGGAAAGCTGGCCGCCGGCGGATGGCTGTTCCTGGTGGGCAGCCTGTTGTTTGGTGCCATGCAGTGGCAGCAGACCTACGAGGGCAAGAGTGTGGTGGTGAGAAGGCTGAGGCGCATCATGCTGACAGCCGATGTGCTTCTCGTCGTGGGTGGACTCGACATGCTGGAGAGCTCCTACGGCGTGGCGCGCCAGTGGTTTCTCGACAATGTGCACAACGGCAGCATGACGTACATTACTTATATATATAACAAATGGGTGGTGCTGCTGCTCATTGGAGCCATCCTGCAAGTGTATACCACACAGCGAATATCCCACGAATTAGACAAAGAGGCAAAAAAACGCTAAAAGTGGCCTCATTTGTTTTAAATAGCATAAAAATTTTTCCTTAGTTCAATAATACGTTGTACATTTGCATGGTGTTCAAAACCACCAGAAGTATAACAAACATCTGTATGATTAGATTTTTCTATGCGCTACTGACGATTGCTGCGCTTGCTTCGTGTGCTAACAGCTACAACATTCAGGGCTCGTCGGACGTTCAGATGCTCGACGGCCGAAAGCTGTATCTGAAGGTCTACAACAACAACAACATGAAGAACGTGGACTCTTGTGACGTCGTTCACGGGCAGTTCCGTTTCACAGGCAACGTAGACAGTGCACGTCTGGCCACGCTCTGCATCGACGACGAGGGCATCATGCCTGTGGTCATCGAAGGCGGCGACATCACCGTAAAGATACAGAACCTGCAGTGCCGCGCCAGTGGTTCGCCGCTCAACGACAAGCTCGCCACCTTTCTCGACGACTTCGGTCGCGTGCAAAGCGAGATTGCAGACCTCAGTCACAAGCAGACACAGGCCATCATGGACGGTGAAGACGAGACCGTTACCAACCAGCGGCTGCAGATAGAATACGCCCAGCTGACACAGCGCACCGACAGTCTTGTTACCAGATTCATCGAAGAGAACTTTGACAACGCGCTCGGACCGGGCGTCTTCTTCATGATGACCGCCGGCTATCCCCATCCCGAGCTGCAGCCATGGATTGAGGCGCTGATGGCCAAGGCCACCGACAACTTCAAGAACGACCCATACGTTCACGACTACTACGAGAAGGCACAGCAAAACGAGGCCATCATGAATGGCATGGCCGAACAGCAGACGGTCTCGCCTGCGCCTGTGCAGCAGGCAGCACCACTGCCCAAACTGCCCACTCCCAACGAGCTGGCTCAGCCAGCCGACAGTCTGAAATAAACCTGTCTGACAGAATGAGACACTACATAAAGAACGCAACAATCGTCAATGAGGGACGCACCTTTTCGGGAAACATCCTCATCGAAAACGACCGCATTGCTGAGATTACTGACAACACAGCCACCCCGAGGCAAGCAGACCACACGGTCGATGCCTCGGGGTGCTTCGTTTTTCCGGGCGTCATCGACACCCACGTGCACTTTCGTGAGCCCGGCCTCACACAGAAAGCCGACATCGAGAGCGAAAGCCGCGCCGCAGCATGGGGAGGCGTCACGTCGTATTTCGACATGCCCAACACCGTGCCACAGACCACCACGAAAGAAGCCCTCTGTCAGAAACAACGGCTGGCCGCAGAGAAAAGCCACGTGAACTACGCCTTCTTCTTCGGTGCCACCAACGACAATGCCCACCTCTTCGCAGAACTCGACCCGCACCAGGTTCCCGGCATCAAGCTCTTCATGGGCAGCAGCACAGGCAACATGCTGGTGGACAATTACGACTCACTGATAGAGATTTTCCGGTCGGCCAGACTACCCTTGGTGGCCCATTGTGAGGACACGGCCATCATCAACGAGAACATGAGACAGGCCAAGCTGTCGCATGGCGACGACCCTGACGTGCGGTTGCACCAGCTCATCCGCAGCGAAGAAGCCTGCTATGAGTCCAGTTTCCTGGCCGTTCAGATGGCCAAGGCCTTTGGCACAAGGCTGCATGTGGCCCACGTCTCCACCGCCAAGGAGCTCGAGCTTTTCGGCGAATTCAGCAACATCACGGCAGAAGCAGTCATTGCCCATCTGCTGTTTACCAACCGCGACTACGACACTCTGGGCACGCGTATCAAGTGCAATCCCAGCGTGAAGTCGCCTCACGACCGCGACGCACTGCGTCAGGCTCTTGCCAGCGGACTTATAGAAACCGTAGCCACCGACCACGCCCCGCACCTGCTGAGCGACAAGAAAGGCGGCGCGGCCAAGGCCGCCTCGGGCATGCCGATGATACAATTCTCGCTGCCCGTCATGCTCGAACTGGCCGACGAGGGCGTCATCACGCTGGAGCGACTGGCACAGCTGATGATGCACAATCCCGCACACCTGTTCAGCCTGCGCGACCGAGGCTACCTACGGCCAGGCTACAAGGCCGACCTCGTGGTGGTGAATCCCCACGACCCGTGGACCGTCACGACAGACGTCATACAGAGCCGCTGCGGATGGAGTCCGCTGGAGGGCCACACCTTCCAGTGGAAAGTGGTGCAGACATATTGCAACGGAAACCTCATCTTCGACCACGGCCGCTTCGACGAAAACGCACGGGGCGAACAGCTACTGTTCAGATGATCAGAAAGCTCACATACACCATTGCCGACACTGCGCCCTACATCAACTGGCCCTATTTCGACTATGCCTGGGGCGTGGGCAGCAAAGGTCGCGAGCAGCGCGCAGGACTTCGGGCCGAAGCCGAGGACATGCTCAGCAAGCTCGACGGCCACTTCAGCGTGTATGCGCTGTTCGGACTGTTCGACGCCAACAGCGACGGCGACGACATCATCGTAGGTTCCACGCGACTGCCCATGCTGCGCCAGCAACAGGTGGCACGCACTGGTGAGCCGTGCCTTTGTCTCGCCGACTTCATCCGTCCGCTGTCGTCGGGCTGCGCCGACCGCATCGGCATCTTCGCCACCAGCACCGACCACGCCCTGACCGAACAGCATCGAGGCGACCCATACATGCAGATGCTCATGCAGACACTGGCCGACCGGCTGGCAGAAGCGGCAGCCGAGCGCATGCATGAAGAGGTGAGAAAGCACTACTGGGGCTATGCGCCCGACGAGCATCTGACCATGCAGCAGCTGCACATCGAGGCTTTCCAAGGCATCAGACCCGCTGTTGGCTATCCCTCACTGCCCGACACCAGCCTGAACTTCATCATCGACGACCTCATCGACTTGCGACAAATAGGCATCCGCCTGACCGAAAGCGGCATGATGATGCCTCATGCTTCGGTGAGTGGACTGATGATGGCCCACCCCAAGGCGCGCTACTTCAGCATAGGAAAAATAGGCGAAGACCAGCTGCGCGACTACGCTCATCGGCGCGGCATTCCCGTGGAACTGGCCCGCCGTTTCCTCAACCAATAACCCTCCCCCCCATCACCCATCACCCATCATCCATCACCCCTCATCCAACACCCATCACCCATGATAGCCCGAATCATTGTCCTGCTCCTGTTGCTCATCGCCGTTCCCGACCTCTACTTCCACTGGCACTACCTGCGGCGGAAGAAAGGCTACGGCATGTGGAAACGCATCTTGTTCTGGCTTCCCGCACTGGGAATGACGGCCTATGCACTGGCACTGACTACCGTCGACGGCTTTGCACCCACCGACATCAACTGGCTCTATCTGTTCTTGCTACTGCTCGGACTGATTGTTGTTCCCAAAGCGCTGTTCGCCCTATGCAGCTGGCTGGGACTGATCGTCTGCCGCTTGCGCAAGTCGCGCCATAACTGGGGCAACGCCATCGGACTGGTGCTCGCCCTGCTGTCGGTCTACGTGATCGTCTACGGCAGCACACTGGGCGTGATGAACCTGAAGGTGCGCCACGTGGAAGTGGCCTTCGCCGACCTGCCACCTGCCTTCGACGGCTACCGCATTGTCCACATCAGCGACATCCATGCAGGCTCGCTCACCGGATTCCGCGACAGACTGCTCGACCGAGCCGTAGACAGCATCAACGCACAACAGGCGGACATGGTGGTCTTCACCGGCGACATCCAGAACATACTGCCGCAGGAACTCGACCACATACAGCCACGGCTGTCGTCGATAAGCGCCGCCGATGGCGTGTTCGCTGTGTTGGGCAACCACGACTATGCCAACTATATTGTGACCGATGAAGATACGCGTCGACTGAACGAACAGCAGACGCAGAGCCGCATTCGCAGCATGGGATGGCAGCTGTTGATGAACGACAGCCGCGTGGTGAAGCGGCAATCCGACAGCATCGTCATTGCAGGCACCGAGGACAACTGTCCGTCGCGCTACCGCAAGAATCCGCTTAACCGCAGCAACATCGGCCAGGCGGTGAAGGGCGCAGGCGAAGGTTCGTTCCTGGTCATGCTGCAACATGCACCCAGACTCTGGACAGACAGCATTCTGGGAAAGACACACGCACAGCTCACTCTTTCAGGCCACACCCACGGTGGGCAGATAAGACTCTTCGGATGGGCGCCGGCACGAGTGGTTGAAAAACACGTGGCGGGCCTCGACAACGAAGGCAACCGTGCCCTCTATGTGAGCGCAGGCCTAAGTGGGCTCGTACCTTTCCGGTTTGGCGTGCCGCCCGAAATCGCCGTCATCACGCTGCGCAGGAAATAGTCATTCAGCACCTGTCATGGGCTGTTCCCACTTCTCCTCCCCTACTCTATGACTATATGCCGTCTCGTTTGTGACGCGGCATTAAAAAAAACTAATGCTGTCCGCTCAGACATCGCCTTTCAGCCGAGCAGAGAGGGGAGCGGCTGCGCATCGCATTTCCTTCATTTTCATCACGTGAACACGTGTTCAAGTGGACTCCAAATTCAAGTTTCGCAAGCTGTGAAGCGACGGCCAGCGAGGCCAGGACTGCCGGAAACGAACGGCGAAAACGACGGACTGAAGCAACAAAAGCGGCAGAATGGCTGGACAAATCCAATGGAATTGTTGAACGAATCCATTGAAATCGTTGAACAAAATCAATGGAATCGTTGGACGAATCCAATGGATTCGTTTACAAAAACTGGCGGTTTTGCTTGCTGAAACTGGCAGACTGACGACTCAAAAACAGCAGAAGACAAGGGAAAAGACTTTGGTATGCCTGCGGCGCCACATGAATATGCACGAATAAACATGTAAGTAACGAATCAAAATTAACTTATATGATAAACTGAACACAGAGACTCAGCGTTTTTTCTTTTTGCACAAGACCTCTGCGTCTCAGTGCCTCTGTGTTCAATAAATCAACACCTAAACTTTGACAAACCCCATATTCTACTTTTTGTCCGAAACACTGATGGACAAGAGCGTAGGAGATGAAAGGCGGTGTTTTTAGCAGACAGCAATAAAAAGCACGCAATATTTCAACCTGTAAGGAAAACAAAACATTTTCCTTACGTATTGTCGTTTACAAGATAGAATAACGGTTAAATAGTAAGAAGATTGATGTTTAATTGCAAAAACACGATGTTTTACTTTCATGATGCCTGCCAAACCACTAATTTTGCATCATCAAAGTTCAAAGGCCATTGCCATTGCAATATCAAAAGAGCCTGCAAGCGGCAGGCACGTACAACGCAACTGAACCCTTGACGACACAAGCACAAAAGTGGCCAAAAAAGAAAAGAGTTGCTGCTTGCCTCTGTTATTGGCGCAGCAACTCTTGCTGACTCACTTTTCCGTTGTTATCTGCTCTTGGAAGGCGTTTCTTCCTTCTCACCTGCCTTTGCTGCCAGCAGTGCGTCGATGTTTTCCTCTTCGCCCACCACCCAGATGATGTCTCCCTGCTGGAAACGGTATGAAGGCTTCACCTGCGAAAGGTTTTCCTCACCCTCCTCCAGACCAACCACCATGCAGTTGTATTGGTGGCGGATGCCGCTTTCCTGTAAGGTCAGACCAATAAAGGGACTTGTCTTGGCAATGACCATCGAGCGCAGCTTCATCTCACGTTTCTCCAGTTCGTAGTCCTCCTCCAGCGTCTCGGTCTCCAGCGCGTGACGGAAAGCCGTCAGCTGGTCGTCGCTACCGATGACCTGAAGACGGTCTCCCGGGAACAGCACGTCGTCGCCGTCGGGAATGTTCAGCCGTCGGTTGGCACGCAAAATGCTGCTTACGTGGATGCCGAACTTACGTCCCAGAGCGAGTTCCTTCAGCGTGCACCCCATCCAGAGCGAGTCGGCAGGCACGTCAAAGTCGGCAATGTGGATGTCGCGGTCGAGCAAACGCCCTTCATAGAGCGGCCGCTTGTGTCCATACACCTGAGCCTCGATGTCGCGCGAGCGTAGGTTTTGTATGAAGAGACGTTCCAGCCTGATGCTGCGTTTCTTGGTGGTGCGCGACATAATAATGAGTATGACTGCCACGATGCCAATGGTGATCATCAGCGCGTTGGAGAATCTTGTCAGGTAGTTACAGATGTAGAATATGAGGGCCACAGCGATGACCAACCTCACCAAGATTGTAAAGATGAGTGGCACACGGTTGATGTTGCTCTCGTTCCATAAAGTGCGGAACTCCTCGCTGTGGTTCTTCTTCATCACCATGGCACGCAGGAATGGCGAGATGAACAGGACGGTGAGCATGCCCGTTATCGCGTTGGCATACCAGTGAAGTTCCCAGCCAGGCAGCAGCTTGCGCATGAACGGCAGCACAAAGGCGAACATCAACGTGATGACGGCGGACGAGAGAATGCCATAGATAAGCGTGTTTCGGCCCATGGCTATCAGTAGTCGTTTCCACAGGCTCTTCTCCGTTGTGTCAGGATGATTGGTGGCGAAATGATTGAGCGATCGCACCCACCGGTCGGGCAGATGGCGCTCGAGTAGGTTGTAGGCTGGCGTGGCCAGACGAATCATGTAGGGAGTGAGGAACGTAGTAATGACGGAAACGGCCACCACAACAGGATAGAGGAAGTTGCCAATAACGCCCAGCGACAGGCCCAGCGAGGCAATAATGAACGAGAATTCACCTATCTGCGCCATGGAAAAGCCGCACCTCATGGCCGACTTCAGGCTCTCGCCACCCAGCATGAAGGCAAATGAACCGAACACAGCCTGACCAACGAGGATGGTCATTACAAGCGTGACGATGGGGACAGCATAGTCTATGAGCACCTTGGGATCGACCAGCATGCCGACAGACACAAAGAAAATGGCACCGAAAAGGTTTTTAACTGGCTCCACCAGACGGATAATCTTCTCGGCCTCAATGGTCTCTGCCAGGATGCTGCCCATGACGAACGCTCCGAATGCCGACGAAAAACCGACCTTGGTACTTAGCACGGCCATGGCACAGCACAAACCAAGCGAGACCACCAGAAGCACCTCGCTGTTCATCAGTTTACGGGTGCGGCGCAGGAACAAGGGTATGGCAAAGATGCCCACCACAAACCAAAGCACCAGGAAGAATCCTATCTTCAGCACCGAGCCAAGCATCTGTCCGCCGTCGGCACCACTTCCACTTGCAATGGCGCTCAACATCACCATCATGACGATGGCAAGGATGTCTTCCAGAATGAGAACGCTCATCACCAGTCCGGCAAACTGCTGCTGACGGAGACCAAGGTCGTCGAACGCCTTGTAGATAATCGTCGTCGACGACATGGCAAGCATACCACCCAGGAAGATGCAATCCATCTTGCTCCAGCCAAACAACTGGCCTACGCAGATGCCCAACATCATCATACAGAAGATGATGGTCACTGTGGAGATGATGGGCGAGGCGCCCATTTTCAGAATCTTCTTGAACGAAAAGTCAAGACCAAGCGAGAACAACAGGAACATCACTCCGATGTCTGCCCAGGTGTGAATGTCCTGATGGTCGACCACCGATGCCAAATAGGGCATGTGCGGACTCACCAGAAAGCCAGCCACCACATAGCCCAGCACCAGCGGCTGTTTCAGTTTCTTGAAAACAAGTGTCACCACACCTGCCACCATCAGTATCAGCGCTAGGTCTTTTATCAAAGCAGGTAGTTCTCCCATAATTCATTGTCTTTTCTATGTGCAAAGATATAAATAAAGCGGGAGACAGCCAAGCAATCTCCCACTTTTTTCTTTTCTGCTGAACTGACGGTTGAAAATGCCATCAGTCGTTATAGCCTGCGGTCAGCTCGCATATCTTGACGATGGTCTGCATGGCTTTCTCCATCACCTGGACACTTACAAACTCAAAGGGACCGTGGAAATTGACTCCACCGGCGAAGATGTTCGGACACGGCAACCCGCGGAATGACAGCTGCGCGCCATCGGTGCCGCCGCGGATGGGCTTCACACGTGGCGGAACGTCGCACGCCTGCATGGCTTTCAGCACGATGTCGATGACATGCATCTGCGGGTCAATCTTCTCCTTCATGTTGTAATACTGGTCCTTGATTTCTGCCTTGACCGTTCCCTCACCATATTTCTCGTTCATCTGGTCCACGCAGCGCTGCACAAAGCGCTTGCGGTCTTCAAAACGGTCGCGGTCGTGGTCGCGGATGATATAGCTCAGCTTGGCCTTCTCAGTGCAGCTCTCCATACCGATGCAATGGTAGAAGCCCTCGTAGCCTTCCGTCTCCTCGGGTGTCTCGTCGCCGGGAAGCATTGTGGCAAACTCGGCTGCCAGACGGCTGGCGTTCACCATCTTGCCCTTGGCATAGCCCGGATGCACACTTACACCTTTTATATATATCTTGGCCGAGGCGGCGTTGAAGTTCTCAAACTCCAGCTCGCCAAGGTCTCCGCCATCGATGGTGTAGCCCCATTGGCAGCCGAACTTCTCTACGTCGAAGTGGTGCGCACCCATTCCAATCTCCTCATCAGGATTGAATCCCATGCGGATATCGCCGTGCGGAATCTCCTTATGGTCACGCAGATAGCACATGGCCTGCACGATTTCGGCAATGCCGGCCTTGTCGTCGGCACCCAGAAGTGTCGTACCATTGGTCACAATCAGGTCCTCACCCTTGTGCAACAAGAGTTCCGGGAACTTCACCGGTGACGAGACGATGCCTTCCGACAGCTCAATGTCGCCGCCGTCGTAGTTGTTCACGATGCGTGGTTTCACATCCTTGCCCGAGCAGTCGGGACTGGTGTCGTAGTGGGAAATGAAGCCGATGGTGGGCACTTCCTTCTTCATGTTCGACGGCAGTGTGGCGTAGATGTAGCCCATGTCGTCCATTTCCACGTCATCAAAGCCCTCGCGCTCCAGTTCTTCTTTCAGGTATTGGGCGAATATCATTTGTTTTGGCGTGCTCGGCACGCTCTGGGAATCCTCGCTCGACTGTGTGTCGAACTTCACATAGTTCAGAAATCTTTCAGTCAGTTCCATATTATTACTGTCACTTTTCACTTATCACTTATCACTTTTATCTTATCATTTACTCTGCGCATCAAGCCATCCCACGAAGGCCACCAGTGCGGCATTCCAGTTGATGGCAATCTCATTGCTGGCGTAGGAAGCTTCTTGGTCAGCGTAGGACTCGTCGGGCTGGCTGGACGGATACTCAATCATGCTGGCCTTGTCCTGCTGTCCTGGGTTAGGACCACCGACGAGAAGACCCGGCACAGGAGCCTCAATGCCGTCGGCAGCCGACAGACGATGATGGGGATGCATGGGCGACTTCTGGCCGAAGCCCGTCACGTAGCAATAGCCCATAGCGTTTCTACCCAGCAGGTAGTCGGCATTCTGCTGGGCGGCGGTCAGATATTTGGCATCGCCTGTCAGCCGGTGTGCAGCGAGCAAAGAGACGCCACTGATGCCGAAGGTCTCGGCCAGACAGCCCCAGCCAAAGTCGCGCGGCGAGTTGCCGTTGGGGGTCTGGAAGCAACTGCGTGCCGTGGTGGCCACTACGCTGTCGCAATAGGCCAGCAGCTTCTCACGGCTCTGGCGACCCAGTTCTGTCTCAGGCTTGCTGAGCGCCCACTCATACATGCCGAGCGGTGAGACGAAGCCCCATGTGGGCAGTGTGAACTTGCCGGGCAGAATGCCCTGGGCCATCTCCTTGAAACTGTCGTCGCCGGTAAGCAGATAGAGTTCGGTGGCGGCCCAGAAACGCTCGTCGCCGGCGAAGAAGTCGCCGTATGTGCCGGTCGACACGTCGGGATCAAAGCTGCGGTTCATGGCATCCTGGTTATACAGCGCCTTCGGATTCTCCTCGGCCCAGTGGAAAGCGGCCATGGCTGCGCGGGCAGCCTGCTCCGAGAATCCCGGATAGTCGGCATTGCCTTTATACAGGCGAGAGGCCTGGGCCATGACGGCGGCAAAGTCATAGCTGGCCGTCACGCTCTTCTGAACCACGTAGCGCTGCTGATGGCAGTCGGCAGGCATCACGAAGCCTTCGAAGTTCGGCGTTGTCAGTTTGTGGTAGACGCCACCGTCCCATGGGTCCTGCATGGTGAGCATCCACTTCAGGTTCTCCATGAGTTCGTCGAGCAGGTCGGCAGTGCGATTGCCGCTCTCGGGTATGTTCACGTCCAGCTGATCAAAATATTCGCGGTTCTGCTCATAGCTCATCAGCATGATTGCGATGGAATAGGCTGAGTTGACAATGTACTTGTTATAGTCGCCTGCGTCATACCATCCGCCGGGTGAGCTGATGATAGTCCCCTCGGGACGTCCGGGAGAAACGGCCGAAGCATGCACCATCACATGGTCGTCCATGTGTCCTGCCGGCCGATTCCACTGCCCAGCATAGCGTGCCTCGATGGGCTGTGCGGTGCGCTGGTAGTAGAATGCCTTCAGCGCTGCAACAGACAAGGGACGCAGTGCCTGCGGAGCGACATTGAGCGTGGCCGTTTCGGAACCTGCACTCACGGTGTAGCTTCCACTCTGCGTCAGGCCGGCGATGCTCACCACCGTGCGCTGACGTCCCGACCACGGCGACTTGACGGTGCGCAGCACCTTGGTCTTGCCAACCTTCTTGCCCTGGCTGTTCTTCACACTGACCGACTTACCCTGTCCGTCCAGCACCACCACTTTCTCTTGTCCAGGATAGACACCCACCTGATTCAGGCGGATGTTCTGCTGGGCTTCTGCCTGGCCGAGGGCGCACAGGCCCAATGCCAGCATCCAAAATTTCTTCTGCATATCCTTTTTGTTTTCCGTAGGTTTTTACGGTTCTTTTGTTTACAGTATATTTGTTGCAAAGGTAATGAAAAGAATCTTTTTGACAAAAGAAAAACACAAATTCTTTGCCTGTCTGCTCTTTAATTCAGGAAATATATGTAAATTTGCAGACAAGAAAATAAAACCATTAACCATGACAACAGAATATATCATACGGCTTTTCATAGCGGCGCTGCTAGGCGGCGTCATTGGTCTCGACCGCGAATACCGTGCCAAGGACGCGGGATTCCGCACCCACTTCCTTGTTGCGCTGGGCAGTGCCATGTTCATGCTGGTGTCTCAGTTTGGCTTTCCCGACGTGGTAGGCACCAATGGCTATCGTCTTGACCCGTCGCGTGTGGCGTCTCAGGTGGTGAGCGGCATTGGTTTCATCGGCGCGGGCACCATCATTTTCCAGAAACACGTGCTGAAAGGCCTCACCACGGCGGCAGGCATCTGGTGCACGGCTGCCATCGGTCTGGCCTGCGGTTCGGGGCTCTACGTGCTGGCTGCGGTGGCCACGCTGCTGGCACTCATCTGTCTGGAGGCGTTCAACTTCTTTTTGCGCCGTTTCGGAGCACGCACTGTGTCGCTCCAGCTCACGGCAGCATCGAAGGAAAACGTACTCCACGTCATCGAGGTGCTGGAAAGGGCCGGACTAAAGCTTAGCTCTTACCACATGGAGCGCGTAGAGACTGCCACCGGACATAGCTATGCCGTGCAGATGGACATACGCGTCAGACGCGACCGATACATCACGCGTCTGCTGGAGCTGATGCGCGACTTCGACGGCGTGAGCATCGATAATCTGGAATAAAAGACATTTTTCGCAATCGGTTTATTTAAGGTGGGTTCTATTAATTCGCTTTGTCAGATTTCTGAGCTGTTTTTGCTTTCAGTCTGTAAGTTGAAGAGGGAGTGTAGCGGGCTACACGACTGATGAGACTTACTGAATGGAACAAAAAGAGCCGGAAAAATGACAAAAGGTGAACAACCCCCAGCAATGTCAAACTTAACCGTGGGAATTAATAGAACCCACCTTAAGGAGTTCAGGAGTTACATGAGTTGCAGGAGTTACAGACGTTAGTTCTCTGAGCTTCTCATCGAGAGCATCAGCGCTTAGACTATCGTCTGTAACTCCTGCAACACCTGTAACTCCTGAAGCTCCCATGTAATAGACAATCCCTCTCAATACCAGCGCACGGCGTTGGAATAGCCCGAGCGCTTGTCGTACTTCAGTGCGTCGGTAAGCGTGGAGGCATTGCAACGGAATGAGAAATTATAGCTGGTATAGGGAGCCAGCACCACCGAGCACGACATGGAGAAGCAGTGCAGGTCGCGCGACAGCGAGGCCGTGGTCATGGAGAGCCGCTTCTGGTCGAAGTCGTAGCCGCTGGTGAAGTTGATGTTCCAGCCGTCTGACAGGCGGATGTTTCCGCTCAGGTTCAGGTTCTGCGAGAAGGCGTAGGGATAGCGCATGGTCTTCGTATTGAACTTTCCACTCGTGTTTTCTCGCATCGTGATACCGTAGCTGAGGGTCAGGCTCCACGGCATGGAGAAGCCCATGTATCCGTCGTCGTCGGTCTCGGCCTTGCCGGCATTCTTCTTCGTAGCGCCGTGTTTGCCGCGCTCCAAGTCATCGTCGATGTTCGACTCCACACCCGTGTCTTCGTAGCCGTCGTCTTCATCGTCTTCATCATCTTTGTCGCTGTCGTCTTTCTTCCCGAACCATTTCTTCAGGTTCTCTGGGTTCAGCGTGAGCGAGAAGCTCTGCGATGTGCCCTGGAATCGGCCAAACCTGCCGTAGCCATATTCGGTATGCGTGCCCAGATATGGGTTGCCGTTCTCGTCAAGTTCGTAGGCGTATGTGGCAAAGACGGCGTTCATGTTGAATGTATAGTTCTTCCACCACTTCAGTCGCAGCCTCATGTTGAGGTCGCTGAGCGGTCTTTCGGTGGCCGACATGTTGTAAGACATCGACGCGCCAAGCTCATCGATGATGCTGATTTTGCGGTATCCGGTGGAGTCCTTGTCCGACTTTACCTTCATCTCAATGTTGTTTCCTATGTCGACAGAGATGCTTCCTGTCTTTCCCTTTCCCGGCACACCGAAGAGTCCGTTCTGATAGGGAGAATAGTCGACGAGGGTAACGTTGCCCTCAGCGTCTGTCTTCGTGTAGGTCTGGTAGTATCCATAACGGGCACTACCGAAGTCGGGCGCATAGCTATAGCTCACCGACGGCGTCAGCACGTGGCGCACGGCCTGCAGCTTATCACCGAAGATCTTGCGGTTAGGCGTCCACATACCGTAGAGCTTGGTGCTGGCCGAAAGGCTCAGGTTCCAGTTGTACACGTTGTAGAATCCGTAGACAGTGTCGGTCACTTCCCTGTTGGTGGCAGGGTCCCAGCGCTTCTCCACCCTGTCGCTATACATGCGGTCGGTGAAGTTGAACGACGGGGTGACGTTGACGTAGTCCAGTATTGTGAAACTGCCGCTGATGGGAATGCTGTGGTTCATGCCGTTTTTCCAGTCCTTAATGAGGTTGGAGTGCATCAGCTGGTTTTCCTTTGTGTCGATGCTGTTTGAGAACTGTCCGGTGTAGCTCATGGCTATTTTCTCGTACCAGCGTTCCTTGCCCGCGGAGTGCTTTCGACGGAAAGGATAGAAACGCGAGACAGAGATGTTCAGGTCAGGCAGCTTCAGGGCGATTGTGGTGTCACGCATGTTCTGGGCCACATTGGCGGTTCCGCTCAGCGACATGCCAATGCTACTGAACGTTGTCGACCACGACACCGACGACGTTCTGGTGCTCTGCGTCATCGTCTGCGGGTTATACAGGCTGCTCAGATTGTTGCGCTCAAAGCTGCTGGTGGCGAAATTCACCTGCGCCGACAGCGTGTTATAGGGATTGGCCTTGGCATCCTGGCGATGACTCCACTGCAGTTTGAAGCTTTCCGACTGGGTAAAGTCGGGCATGCCTTTGTCTCCGTTCTTCGTGTTCTGATAGTTGAAATAGAACGAGCCGCTATACTTGTAGCGCTTGCGATAGTTCGATGCTGCACTGAGGCCCCACGACCCTTTGGTATAGATTTCGCCCAGAAGCTTCAGGTCCCATTTGTCGCTTACGGCAAAGTAGTAGCCACCGTCGCGCAGGTAGAAGCCACGTGTCGACTCGTCGCCATAGGTGGGCATGATGAAGCCGCTTGAATAGCTCTTCGTAAACGGGAAGAAACCGTAGGGGATGGCCAGTGGCAGAGGCACGTCGCACACCACCAGATAGGCCGGACCGAAGACAACGTCCTTGCCTGGCCGCATCTTACCGCGGGAGATGGCAATGTAGAAATCGGGGTGCTCGGCATCGCACGTCGTGTAGCGTCCGTGCATGAAATAGTTCACGCCTGAACTGTCGCGCTTGGCCTTCTCACTCCACAGGAAGCCTTCGTCTTGTTCGGTATAGACATTGGTGATAAGGCCTTTCTTGGTCTTGAAGTTGAACGCAATGGTGTCGTTCTCGTAGGTGTCGCCGCCCATCTTAAATACCGGTCTGCCCACTATCTCAGTCTGAGTTGAGTCCTTGTAAGAGCCCATGGCATGCACAATGTTGCTGTCAAGACTGAGGTACATCTTGTCGCTCGTCAGGTTCATAATCTGATAGTCTACCGACGCCGAACCGTAGAGGTGGGCGGTCTTGGTCTTCGCATCATACACGATGGAGTCCTCGGCCGAGTAGTCCACGGGCGACTCTATGGCATTCTTCTTTCGCTTGTTCAGACTGTCCAGACGGATGCTGTCGTCGATGATTTTGTTGTGGCGGAACACCTCCAGCTGCAGCGAGTCCATGCCCATGGTGTCTTCGGGCGCCACGCCCTCAAACGCCTTCTGACGGTCCAGGTAGTCCTGATAGTCGGAAGGGAACAGGTCTATGTCGTCGAGGTTCCTCGGCCGGAAGGTCGTATCGGGCTCATCGGGCCGCACAGCATCCTGCCAGTTCTTCACGAAGAAGGGCAGGCGAACATCCGCCATCACAAACATGACGACGAACAGCATGACGAAAAGAACCCACTGTTTTCTCATTCTTGAATGCTATGGATACATGGCGCCAAGGCCACATACGACGTGCAAAGGTACTCTTTTTAATTAAGAATGAAGAATGAAGAACGAAGAATTAACGTATTTAATTGATAATTATCAATTGGAAAAGCACGCAAACAGAATTAGGAGTTGCAGGAGATATATTTAGGAGTTACAGGAGTTCAGGAGTTGCAGACGATACGTTTGTACGCGCTTTTATGCTAATCTGCGGATAAAACTATCGTCTGCAACTCCTGTAACTCCTGAACTCCTGTAACTCCCAAACATCTCCTGCAACTCCTAATATACCTACTAAAGCAGAGTCTTTTGTGTCCCCCTCGGGGGACGAGGGGGGGGGCCTACTCCTCACTTCAGCTTCGGCTTCAGCTCATCGGGCGACTCATTCGTAAACATATTGACCGGCGGTGACTGCTTTTCAAACAGGTCTGTTATGGTCTGCACGTCGAGACGGATGGCGGGCTTGAAGCGGTCGCCCTGCATATAGCTGAGAATGGACTGCCGGAGCTGGCGCGCCACTACGCGATGACTGAGGTCGCTGTCTATGTCGATGGTCGTCATGAGCAGCTGCCCGTTCAGCACGTTGGCCTCAATCATCAGGCCCAGTTTCCTGCTGACGTGCCAGGTGTCTATGGGTTGTACGATGGGCTGATAGTCGGACGGGAAAGCCGAAAGGTTCATCACCTGCACGTTGTTCACCAGTTCCCACCAGTTCAGGTTCTGCCAATCGTCGGTGGGAAACAGCGCAAACACGGGGTGGGTGTTCTGAATGTAGGAGCCTGTGGTGTGGGGCGGCCTCATCTTAAACCAGCTGGTGTTCCAGAAAACAGGCAGGTATCGGTGCTTCACATCGCTACCATAGCGCACCTTGCCGGCAGCGGTGATGAGCACGCGGCCACCATTCTGCAGCACCTGAATGGCCTTGGCGTCGAGCGTATCGGTGATGTGGACGTCCGTCTGTCGCTGAGTTATGGGTGGCGTTGATGGCATCTTTCGGGGATACACCCAGAGAGTCCAGCTGTTGCTGATGTCGCGACCGTATGCCTCGGCTGCCTTCGGGTCCACCGAAATAGTGAGGCGCAGCTTCTTGGGCAGACCGTCGTTCAGCACCTGGATGAGTGGTATCTCGAGGGTGGCGAAGTCTTTCGTCTTGCCCAAGGGGATGGGCTGCGTGGAGAGGACTCCCTTTCGGCTAAAGGCATCTTGGGCAGACGCGTTTCCGAAGGCTGCAAGCTGATAGGTTGTCTCTGTCCTTTGGCTGCCGATGGGTTGTGTCCATGCGTTGTACATATCGACCGCGAGGCGCAGCGTGTCGCCCTCTTCATAGACAAAGCGCGGCAGACGGGCGAGCGGAACCACGGGAGCACAGAAGCTCATCCAGTCGTTCTCGGTGGGCGGAGCGGCTTTCTCCTGCCAGAAGACATTGAGCGGCCCCACAAGGGCGGCACCCTGTCCGCTGTAGTCGTTCAGCCCGAGCAGCTGGAATCCGGCGTAGTCTCTCGTGCGCAGGTTCCGCTCCATCTCATACTTGTAGGCCACGTCTTGCAGCTCGCGACTGGCGTGGAGGAAACGCTGGGCCTGTGTCTGCATGCCGTTGTCGCGCAGCAGGTCGCGGAATATTTCGAAGTTGCGGGCCTTGTAGGCA
The DNA here is from genome assembly GCA_017509155.1 of Prevotella sp. Lineage (GTDB taxonomy): Bacteria > Bacteroidota > Bacteroidia > Bacteroidales > Bacteroidaceae > Prevotella. The sequence continues at coordinate 26,747 of JAFWQE010000059.1, forward strand.
CCAGTGTAGAGGGGCATTTCGCTGAAGTCGGGGAAGGCGCACCACTGACCTTGCTCATGGGCGATGATGGGCGTGCGGTTGGGAACGGTGTCCTTATAGTTGCGCGGAAAGTCTATCTGTGACTCGTAGTCGTCGTCGCTATGGGGGATATGATGGTCCCAGTCGAGGCCTCGGGCACCGCCTTTCACGTGGTATTGCGACCCGTTGTCCCACGCCCAACCACCTCCTACCGACGCTCCGCAGTAGACACGCGAGGGGTCATACGCCTTCATCGTTGCCACAAAGTCGTTGCACCACGCCACCCAGTCGCCGGCGGGCTCATTGCCGGCTGCCATCATCACGAACGAGGGGTGATGGCCGTAGGTGTCGACAATACGCTTGCACTCTTCCAACAGGTATTCATCGATGGACTGTCCGCGGCGCAGGCGCACACCGTGATTAGGCCACGACGGACCTTCAGGCTGCAGATAGAAGCCCAGACGGTCGGCTGCTGCGAAGGCGGCCTCGGGGGGACAGTAGGAGTGGAACCTCATGTGGTTCAGCCCGTATTGTGCGCATTGGATGAAAATAGCCTTCCACGACTCCTCGTCGGTTGGCGGATAGCCCGTCAGGGGGAAGCAGCAGTTCTCTACCGTTCCGCGAAGCCAGATGGGACGCTTGTTGAGCATGAACTGCCGGTCCTGTATGCTGATTTCGCGCAGGCCGAAAGTCACGGGAATGGTGTCGCCCTTGTAAACCACGTTGCGTGTATAAAGCATAGGGTTGAACTCGTCCCACAGCTGCGCATCGCTGCCGAGCGAGAAGTGGTATTCCTGCTCGTTGATGACGATGGTCACCTCTTTCTTTTCCACGTCGGAGTAGACGCGCTTGCGCCAGATGATGGGCTGGGCGCGCAGTTCCAGCCGGCCCACCACGCCGTTCCAGTTGCCCTGCGTCTGGTCGGTGACGCTGTGGGAGTCCTGCCCCACACAGACGTTCTCGATGCCATTATATATAAGTAAGGTGATGTCGTTGTCCTTGCCGAAGCGAACAAAGTCGGTCACGTCGTATTGGTGGGGAGTGCTGAGCGACATCTGGTGACCCACCTCGCGGCCGTTCACCAGCAGTGTGGTCTCTATGTGGGGACGCTCCAGGAAGAGGGTGACGCGACGGCGACGCCAGGCCTTCGGAATGCGCACCGTGCGCTGATAGCAGGCGCGGCCCACGTAGTGTTTGTCGGGGGTGAGAAAGAAGGGGAACTTCATGTTTCCCGCCACGCGGTATTTCGCCATGTAGGGGTTGAAGTAGTAGGACGAGTCGTAGAGGCTGCCCGTCCACGGCGTATGGACGTCCACGGCGTTGCCCTTGCCGTTGGTGAGCATGGAGCCTGGCAGATGGATGGTTTCTGTGGGAGAAGACGGACCGCGGTCGGACATGGTGGCGAAAGTCCACTGGCCGCTCAGGTCGATGACCGTCTGGGCCGACAGCGCCCAGCTCATCAGGAGGAAGAGGGAAAGGATGGTTTTTCTCATTGCGTAGCGTTTGTTTCTAAGGGTTTGTCGTGGGAGCTCAGCTGTCAGTGCCTTCAAAGGCCCTGTGCCACTCGCGGAAGCGCTCCAGACCGGCCTCGCCAAACTTGGCCAGACTGCGCTCCGCCTGCTCGTAGGTCTTTTCCTGGTCGGGACGGGTCTTCGAAAAGAACTTGTCGGCATAGCAGATGAGTTTCTCCTCCATGGTCTCGGGCAGGAACGACTGGTGCGGAAGCGGGAGGTTCTGGCTGACGATGTCGTCGAGCGAGAGTCCGGCTCCGGTGTGGCGTTCACACACACGGGCGTGGCGCGGATAGCCTTCGGCGCGCAGCAGCTCGGCGCCCTCGCGGCCATGACAGATATAGGGCTCGGTGCCGAAACACGATATGCCGGGAGCATCGCAGCGGAAAATGCCGATGTCGTGGAGCATGGCGGCCTCCTCCAGGAAGCACAGGTCGAGGGACAGTTCGGGGTGGCGGCGCGCTATGAGCAGGGCCTTGTCGGCCACGGCACGGCTGTGGGTGAGAAGGATGCTGCGCAGCTCGTTGTCGTCGGGGTAGTATTTGTCGATGATGCCTTGGTAATTCATTGGGGGTATAAGGTTATGGATGGTGGATAATGGCAGAGAGGCTATTTGCCGAAAGTGCGGGCACTGAGGAAGCGATGGAAGGCTTCGGCGTAGGCTTCGGTGACGTGTATCACCTCCTCGCCTATGTAGATGCAGTCGTTGCGGTCCACTTTCCTGATGTGGTCGAGGGCAATAATGTAGCTGCGATGTACTCGCAGGAAACGGTCGGCGGGCAGCATGTCCTCCACCGACTTCATGGTGAGGTGGGTGATGAGCGGCCTCCGCTCGCCTTCCAGATAGAACATCACGTAGTCCTTCATGCCGCTCACATAGAGGATGCTTGCGAAAGGCAGCTGGCGCAGTTCGCCGTCGACACGGATGAAACACGACGAGGACAACGGCCCACGGCCATGCCCTCCCTGTCCGCCTTCAGCGGAAGACAGCAAGCTGTCTGCAACGGCTGGCCCTCCATCGGGGAGCGTTGGAGGAACTGCCGCTGCTCTCCTTTTCCGCACTTTCTCCACAGCCATGAGGAACTTGTTGTAGCGAATGGGCTTCAGAAGAAAGTCCACAGCGCTCACCTCGTAGCTTTCGAAGGCATACTCCTTGAAGGCGGTGGTGAAGACGATGCTCGTTTCTTCGGGCACGATGTGGGCCAGGTCCATGCCGTTGAGGTCGGGCATCTGTATGTCGAGAAACACGATGTCGGGCTTTTTCTCGCGAATGGCCTCCACGGCCTCTACGCTGTCGGTGAACGAGGCGAGCAGTTCAAGACCGCTGGTGCGGCCAACGAAGGTCTCAAGCAGGCTGACTGCCAGCGGTTCGTCGTCTACTATGATGCAGGTAAGTGACATATTATTGTGGCACCGGGTGCCTTGATGGTTATATAATGACTGATAATTATTTGAAGTTTCGGTCGTTCTAAACTCTATGGAGTTTGGGAGTTTAGAAGCTTAGGAGTACTCTGCAGACCCCCTCCCTTGGGGAGGGGCAGGGGTGGGTTCCACGTCCTCCGCTTCCTTTTCTCACCCTTCTGCAAACCCCTCCCTTGGGGAGGGGCAGGGGTGGGTTCCACGCTACGCACTCTGAACAATCTTGATGTGCGAGTTAAAGGTCTGCCCGTCCTCGCTCGGTCCGTATTCCCAGGTGTAGCGGCCTGGATAAAGCAGGTCGAGGCGACGGCGCGTGTTCTCGAGCCCGATGCCCGAACCGCTGCGGTCGGCATCGGTCTTGGGGAAGTTGGTATTGGTGCAGTCGAAGACCAAGGCGTCGCCATCCTGCCCCACACTGATGTCGATGAACGACGGACGGTTGGTGCTCGTGCCGTGCTTGAACGCGTTCTCGATGATGGAAATGAAGAGCAACGGCGCCACCTGACGGTTGGCATCTTCAATGTGTTCCCAGTAGTTCACCTCGGTCTTGTTGTTGCAGCGCAGCCGCATCAGCTCAATATAGTTGCGCATGAACTCCACCTCGCCGCCTACTGGCACTTGCTCTTTGTTGGTCTCATACATGGCGTAGCGCAGCAGGTCGCTCAGTTGGGCTATGGCATCCTGGGCCTTGTCGGGGTCTATCTGGGTGAGACTCGAGATGTTGTTCAGCGTGTTGAACAGGAAATGGGGATTGATCTGGTTCTTCAGCCAGGCCAGCTCGGCCTCGGTGCGCTTGGCCTGCTCCTCGCGCAACTGCTGGCGCAGCCGGTTGGTGCGGATGAAATGGCGAAGGGCAATGGGCGCGGCTATCATGGCAAGGTTGAGCAACATGTAGACAAACAGGCCGGTATACATGTTGAGCTTTGCAAAATAGGGCAGGTCGTGGGTGAACGTTGGCAGGAACACCAGGCCGAAGTTGAGCCCGCCCACCAACACAAGATTGGCCAGCAAGAACCACACATAGCGCTTGCGGAAGAACAAGTGGTGGAGCAGGTAGAAGTTGACAAAGTAGATGACGATCGGCGACTGCAGCATGTAGCCCGACGTGAATGCCGTGGCGCGCACGTCGTCCCAGCTATGGGTGCTCACCAGCGCCGTCAGTGCTGGAAACAGCAGAATGACCAGCCAAACGGCCACCTGAACCAGCAACAAAAGCCAGTCTTTTCGTTCTATTTTCTTCATTGTTGCAAATTTACATCTTATTTTTGAAACCACAAAATCTCTCCCGCATTATCTCAACGCGGGAGAGAAAAAACTTAAGTATGATCGGAATATTCACTTCTGAGGTTGCTTTCGCGCGCTGCTACAGGGGTCTGGCCTTTCGCTTACTGCTGCTGCATGCCCGAGCCCACGCTGTTGAGCATCTCACCCTGCGACTGCTGCTCGATGTAGTCGTTCTGGATTCGGTTCTGATGCTGGCGCATCTGGCGCTTGGTGTTTCCGAAACTGTAGCTCACGCTGAAGGTAATGCCGCTCATGGGAACCTTAATGGTCTGATGGCTCAGGAAGTTGTTGCCGTTGTTGTAGCTCTCCATCTTCAGGTTGCCGCCTTCCGAAAGGCCGACCATGCCTTGCAGGCTGAGGCTGAGCTTGTCGTCGAAGAAGGTCTTCGAGAGACTTGCCGTGAGCATGTTGAAACCGCTGGTCCAGCCCTGCAGCGAGTAGCTCTTCGACGAGTTGATGAGGTAACCGCCGAGCTTCAGGTCCCAGGGAAGGGTCTGCTGAAGTCCCACCATGGTGTTATACTGCCAGCCGCCGTTGTCGATGTTGAGGGCCTTGCTGCTCATGTCGATGTAGTTGATGGCGCCGTTGAGCATGATGCGCGTCTTGGGGAACATCAGCCAGTTGGCAAAGGCGCTCAGACCGGTCTGGTGGCGGCTGGCCATGTTGCCGTAGGTGGTGTTCAGCAGCGAACCGTCGTAGAAGCTGTACTGCTCGATGGCGTTGTCGGTGAAATTGTGATGCAGATTCAGGTTGAGCATCAGCTTTGTCGAGTAAAGGTTGTAGACAAGGGCGATGTTATGGCTCTTCTCCACGTCGAGGTTGGTGTTGCCATACGACAGCGAGTTGGGGTCGGACTGGTTGACATAGGGGTTCAGATAGGTGATGCCGGGGCGCGAGATGCGCATGTTGTAGGTCAGACCGATGTTGCTGGTCGGGGCCAGACTGTAGGAGAGGCTGGCGGCGGGCACCAGTGATCCGTAGTTCACGCTGAAGTCGGAGCCCTGGCCCAGGCGGTATTCCACGTCCTGCCAGGTGTGCTCGTAGCGAAGGCCGGCCTTGGCGGAGAGACTGCCCCAGCGGTTCTCGAGCTCGGCATAGCCAGCCAGCACGGTGTTCTTGTATGTATAGTCCATGCTGCCGTTGACGTCATACTGGCCACCGAAATAGTAGGTAGCGTCCGACGTGGCGTTGCGCATCATGAGCTTCGAGCCCAGATTGAGGGTGCGACCGGTGCCGAGGGGCATGGTGTAGTCGGCCTGGAAGGTGTGGTCGGTGGTGTGTTCCTTGTTGTCGCTGGTGCGGTCGGTGAGGTCGATGCTCGATGCCACACCGTCCTGGAAGTTGTTCTCCTGCTCGGTCTTCATCGGACTGTAGCTGAGCTGATAGGTGAGAACGAGGCTCTGGGTGCGCTCCTTGTTGAAGAACCGCTGATAGTCTACGGTGCCGCTGAACGACGTGCGCTTGTTGCGCATCAGCATATCGGTGGTGTAGGAAAAGCCGTTACCATAGGCGCCGCCCTGCTGGGTGGTGGTCACCCGGCCGGTGTTCTTCATGTTCATGCTTGTCAATGAGAGGGTCATATTGATGCTGCTTTTGTCGTCGATGTCATAGCCCAGACCCACGTTGCCCATCGTGAAGGGCAGCTTCACACTGGTAGAGGTGGTGGACAGAATGGTACCGGTGCCGTTCTGCTGTTCCATCTCCACGTCGGTGCTTCCGGGCTTCGAATAGTTCTCCATCACGTTGGCACTGTAGGAGAACTTGCCCTGCTGGCCGCTTACGAAGGCTCCGGCACCCAGACTGCGGTTGCCCACTGAGGCGCGCAGCGTGCCGGTGTAGCCGTTGAGACTCTGCGGGGCCATCGGGTTCTGCTTGTTCATCACGATGTTGAGCACGCCACCGGCGCCCTCGGCATCGTACTTCGCACCGGGGTTGGTCACCACTTCGATGTTCTGCACCATGCTGGCGGGCATGCTCTTGAAAACCATCGAGGGGTTGCTCTGGAACATGACGTTGGGCTTGCCGTCGACATATATCTTGAACGACGACGAGCCGTTCACCGAGATATTGTCCTGTCCGTCGACGGTCACCATGGGCACCTTGCGCAACATGTCGAGCACGGTGGCGGCCTTGGCGTCGGCATCCTCGGCCACGTTGTAGGTCATCTTGTCTACCTCCATCTTCACGAGAGGCTTCTGGGCCACCACTTCCACGGCTTCCAGCTGCTTCGAACTGTCGCTGATATAGATGGTGTCGAGGTCGACCACAGGCTGCTCTCCCAGCGTGATGGCTTTCTTCACATCTTCCTTGCCTACGCTGCTGAACACGATGTCGAACTGGCCCTTGCCGTTGACATCGCTGCTGAACTGGCCTTCGTCGCCCGTAAGGAACATGGCGACGGCGTTCTGGCTTTGTCCCTGATGAAACACCCTAACGGTGGCAAAGGGCTCACCCTCGCCCGTGATCTTGTCCACTAACACGCCCTTCACGGTGGTGGTCTGGGCTACTGCTGCTGACGTCAGCATGGTCAGCAATGCTACGAATAGTACTCTTGCTCTTTTCATATCTTTAATCGGTTTTGTTATTCTTTTCTTTGTCGTTACCAATTATTGGTGCTCAGGGGCACCGTTTTGTTTTCGATGCAAAAGTACATTGTTTATTGTGCCACGCCAAGAACCTTTCGACGACTTGCCGATTTTTCTTCGACGAATCATTTTTCTTCATGACCCATTTCGACGGTTTCCGCAGACGATTCCATTGGTTTCGTTCGACGAATCCATTGATTTCGTTCAACGATTCCATTGGATTCGTTCAACAATTCCATTGGTTTCGTTCCATCTTTCTGCCGTTTTAATTTCGTTTATCTGCCATTCTTTCTAATTCTTTTTGCCGTTTCTCCCGCGTGTCCCTCGCAGAGTCCTCGCGCGTTCATAACAAATACTCTGCGAAACTCAGCCAACTCCGCGTGATATAACTCTCGCCGAGTTTGCTGAGTTGCGCAGAGCCTTCCCGCGTGCCAAATAAAAAACTCTGCGAGACTCGGCCAACTCCGCGTGAGACATCACTCGCCGAGTAAGCAGAGTCGCGCAGAGATTTCCCGCGTGATTAAAGGTTCGGAAGTTGTGGTGTCCAGAAGTTCATGAGCTACAGGAGTGGCAGACGTCAGTTTTATTAGCTCCGATTAAAGAATCGCGCTAATAGTATCGTCTGCAACTCCTGAACTTCTGCGCTCGGCCAAGGTCATCAGGCCTTGGACGCTCTGTTCGCAGAGAACTCCTGAACTCCCAAGAATAAAGCCAAGAACAGGGACTTAGCGTCGCCCAAGCCCCTGTCCTATATGATGTGAATATCTATTGAAGCCACCTATTCTTTGTGGTCGCGCTCAATCCATGCGAGTGTCTGGCCCTTCATGACCTTCGCTCCCTGCTTGGCAGCTATCTCCACGAGCTTGCCGCCCAGGGCAGCGGGAATGGTCTGAATCTCGCCCCATGGCGTCTGGATGTAGCAGAAGGTCTGCCCTTCCTCGTATTTCTGTCCGATGAACGGCTCCACGCACGGCGCGCACTCGCCGTCGCCAGAGAACTCGTAGTAGATCTGTCCCTTGACAGGAGCCACCAGAGCGTCGGCCTTGGCGTGCTTGAACTCGGCAATCTTCTCGGGAGAGAGGCTGGCGCCAAGCTTCTGATCCTTCATCTTCTGCAGGTCGGCCAGGAAGTTCTTCTTGGCCTGTCCGCTCTTGAAGTTACGATACTGCTCGGGGTGCATGGCCAGTTCGTAGAGCTCTTCGTCGTCGGGTCCGTACTCCCATCCGTTCTCGTCCATCTCCTTGCGGAAGTCCGGGAGGGCGTTAGGCAGCAGCGTGTGCGGGTCGGCATCGGTAAACTCGCGGCCCTGTTTCTTGGCCAGCTCCACCAGTTCGGCGTCGATGGTGCCCGGTATCTTTCCACTCTTTCCGAGGATCATGCCCCACATGGCATCGTCCATCATCACGAAGCGTCCCTTGCCCTGCGCCATGGTGAGCAGGTTCATCAGGGCGATGTTCTTCACGTATTGCGAGAACGGCGTGACGAGTGGCGGATAGCCCACCCGCGGCCATACGTAGGCCACCTCGTCGAAGAGCTTCACCAGCATGTCGTCGGTAGAGAGCTCCGGCTCGCCCTTGGCGGCCAGTGTCTTGTTGATAATGCTGTGGATGCCTGCCAGGTCGGCCATCATGGAGCCCATCATGCCGCCGGGAAGACCGCAGCCAAGCAGCAGCGACGACATGAGCTTGTTGCCGGGATTGATGAAGTAGCCCAGCCAGTCGTCGATGAATTCCTGCGTGAGTGCACGGGCCTTCATGTAGGCACTCATGTTGATGCCCTTCACCTCGAAGCCTTCGTGCTTCAGCATGGACTGCACGCTGATGATGTCCGGGTGCACCTTACCCCATGAAAGCGGCTCGATGGCGGTGTCGATGACGTCGGCGCCGTTGTTGCACACCTCCAGGATGCTGGCCATGGAGAGGCCCGGGCCCGAGTGTCCATGATACTGGATGATGACATCGGGGTGCTTGGTCTTGATGGCCTTGGTGAGCGCACCGAGCAGGGCGGGCTGACCGATGCCGGCCATGTCCTTCAGGCAGATTTCCTCGGCACCGGCCTCAATCACCTGGTCGGCAATCTCGGAATAGTACTCCACCGTGTGCACAGGCGAGTTGGTGATGCAGAGCGTGGCCTGCGGCGTCATGCCGGCTGCCTTGGCCCACTTCACCGAAGGTATGATGTTGCGCACATCGTTGAGGCCGCAGAAGATACGCGGAATATCCACACCCTGCGCGTGCTTCACCTTATACTGCAGTTCGCGAACGTCATCGGGCACAGGGTACATGCGCAATGCGTTGAGGCCGCGATCGAGCATGTGAGTCTTGATGCCCGCTTCGTTGAACGGCTTGCAGAAGGCACGCACGGCGGCGTTGGGGTTCTCGCCGGCAAGCAGGTTCACCTGCTCAAAGGCACCACCATTGGTTTCCACACGGTCGAACACGCCCATGTCGATAATCACAGGTGCTATGCGCTCCAACTGGTCTTTGCGAGGCTGGAACTTGCCCGAGCTCTGCCACATGTCTCGGTAGACGAGACTGAACTGGATTTTTTTCTTCATAACGATTAATAGTTAAACTGTTGATTACGTATGTTTTTTATGATTATGTTCTTTCAAACGTGCAAATATAGCTAATTTTTCTCAAACACGAACAAAATAATCAGAAAAATCATTATCTTTGCCAAAAATTTTCTCAAAATGAAAAAATACACCTTACTTACCTTGGCTTCGGCGGCTATCATCTCCATGGCGTGCGGCAACAACGGCGGCCCAGGACTGGAAGAAGAGAAAAGCGTGGGCACAAGCACGCACATAGAAGGCGACTCCACCATCTACGGACTGGCCTGCTACGGGTGCACAGACACCGTGCTGGTGTTCCTGCCCGGACGAGGTGGCGACCCCGTGGTATACAATATCCTGCAGGCAACCAAGGACGGACGAGTCATTGGACATCCAACGGTGGGCGACTGGGTGGCGGTCATCGTGAACGGCACCGACACCACGAAGGCCGACATGGTGATAGACCTGGACCAATTGAAGGGCACATGGGTGTCGCTGGTGTCGCCAATCCTGCGCGAACGCATTGAGCACGACTACGAAACAGCTGAAGGACAGGCGCACGAAGACTCGCTGCTGAAGGATCTGATGCAGCCGGTGGAGATGGGATTCTCGCTCAAGCAGCACTACACGGCACAGGCCGTGGGAAGGCGACTGGCCGCAAGGGCAAGCGACGACAGTCCCGTCATACTGCCAACGCCACGCAACTACACCGAGTGGCATGTCATCAACGGACAGCTGGTGCTCACCGCCACCGACCCACAGGAGCAGAACGGAGTGAAGGATGCGGCAAAGAAAATAGATAACGACACCGCCGACTTCATCCTCATGACCCACGACTCCCTCCGCCTCCGCTTCCGCGACGGCGAGCGCGGCTACTACAGAAAACCCTGACTCCCCCACCCCACAAACAAAGACACTATTGCGACTGCAAAGGTACAACGAGACTACAACTGTTACAACGTGAATTTCAACGAATGCTTACCCCCAACTCCACATTCATCAAATTAAAATGGCGGGATTCGCTTTCATCGCGAACCCCGCCGTTTCTTTTTATTCTATATTTTACTCTTCTTCGTCGCCCCAAAGATCATTAATATCTTCCTCTCCGAATTCAAATTGATTTTCCTTAGCAAACGGAATGTTAGCCACACCGCTGTTCTCTTTCTGCATGCATTCAAAGGTATAGGGCATGACTATAGCTGAGGGCTTGATATATTTCTTTTTCATAACAACACTTTAATAATTTCTGATAATTACCTTCTTTCCATTCTTCACGTAGATGCCCTGCGTAGGATTAGAAACTCTCTGACCAGATAACGTGTAATAGTCATTTTCATTTTCAACTTGGGCATTCACTTCCTGAATATCTGTGGCAATATTGTCTGTTTCTTCAATGAATAAATCATCTCCTGCAAACTTAGCCGTAAGAACCCCGGTTGATTCGGCACGCTTACCCCAGTTTCCTGTATCAGGAAAAGACAAATTCCATTCAGCAGAACGGAATATTTGTGCTGACTCAGTTGGTTTCACAACAAGAGCCTCAGCACCCTCGGCAGATTTAAATACATCAACTGGCAGACTCAAGTAAGCTTTGTTGGGACCGCAGTTCACACCTGGCTTAACACGGAATAATCCAACGTAGTCTTCTGCTTGTGCGCCAGCCAATGAAGTACCCTTTAAGTTTGTCAAGATAAAGTTGCGGTCAGTAACATTTGAGCCTGTATAATAGTCAGCCATGCTGCTTGGAGGATTTGCCGACCAGATAGTAGCCCACTTTGATGCAGTCATATCCTTATAGTAAGGATAGATTGTTGTTTTTGCAACTGTTGGAACCATGTAGTTCTTAACATATACAGGCTTTCCTTCGGCATCATTTATTTTATCAGACTCACGGTTGTAAGGAGCAACATAACCTTCCTTGGTTGGATCGCTTTCCCAATATGGAATCTTAGTAAGCACATAGCCGGCGTTCTTATCTTTAACCTCACCATACAGAATCACGCCTGTATTAGCAGGGATAGCAAATATCTGCTGCAGTTTCACTGTGTACTGTGTCTTTCCTTCTACAGTAGTTCCTGTAACACCTGTTACAAGATAAGCGCGGAAACCGGTAGGAACTATACATGCAACGTTGTCACTGAAAGTTCTCAATACCACCTTTTTGGATGGCTTTTCTGGGTCGCCACCACCTGCACTAATAAACTCTTTCCATCCGTTAGGATCAGAACAATTTGCAGCATTTTCATAATGCTGGCCAAGCCATTCCTGGAATTTACCTTTATTCAACGATGTAGCTACGCTCAGTTTGTGCTGAGTATTCGTGAAATATTCTTCCGCTCCCTTTGGGAAATGCAATGTGGCATAATCTGGGTAGTCAGCGTTTGTCTGGCCTACTGTATTCTGCTTGTCGAATGCTCCATTAGCAGCTGCAGTATAACCATTAACAGTTACATCGATAAGAGCCTTGATAGCCGCATTCTGAAAAGCCTGAGTATTGATGTACTCGAGATCCTCAGGAATAGTGATCCGTGAAATAGGAGTGTTGATAACTGCCTGCGTTGCGATATATTTTACAGTTGCAGGAATCTCAAAAGTGGTTGTAAGTTGGTCATTTTCATCAAAAGTCTTCATGCAGATGCTCTCCAGGCAATGCTTGGGAAGAATTGCTTCTGTTACACCATCGAAATAATAGAAAGCCATCACATTCTTCATGTATGTCCGGGTAACCACAGAAGTGGTTTTAGAAATCGGGTCATACTTACGATAATTGACAGTCTCGGTACTATTCCTGTTCTGTTGGAAATGAGCCCCACTCATATCAACAGTTTTAACATTTGCAAGTTGTGCACGCATGGCTTGGAATGCCTTCATGTTGTCAATGTAACCAGTGAGTTTAATTTTGGTTGCACTTGCAATTAAAGCAACTTCATCAGCAGTAAAACTATCAGGCAGACCCGCACCAGAAGCACCAGAAACCTCTGTGTGACTAATACCATCATCTATCCATGTGGAGTGGTTAGCCGTTCCACCATCAATCGTTACGCTACCATCATTGTTGACGGTAACGGTATAAGCCTTTGCACCAATCGCAGCTAGAGTGCATATTAAAAGCGTAAATAGTCTTTTCATCATAACTAGAGGAGTTTAAAAGTTTTATATTTCAATTTAATATTTTTTTCGCTCTCTATGTAAGATTTCGACATTAAAAGCACAATACATGCTATAATTCGGCGCAAAGTTAAACAATTTATCCTAAATTCCGCAGTACTTTAGTTTAACTTTCTTTATAAGTTCCTGAGCAACAAAAAGTTGCCCAGGATTTTGCCATGTCAGAAATTTCACTTATCTTAGTACTGCAATTCAAAACAAGCAAATTCATCAATGACATGGCA
>JAFWQE010000060.1 GCA_017509155.1 Prevotella sp.
ATAACAAATAATTGTGACTTAGAGCACGTAAAAGGTAGGAAAAGAGCGTATGGAGGCCTTGATTTCTAACTTTTCGGGGCAATTTGTTTCAGTTTTTATCTCAACTGGCTTATAATCTCGGAAATTTTATTTAAATTTGCATCTTGTTCCACATCAGCGACGACGTCAACAAAAAGTACTTTCTCCGACATATATCCAGCACTTTGCGGGCAGAAAAAAGTGAATAAAACGCCAGCGGTCATACGCTCCTCACACCGCTCCTATGCCGACATCCAGGCATCGCCGAATTGGACCTGTGACAGGCCCGACCACTACGGAAAAACAAAAAAATATTAAATTTCGTATGAAAAACTTGCAAGTTTGTAGAAAACGGCGTAAATTTGTGGTAGAAAATTCTGGAACTACTATTTTAGTGCAACGAACGATGGAGGATTTTAGAAAAAATCAAAAGAACGATGGGCATAAGAAGAGCGCAGGTCAGATGAAGCCGCAAATGGTGGACGAGATAAAAGGCAAGGTGCTCGATGCCGTCGTGGGGCAGAAGATGTATAGAGACAGCAATCTTTCAGCCCAAAAGCTGTCTGAAGCACTGGGGACGAACACCCGTTACGTCTCCTTAGTCATCAACGCGGAGTTCGGCATGAACTATTCGACGTTCATCAACACCTACCGGATTGAAGAAGCGAAGCGACTGCTCGCCGATCCCCGCTACAGAATGGTCAAGATGGAAGAGCTATGCAAGATGGTGGGCTTCGCCAACCGCCAGTCCTTCTATGTTTCTTTCATCAAAATGGTGGGAATGACCCCACGTGAATATAAGCTGAAATGCCTGAACGACAGATAGTCCAACCCCCATTGACTGAGGGAGTTCATGCATTCGGTGAGAGTATAACTTTAATCAATTAGAACATGAACAGAACAACGGTCGATGGTTTCCAATACGTAGACGAGCGCTTCGCCGACATACAGGTTCTCAGATACCGTCTCAACGGTTTCGACAACCTGACGCCAAGGCAGAAAGAGCTCGTCTGGCATTTGTCGGAGGCCACCCTTTGGGGGCGCGACATCACCTTCGACCAGTTTGGCAAGTACAACCTGCGCATCAGAAAGACGCTCGAAGCCATATACCTCTATTATAAAGGCGACCGACGGGCAGAGCCGTTCAAGGCCCTCGAGACCTACCTCCGGCAGGTGTGGTTCTCAAGCGGCATCTACCATCACTATGGCTACGAGAAGTTCCGTCCCGCCTTCACCGAGAGCTATTTCAGGCAAGCCCTGGCCGATGTGCCGACAAGTGCACTGCCATTGGCGCCACACACCACCGTGGAAGACCTCTGCTCTGAAATCTGTCCCGTGATGTTCCAGCCCGACGTGCTGCCCAGGCGCATCAACAAGACCGCCGGCGACGACCTGATAGCCACCTCAGCATGCAATTTCTACGATGTGCTCACCCAGCAGGAGGCCGAAGCGTTCTATGAGGACATGAAGAACACGTGGGCCGACAAGCAGCACCCCATTTCGTTCGGGCTCAACTCCAAGCTCATAGCCGAGAACGGACACGTGAGCGAGGTGGTGTGGAAGGAAGACGGACTCTACGGCAATGCCATTTCACGAATCACCGCCTGTCTGGAGAAAGCCGCCAACGTGGCCGAGAACGACCAGCAGAGACAATGCATCAAGACGCTCATAAAGTATTATCGCACAGGCGACTTGACCATCTTTAATGAATATTGCATTGAATGGGTGCACGAGCATTCCTCGATCGTCGACTTCATCAACGGATTCATCGAAGTGTATGGCGACCCCTTAGGAATGAAAGGCACATGGGAAGGCATCGTGGAATACAAAGACCCGGAGGCGACGAAACGCACGGAGCTCATCAGCGACAATGCCCAGTGGTTTGAAGACCACTCGCCCGTTGACCCGCGGTTCAGGAAGAAAGAGGTGAAAGGGGTGTCGGCAAAGGTCATCTGCGCAGCCATGCTTGGTGGCGACGAATACCCCTCAACGGCCATCGGCATCAACCTGCCCAACGCCGACTGGATAAGAGCCGAGCACGGAAGCAAGAGCGTAACCATTGGAAACATCACCGAGGCCTACAAATGCGCCGCAAAGGGCAACGGGTTCAACGACGAGTTCGTCATCGACCAGGAAACGCTCGACTGCATTGATGCCTACGGCGACATCTGCGACGAGCTCCACACCGACCTCCACGAGTGCCTCGGTCATGGTAGTGGTCAGCTGCTCGAAGGCGTGTCGCCCGATGCCCTGAAAGCCTACGCCGACATCATCGAAGAGGCAAGGGCCGACCTCTATGGTCTCTACTACATCGCCGACCGGAAGCTCGTCGACCTTGGCCTTGTTCCCGATGAAACCGCCTATAAAAGCCAGTACTACACCTATTTCATGAACGGCCTGATGACCCAGCTGACGAGAATCAAGCCCGAACATCAGATTGAAGAGGCACACATGCGCAACCGCGCCCTCATCTGCCATTGGTGTATGGAAAGAGGAAGCAAGGAGAAGGTCGTGGAGATGCCGGTCGTGGATGGAAAGACCTACGTGCGCATCAACGACTACGGAAGGCTCCGCGAGCTCATTGCCGAGCTGCTGGCCGAGGTTCAGCGCATCAAGAGCGAAGGCGACTATCAGGCCGCACACGACATGGTGGAGCAATATGCCGTGAGCGTTGACCCGAGGCTCCATCAGGAGGTGCTCAGCCGATACGAGAAGCTCCAGCTGGCACCCTACAAGGGATTCGTCAACCCCATTCTGAAACCCGTCGTCGACGAACAAGGGCGCATCATCGACGTGAAAGCCGACTATTCCGAAGGCTACACCGAGCAGATGCTCCGATATAGTCGCGACTACAGCACCCTTATCTGACACATGGAAGAGCAGACACGAGAGAAGATAAAGGAAATCAAGCAGGGGTTCCGCCAGATGATGAACGGCGAGACCCTTCGCTCCATGAGAGACAAGGGGGTGGGCTACCATCTGAACTGGGGAGCCAGCATCATGGACCTGCGTAGAAAAGCCGATGAAATCGGTGAAAACTACGACCTCGCCATCGGACTCTGGAAGGAAAACATTCGCGAATGCAAGATTCTGGCCACCATGCTGATGCCTCGCCAGCGGATGGAAGCCGATATGGTGGAACTATGGATGGAGCAGACCGAAGAGCAGGAAACGGCCGAGCAAGCCGTGTTCAACCTCTACCAGTACCTGCCGTTCGCTCCCGTGCTCGCCTTCCGATGGATGGCCTCAGGGCGCGACATAGAGCAGATGAGCGGTTTCCTCCTGATGGGAAGACTCTTCATGAATGGATACGAACCCGATGAACGGAGGATAGCCGAATACATCGACCAGGTGCAATGCGCATTGACCGACGGCTCTTTCCGGGTGCGCCGAGCCGCCACGAATAGCATCATGAGATTCGCCCAGCTGAGCGAATTGCATAGGGAAATAGCCGCGAAAGCAATGAAAAACACCGATTTAGAACTTTTTTAAAACTTTTGTGGCGTTTTCTTGATAATAATTGCTAACTTTGCACGGTTTTATGTAAAGAAGGCAATGAAAGAAAACCTCAAGGCAGCTGTTATGCAACAGCTTTCCGAGTATCTTGAACTCAACAACCTCAGGAAGACCCCAGAGCGCTTCGCCGTTCTCGAGGCCATCCTCTCGTTGCCCTCCTTCTTCAGCATGGCCGAGCTCGGCGATTCACTCGAAAACAGGAATTTCCACGTGAGCCGCACCACCTTATACAACGTCTTGAAGCTCTTCCAGCAGCTACACTTCGTCTTTCTCCACAAGCTTCCAAACGGCACGTTCTATGAGGCCACGTTCGGTAATGAAAACAGGTGTTGCCAGGTGTGCACCGTCTGCGGAAACATCACCGTGGTACGCTCGCCGCTCATCACCAAGGCCGTGGAGGAAACAAAGCTCAGGAGGTTCAGAAGAGACAATTTCTCACTCTACATTCATGGCGTGTGCAGCACTTGTCAGGCCAAGATGACGCGAATGAAGAAAAAGAACAAAAAGAACAACAACAATAATAAAAAATGAACAAAGGAAAAGTTGACGTCCTGCTTGGATTGCAGTGGGGCGATGAAGGTAAGGGAAAGGTAGTCGACGTGTTAACACCCAAATACGACGTGGTAGCCCGCTTCCAGGGAGGTCCCAATGCTGGCCACACACTCGAGTTCGAAGGTGAGAAATACGTGTTGCGAAGCATTCCGTCGGGCATCTTCCAGGGCGGAAAGGTGAACATCATCGGCAATGGCGTGGTGCTCGCTCCCGACCTCTTCATGCAGGAAGCCAAGGACCTGGAGAAAAGCGGACACGACCTTCGTTCCCGTCTTCACATCTCAAAGAAGGCTCACCTCATCATGCCCACACACCGAGTGCTCGACGCCGCATACGAGGCCGCAAAGGGAAAGAGCAAGGTGGGAACAACAGGAAAGGGAATAGGACCGACCTACACCGACAAGATTTCGCGAAACGGACTCCGTGTCGGCGACATTTTCGACCATTTCAACGAGAAATACAACGCTCATAAGGAGCGCCACCTGGCTATCCTTAAGTCGCTCAACTACACCGACTTCAACATCGACGAGGTAGAGAAGGTGTGGATGGAAGGCATTGAGTACATGAAGCAGTTCCAGATAGTCGACTCGGAATATGAAATCAACAAGCTGCTCAAGCAAGGCAAGAGCATCTTGTGCGAAGGAGCGCAAGGCACCATGCTCGACATCGACTTCGGAAGCTATCCCTTCGTGACCTCGTCCAACACCATCTGCTCGGGCGCATGCTCCGGACTTGGCATCGGCCCCAACAAGATAGGCGAGGTGTATGGCATCATGAAAGCCTATTGCACACGCGTTGGCGCAGGCCCCTTCCCAACCGAACTCTTCGATGAAACCGGAAAGAAAATACGCGACCTCGGACATGAGTATGGCGCCGTTACAGGGCGTGAGCGCAGGTGCGGATGGATTGACCTGGTGGCACTCAGATATGCTATCGACGTGAACGGAGTAACTCAGCTCATCATGATGAAGAGCGATGTGCTCGATAGTTTCGACACCATCAAGGCTTGTGTGGCTTACAAGCTGAATGGCAAGCAGATAGACCACTTCCCCTATAGCATTGATGAAGGCATCGAGCCTGTCTACGAGGAACTGCCCGGATGGAAGACCGACATGACGCATCTCACCAAGGAAGAAGAGTTCCCCAAGCAATTCAGCGACTACATCGCCTTCCTTGAGAGTCAGCTCGAAACGCCCATCAAGATTATCTCCATAGGTCCTGACCGCGAACAAACCATCGTCCGTCAATAAAATACAATCAACATGGCCAACAAACCATCCATACCCAAAGGAACACGCGACTTCTCGCCAAGCGAGATGGCAAGGCGCAACTATATATTCAACGTCATCAGGAACGTCTACACTCTCCACGGATTCCAGCAGATTGAGACTCCGGCTATGGAGAGCCTTCAGACGCTCATGGGAAAATATGGCGAAGAAGGCGACAAGCTGCTCTTCAAGATTCTGAATAGCGGCAACTATCTCTCGAAAATCACCGACAACGAGCTTTCAGAGCGCGACACACTCCATCTGGCGGCAAAGATCTGTGAAAAAGGTCTTCGCTACGACCTCACCGTTCCCTTTGCACGCTATGTGGTGATGCACCGGGAAGAGCTTCAGCTGCCTTTCAAGCGCTATCAGATGCAACCCGTTTGGAGGGCAGACAGGCCTCAGAAGGGAAGGTATCGCGAGTTCTATCAGTTTGATGGCGATATCGTGGGAAGCGATTCGTTGCTCAACGAGATGGAGCTGATTCAGATACTCGACGAGGTGTTCTCGCGTTTCGGCGTTCGTGTCCAGATCAAGCTTAACAACCGGAAGATACTCTCCGGCATAGCCGAGGTAATAGGCGAGGCCGAGAGCATCGTCGACATTACCGTGGCTATCGACAAGCTCGACAAGATTGGCCTGGAAGGCGTCAATGCCGAACTGGAAAAGAACGGACTCTCCAAGGAGTCGATAGAGAAACTCCAGCCCATCATCTCGCTTACAGGGACAAACGAAGAGAAGCTGAGCGTCATCAGTGACGTGCTCAAGAGCTCGGAGACGGGCACGAAGGGCGTTGACGAGACAAGAGCCATTCTCGACATGGTGGGGAGAGTAGGAGTGAAGAACGAGGTCCAGCTCGACCTGACGCTTGCCCGCGGACTGAACTATTATACCGGAGCCATCTTCGAAGTGAAGGCCCTCGACGTGCAGATAGGAAGCATTTCGGGCGGTGGACGCTACGACAACCTCACGGGGGTGTTTGGAATGCCTGGCTTGTCGGGTGTGGGCATTTCCTTTGGCGTAGACCGTATCTACGACGTGCTCAACACGCTCGACGCCTATCCGCAAGAGACCATCTGCGGAACGCAACTTCTCTTCCTGAACCTCGGAGAAAGCGAAATCGCACAATGCCTCAATGTGGTAAGCCAATGTCGCGCCAAGGGTATTCGGACGGAAATCTATCCTGATGCCGCTAAGATGAAGAAGCAGATGAGCTACGCCAATAGCAAGGCCATACCGTTTGTGGCAATCGTCGGCGAGGAAGAGATGGCCCAGGGAAAGGTCACGCTCAAGAACATGGCCTCGGGCGAACAGCAGATGGTGGCGCCGGAGGAATTGGCAGAGAAGATTCTGGCAACATTATAACTCTAAACAAAGGGGATGCTTTCGCGTCCCCTTTTTTCAACTACTTAAAAACCAATGAAAATGATAAGAAACAAATGGATTCTTGCTCTTCTTGCGGGTGCGCTCCTTGTTAGCTCATTCACAGAAGACAAAGTGACGACCGTCTTCATGATAGGCGATTCCACAATGGCCAACAAAGACATCTCCGGAGACAAGCAGGAAAGAGGGTGGGGGATGGTCCTCCAGTCTTATTTCACCGACGATGTACGCGTGGAGAACCATGCTGTGAACGGGCGCTCTTCGAAGAGTTTTATCGATGAAGGCAGATGGCAGAAGGTGGTGGAGCGCATTAAGCCAGGCGACTATGTCTTCATTCAGTTTGGCCACAACGACGAGAAACCCGCCGAAGACCGACACACCGATCCTGGCACGACTTTCGACGAGAACCTCAGGAAGTTCGTGCGCGAAACCCGCGAAAAGGGTGGACACCCCGTTCTCTTCAATGCTGTGGTGAGAAGAAATTTCTACAATCAATCCGTGGGAACCGTTGACGACGAGTCTTTGCGCAACACCACTTTCGCCGACCTCGATGAACAGGTGAATAGCGATACACTCATCGACACGCATGGTGCCTATCTGTTGTCACCCTATAACGTGGCGAGGGAAATGCATGTGCCTTTTGTCAATGCCAACCGAGTCACTCACGACCTGGAGCAGAGTCTGGGAATAGAAGGGTCGCGACGACTCCACATGTGGTTCAAGCCCGATGAGCACCCGAGTGTGCCCAAGGGAAGAAAGGACAATACACATTATAATATATATGGCGCGCACGTAGTGGCAGGAATGCTCATCGACGAGATAGGCAGACAGGTGCCGGCGCTCACTCCCTACATTCGTCATTTCGACATCTCCGTGGCAAAAGATGGTAGCGGGCACTTCTTTGAGTTGCAGAAAGCTATCGATATGGCACGAAAGAACAAGATTCCATCGCCTGTAGGCAAAGGTGTTGTTCCCGCCGGACGAAAGATAACAATTCTGGTGGGCGACGGGGAGTGGACGACTCCGCGCCTTCCTTCAGGCACGAACATCGAAATCGTCGGACGAACAAACACGGTCTTTAAATAGGAGCCATATTCTCTATACCATGATGACAGGGCTCTCAAGATGCCTTTTTTCCATTACGATTGTCCCTTCCGTTCAGTTGGTATACACGTAAAAACCTATATTTATGGCTTTTTTTCGGATATGTCAAAAAAAAATTTGGTTTATTCGGAAATAATTGCTAATTTTGCAAATGAATCTATTAATTGCCAAAAAACTCTAAAACATATATATTTATGACACAGATTAAAGGACGCATTTCGCAGATAATAGGCCCTGTCATTGATGTCTATTTCGACACTGAAGGGCTTGAGGCTGAGAAGGTGTTACCGAAAATCCATGAGGCTCTTCAGGTGAAGCGTCCCAATGGTGACGTGCTGGTCATTGAAGTACAACAGCACATCGGTGAAGATACCGTTCGTTGTGTTGCCATGGACAACACCGACGGCTTACAGCGTGGACTGGAGGCCATTCCCGTTGGCTCTCCTATTCTGATGCCTGCCGGCGATCAGATCAAGGGCCGCATGCTGAATGTCATCGGGCAGCCGATTGATGGCATGAAACAACTCGACATGAAGGGTGCCTATCCCATCCATCGTGAAGCACCGAAGTTCGAGGAACTGTCCACCACCAAGGAAGTGCTCTCAACGGGTATCAAGGTGATTGACCTGCTGGAGCCCTACATGAAGGGTGGAAAGATTGGACTCTTCGGAGGTGCCGGCGTGGGTAAGACCGTGCTCATCATGGAGCTCATCAACAACATCGCAAAGGGACACAACGGATTCTCGGTGTTCGCCGGTGTGGGTGAGCGCACACGTGAAGGAAACGACCTCATTCGTGAGATGATTGAGTCGGGTGTCGTACGCTACGGAAAGAAGTTCCAGGAAGCTATGGAAGAGGGCAAATGGGACCTTTCTCTTGTTGACCCGGAAGAACTCAAGAAGAGCCAGGCCACCCTTGTCTATGGTCAGATGAACGAGCCTCCAGGAGCCCGTGCTTCTGTGGCTTTGTCGGGACTGACCGTGGCAGAGACCTTCCGCGACCGAGGAAGCGACGACGGAAGTGCCGCCGACATCCTCTTCTTCATCGACAACATTGTCCGTTTCACTCAGGCCGGTTCTGAGGTGTCTGCTCTTCTTGGCCGTATGCCGTCTGCCGTGGGCTATCAGCCAACGCTGGCCTCAGAGATGGGCACCATGCAGGAGCGCATCACCTCCACCAAGCATGGTAGTATCACATCGGTGCAGGCCGTGTATGTGCCAGCCGACGACTTGACCGACCCAGCACCTGCCACCACGTTCACGCACCTTGATGCCACCACCGTGCTTTCGCGAAAGATTACCGAGCTCGGCATCTATCCTGCCGTCGACCCATTAGGCTCCACTTCACGTATTCTCGACCCGCTGATTGTGGGTAAGGAACACTACGATTGCGCTCAGAGGGTGAAGCAGATACTTCAGCGTTATAACGAACTTCAGGACATCATCGCCATCCTCGGTATGGATGAGCTCTCCGACGATGACAAGCTCACCGTGAACAGGGCACGTCGTGTTCAGCGATTCCTCAGTCAGCCGTTCACCGTGGCAGAGCAGTTCACCGGTGTAAAGGGTGTAATGGTCAGCATCGAGGACACCATCAAGGGCTTCAACATGATTCTCGACGGTGACGTTGACGACCTGCCAGAGCAGGCATTCCTCAACGTCGGCACCATCGAAGATGCCATTGAGAAGGGTAAGAAACTCATGGAAGCTGCCAAGGGGTGATGACTCCGGCAGAGTTGAGCGTCTCCTTGACAGCCACATAAGAGTTTAATCATTTCAATACCCTGTTTATGCTTACATTGAAAATAGTATCCCCTGAAAGGGTTGAATTCGAAGGAACGGTAAAGAGCGTTTCTGTGCCGGGGACATTGGGAAACTTCGAGATACTCGACAACCATGCCCCCATCATCTCCTCGCTTGAGAAAGGTGTGGTGGAAAGAGTCGAAACCAATGGTGAAAGAGTCAGCATCAACATCACTGGAGGATTTGTCGAAGTGCAGAAGAACGTCGTCAGCATGTGTGTTGAAATAGACAACGAGACCGTTGACAATGAATAGCAGAAGATTATGCCTGAGATAAGGAAGACCAGTCGTAGTTACATCAAACAACAGTTGTCATTGGCTGTAGCCGTGGCGCTTGTGTGCTTGCTGGCGATGAGAGTGTGGTTTCTCGACCTCCTTCTTCCCGTTATCATCGGCTTTGCATTCGTAGTGGTGCTGGCCATAGCCTTGGGTAAGATCTGGGAGCGTGTGGCTCGTAACCATCCGGAAAGCCTGCCAACGTTTTTCACCGCGGCATCGGGCGCAAGGCTGCTTCTTGCACTGGCCACCATGTTCGTCTACTACGTGGCGAGTCAAGACGACTCCATGCTCCGCTTCTTTCTTGTCTTCATGGCCTTCTACGTCGTCTCGTTGGCTCATCACGCCATCTTCTTTGCAAACGTTTCGAAGAAAACCTTATGATTTCAGTTGATTGATTCTAATGATAAATATATATGAGACATATTAAGTTCATATTACTCCTGTTCCTGATGATGGCCACACCATCGTTTGCCAATGCCGCCGAAGAAGAAGAGGCACTTGACATTCCTGAGATTGTGCTTGAGCATCTGTCCGACGCCTACGAATGGCATATTGCAACGTATCAAGGTAAACACCTTAGCATTCCGTTGCCTATCATCGTTCGTAGTTCTGAGACAGGTCAGTGGTTCTTTGGCACAGCAGAGTCGTTGCCCGGCAATTTCTTCTTCAGCAAAGAGCATCATGGAAAGATCTATGAGAAGATGTCCGATGGTTCAGAAGTACGGCCGCTCGACCTAAGCATCACGAAGGCAGTACTTCAGATTTGGATTGTCGTCATCGTTCTCATCGTTGTTTTCCTCTCCTGTGCCCGTTGGTATAAGAAACGCGATAGCAAGAGCGAGGCTCCCAAAGGCTTCGTCGGAATGATGGAGATGATGGTGATGATGATACACGATGACCTCATCAAGTCGTCGATAGGCGAGAAGCACTACAAGCCTTACGCTCCCTATCTGCTGACGGTCTTCTTCTTCATCCTCACGGCCAACCTCATCGGTTTGATTCCCATATTCCCTGGCGGCGCCAATGTAACAGGCAACATCAATATCACGTTCTTCCTGGCACTTTGCACCATGTTGGTCATCAACATCTTTGCCAACAAGGAATACTGGAAGGAAATCTTCTGGCCCGAGGTGCCACTCTTCCTCAAGGCTTATCCCGCTCCCATCATGCCGGTCATCGAGCTCTTTGGTGTGTTCACCAAGCCCTTTGCGCTCATGATTCGTCTCTTTGCCAACATGATGGCAGGCCATGCGGTCATCCTCAGCTTCACTTGTGTCATCTTCCTCGGATGGTCCATGGGTGTAGGCTATGGTTTGGGACTGAACACGTTTAGCATCATCATGCTTCTCTTCATGAACCTGCTTGAGGTGCTGGTGGCATTTGTCCAGGCTTATGTGTTCACCATGTTAAGTGCCGTCTTTATCGGGCTTGCCCATAAGGACCATCACGAAGAAGAATAAACAACGATAAACAGATACAAATATAATATTAACAAATATAAAAATTTAAAGTTATGGTATTTTCAACATTATTAGCCGCTGAAGGCCTGGCACAGCTGGGTTGCGGTCTTGGTGCAGGTATTGCAACGATTGGTGCAGGTATGGGTATTGGTAAGATTGGTGGTAGCGCCATGGATGCTATCGCACGTCAGCCAGAGGCAACCGGCAAGATCCAGACAAACATGATTCTGACATCTGCATTCGTCGAGGGTTGTGCACTCTTCGCCATTGCAGCTTGTGCGTTCCTTATTAAGTAAGAATAAGCAAATTGTTGCTAATGGATTTCACTAAATTGCCATCAATCCTCACGCCCGACTTAGGACTCCTGTTCTGGATGCTCCTCGCGTTTCTGGTGGTTTTCTTCGTACTTGCCAAATATGGCTTCCCCGCCATCACCAACATGGTGGAAGAACGTAAGAAGTACATCGATGAAAGCCTGAAAAAAGCCCATGAGGCATCAGAGCGGATGGAGAACATCAAGCAGGAGAGCGAGGCCATTCTTCAGGAAGCCCGAGAGAAACAGGCTCAGATCCTGAAAGAAGCTGCCGACACGCGTGAAGCCATCGTTCAGAAGGCTCAGGAGAAGGCAAGAAGCGAAGGAGCACGACTCATTGCCGAGGCAAAGGCCGAGATAGAAGGCGAAAAGCAGCAGGCCATAAGCGACATACGTGCGCAGGTGGCCAGCCTTTCTGTCGAGATCGCAGAGAAGATTCTTCGTGAAAAGCTTTCTACCGATGCTGAGCAGATGAACATGATTGACAGATTGTTGGATGATGTGACAGCTGCTAAATAAGAATTGATTATGGATATAGGAGTAATATCGGTGCGATATGCGCGTGCACTGCTCAAAAGTGCCACGGAGCAGAAACTGGAAGATGCTGTCTACCACGACATGCAGACTCTGGCTGATTGCTACGTCCGCGTTCCTCAGCTGAGGATGACGATAGACAACCCTATGCTTGCAAAGGACAAGAAACAGACGCTGTTGAACACCGCATGCGGCGACAAAGCCGCTGAGCTCACCAAGCGTTTCATTGGCGTTGTCCTCGAAGAAGACAGGGAGGACATCCTGCAATTCATGGCCAATTCGTATATCACTCTTTACAGGCAACAAAAGAACGTCATCCGCGGACGACTCATCACCGCCACAGCCGTCAGTCCTTCTATGGAACAGAAAATGAGGCAGATGGTGGAGAGCAGAACTAACGGAAAAGTGGAATTCGAGTCGGAGGTGAACCCCGAAATCATCGGTGGTTTCATCCTCGAATACGACACATACAGAATGGATGCAAGCGTCAAGTCGAAGCTGAATTCGATTCTCAACACACTAAAAAAATAAGAAAAAATGTCAGATAAAATAAAACCAAGCGAAGTTTCCCAAGTCTTGCTCCAGCAACTAAGGGGTATCAACGACCAGGAGAACTACGATGAAGTGGGTACCGTTCTTACCGTCAGCGACGGTGTGGCGCGCATTTATGGCCTTCGCAACGCTGAAGCCAATGAGCTCCTTGAGTTTGAGAACGGAACCATGGCCATCGTGATGAACCTGGAGGAGGACAATGTGGGATGTGTGCTTCTTGGACCGACATCTGGTATCAAGGAAGGACAGGTCGTCAAGCGTACAAAGCGCATTGCTTCCATCCGTGTCAACGACAACATGCTCGGACGCGTCATCAATCCTCTGGGACAGGCCATCGACGGAAAGGGAGACATCGATTTGACGGGAGCCTTTGAGATGCCACTCGACCGCAAGGCACCTGGCGTCATCTATCGCCAACCCGTGAAGGAACCTCTGCAGACGGGTCTGAAAGCCGTGGACTCCATGATTCCTATCGGTCGTGGACAGCGCGAGTTGATCATTGGTGACCGACAGACGGGTAAGACCGCCATTGCCGTCGACACCATCATCAACCAGAAGAGCTTCTTCGAAGCCGGAAAACCTGTCTATTGTATCTATGTCGCCATCGGCCAGAAGGCTTCTACCGTGGCTGCTCTTGTGGCTACACTGAAAGAACATGGCGCCTTGGCATACACCATCATTGTAGCGGCAACGGCTGCCGACCCAGCTGCCATGCAGTATTATGCACCTTTCGCCGGTGCTGCCATCGGAGAGTATTTCCGCGACAGAGGTCTGCCCGCACTTGTCGTTTACGATGACCTATCAAAACAGGCCGTCGCCTACCGCGAGGTGTCGCTTATCCTCCGCCGTCCTTCAGGTCGTGAGGCCTATCCCGGCGACGTGTTCTACCTCCATTCGCGCTTACTTGAGCGCGCTGCCAAGATTAACGAGCAGCAGGAGGTGGCCGAGCAGATGAACGACCTTCCCGAGTGCATGAAAGGCCATGTGAAGGGTGGTGGTTCGCTCACGGCTCTGCCCATCATCGAGACACAGGCAGGCGACGTGTCGGCCTATATTCCCACGAACGTCATCTCCATTACCGATGGACAGATCTATCTTGAGTCAGACCTGTTCAACCAGGGCTTCCGTCCTGCCATCAATGTCGGTATCTCCGTGTCACGTGTAGGTGGCTCCGCACAGATCAAGTCAATGAAGAAAGTGGCAGGTACGCTGAAGATTGACCAGGCACAGTATCGTGAGCTGGAAGCATTCTCGAAGTTCTCCAGCGACATGGATGCTGTGACCGCCATGACACTCGACCGAGGACGTAAGAACAACCAGCTGCTCATTCAGCCACAGTATAGCCCGATGCCAGTGGGCGAGCAAATCGCCATCCTCTATTGCGGCGTACATGGCTTGATGCACGATGTTCCTGTTGACAAGGTGCGCGAATGTCAGGATGCTTTCCTCGACAAGCTGCGCAGTGCCAACCCACAGGTCATCGAGACCTTGGCAAGCGGCAAGATCAGCGATGAGGTCACAACGGCTATCGAGAGCATCATGGCCGACATTGCAGGAACCTATAAAAGCTAAAAGCCTATGCCGTCACTAAAAGAGATCAAAGGTCGTATTGCCAGCGTCAACAGCACTCGTAAGATTACAAGTGCCATGAAAATGGTGGCGTCGAGCAAGCTTCACCATGCACAGGTGGCCATCGAGAACATGCTCCCATACGAAACCATGCTCGAGCATATTCTCAAGACTTTCCTGGCATCTGAAGCCGATGCACGCTCCCGTTTCGAAATAGAACGACCTGTTAAGCACATCGCTTTTATCGTCTATTCCAGCAATTCGTCACTCTGTGGCGGATTCAACACGAATGTCATCAAGATGATGCAACAGGCAGTGGCAGAATACGAACACCTTGGCAAGGATAACATCATCGTCTATCCCATCGGACGCAAGGTGGCTGAAAAAGTGACGAAACTCGGATTGAAATCTGCCGGCGACTTCACCTCACTGGCCGACAAGCCCAATGTGCAGCAGTGCATAGACATTGCAATGGAGTTAGGACAGAAGTTCGTAAAAGGCGAAATAGACAGAGTGGAGATGATCTACCACCACTTCAAAAGTGCCGGTTCACAGATTCTCACTCGCAAGACCTTCTTGCCCATCGACATCTCCAGCGAGCTGAATGAAGATAAAGAGCGCGACCTCACCTCTAACGTGGCAACGAGAGAAGCTGTGGAGTACCTTCGTCAGCGCGACCGCAATCAGACAGAGAACCGCGAGCAGAAGGAGGCCAAGCCGTTGAACGACAATTTCATCGTAGAGCCATCTATGGATGCTGTGCTCAGCAAACTCATCCCGAAACTGGCTCACCTCATGCTCTATACGGCCCTGCTCGACAGCGTCGCATCAGAACATGCAGCTCGAATGGTTGCCATGCAGACAGCTACCGACAATGCCGACGAACTCCTTCGCGACCTGAATCTGCAGTACAACAAGAGTCGTCAGCAAGCCATCACCAGCGAACTGCTCGACATCGTTGGCGGCACCGTCAACAATTAGTTGTTCGTCACACCCACAAAGAATCCTCCATTTGCCCCGTGCAATGGAGGATTTCTTGTTGTAAACGGCGATTTTGGGCGTTTTTTATCAAAAAAAACTTAAACGAAAAGATTAATTGTAGAATTATTTTGTTAATTCAGAAAAAGTTCGTAATTTTGCACCCTGTTTGGAATAAGTATCAAAAAACGTAAAGTAAAAAACGTAGATAGCAATGTCGAAGATTTGTCAAATCACGGGAAAGAAAGCCCAGACGGGTAATAATGTTTCTCACTCAAAGCATCGCACAAAGCGCACTTTTGACGTGAATCTCTTCAGCAAGAAGTTCTACTATGTAGAAGAGCAGTGCTGGATTCAGTTGAAGATTAGTGCCGCTGGTTTGCGCCTCATTAACAAAGTTGGCCTTGATGCAGCTCTCAAGCAGGCTGTAAAGAATGGCTATGTTGACTGGAAGGACATTAAAGTAATAGGAGAGTAATCATCATGGCATCAAAAAAGGCTAAAGGTAATAGAGTGCAGGTCATTCTCGAATGCACTGAAATGAAGAACAGCGGTCTTCCCGGTACCAGTCGCTATGTGACAACCAAGAACCGCAAGAACACGCCTGAGCGTATGGAGTTGAAGAAGTACAACCCCATTCTGAAGAAAATGACAGTTCATAAGGAAATCAAGTAAACTAAAGAACATCTATGGCAAAGAAAACAGTGGCAACCCTCCACGAAGGTTCGAAGGATGGTCGCGCATATACAAAGGTTATCAAGATGGTGAGAAGTCCGAAGACCGGTGCTTACATTTTCGATGAGCGCATGGTTCCCAACGAGGACGTAAAAGACTTCTTTAAGAACTAATATTATTCTACAAGACATAGAAAATGCCGTTGCAAAATAATTGCAGCGGCATTTTTTGCAATAATACATCAGATGGCATCGTATAAGCCCGACGTTTGTACTCGTAACCGTCTACCTGTTTTCTGGCGCAGCCCCTCCCCTCCCATCTCAGGGGACTCAGGGGAGGGGTAGGGGTGGGGTGAGCGTGGACCTTGCGCACGTAAAATTTGTACCCCACCCATGCACCCCTCCCCTAAAATGGAAGGGGAGTGGCTGCGCACAGATGGAAAGACACATTCGGAACTGAATACAAATCTTCATTCCTCTCTTGACGTTGCGTAGGTGCCAACTCCTATATTGTTCCCTTTTTTGCGACTTGGTAAGACCCCTTATTGTTACGCTATCTTCATGTTTATATTCATAAATATTGCTATCTGCTAAAACATCGCCTTTTGTCTCCTATGCACTTATCCATCAGTGTTTCGGACACAAAGCAGAATATGGGGCCGACAACGAATTTGACGAATAAAACGAATGACTTTTCCTTAGAAACAGAAAAATCCGGTGAATCAGTGCAATCCGTGTTCATAAAACAAACGAACACGTATGACTCTGATTCAACGGATATCGTGGTTCGGCTTGTCAAAGTCTCGAAGAGACGAAAGAGCACAGACGGGGGTGTTAGCCCCCGGGTAATGATGCGACAACAAAGGAAGCCCCGAGGGGGCGACAGAGACCTAAAAACTGATACTGAACAAGGAGAAAGCTCAGTTCGATCTTGTTAAACTAAGAAAGAATAAGCCTAAGATGTACCCAAAGGCTTTGAAGCTGATAGCTGAGCTTTACGACCATCTTCAATCTGGAACAGGACATCCATCACCATTGAAAGAACATCCCGAAGGCAGATGGGTCGCAGAATAAGTGACTAAATACCATTTCTTTCCGCTGCCATACCATAATGGCTTATGCTGACATCCTTTACCTTCCGTTTGGCAGCTTCCCTTACCATTGGCGTGTAAGCTTCAATGATATGGCGCCAGTCATTAGGTTGCATGCCACCGTATTTGTCACCGAACTTACTGATGACCTCCCTTTGTATTTGTAAATCACTGATGCCGGCATCAATGTGAAGCATGTTGAAAATGTAGTTGCGAACCTCTTTGTCATTCTCAACATCGTTGAGTTTAGCCGTCAGTCTTCCATATACACTCTCAAACACCCGTTGGTTGATGAAGTTCATGAAGTCCGGGTTGTCCAGATAATTCCTGCAGAACTCTGTGTTCTCGCTGAGCATTTGCGCCACAATCATCATGAGTGATGATGCGCACTGCTGCATGGCTGTTTCCTTGTTGCTGTTTCTGGCTGCATTTACGAAGGTGTCATCAGTGTTCAGGCGTTCAGGCAGTTCGTTGAGTTGTTTCTTTGCCAACTCAATGTTTTGCCAGTTGATGCTATTGAACTCATCCAGGATGTCACTCAGTTTTGCCAAGTCCGGTTCTTGCGGTGCCTTGGGTCCTCCCACGGGAATGGGGGCTATCTCTGCGTTTTTATTCTCCAGTTCTATTTTCTGCTCCTCATTCTTGATGATGCGGTACTGGTCGAAATCGATGGCGTCGATGAGCCCCTCTGTAAAATCTTCCGTCTTCAGCTTTGGCAACTTTGTAATCAAGAGGGCATAGTATGTGTTTAGTTTCTCCCATTCTAAACTCTTGAAGGGCATCACCGCTGCTATAAACGGATATGTTCTGCAGAAGCTTTTCATGCTGCTCTTGCACCTAATCTTAGCATTGTCGTCAAGGTTCTTAAATCTCTCCACTGCCTGGTTAACGATGGGGTCTATTTCTTCTCTTGGAGCACCCTTCCAGTATTTCTCGTTGACCACGGTGACTTCCTCTTCCGTGTAGATATTGGCCTCTTCTATCTCTGTGATGAGGTCATTCAGTTTGTTGGGATCTGTCTCTTTAGAGAGAATTGTCGTCTTATAGAACCGCTGGAAACTCTGTTGAATCATCTCTGCATCATTGCAGAAATCCAACACAAAAGTATCTCGTTTTTTCGGATGGCAACGGTTCAGGCGTGAGAGCGTCTGCACGGCTTTTACATCTGTCAGCACTTTGTCCACATACATCGTATGCAGGAGAGGCTGGTCATAACCCGTCTGGAACTTATCGGCCACTACCAGAATGCGATAGGGGTCGTGCTCCATATTCTCCTCAATATCTTTCGAGGGGAATCCGTTGATGTCAGCCTCCGTCACGGTCTTGCCACCATACTCTTTTGAACCAGAGAAAGCCACGATGGCCTTGTAGGGACTCTTGCGTTCTTCCAGCAGACGGGTTATTTCATAATAGAAGTCAATGGCTCTCAAGATGCTGCTGGTCACCACCATGGCCCTGGCCTGACCGCCCACTTTCCCTTTGTCTATCACCTGCGTATGGAAGTGCTCCACGATGATGCTGGCCTTCTGCTGTATGGTTTCAGGCTGCGACTCCACAAAGGCACGGAGTTTCTTCGATGCCTGCTTTTTGTCGAACTCTGGATCGTCCTCTACAGCCTTGATAATCTTGTAGAAACTATTATAGGTGGTATAGTGGGCCAACACGTCCATGATAAAACCCTCTTCGATGGCTTGTTTCATGGTATATTCGTGGAAAGGCCGATGCTCCGTCTCCCCGTCAGGTTTCTGATAGGGCGTGCCAAACATCTGCAGCGTCTTGTTCTTGGGCGTTGCCGTAAAAGCGTAGTAGTTGGCATTCTTCACCATCTCTCTGCCTTCTATGATTTTGGTCAGCCGGTCTTCCAGGTCCTCCTCGTCACTGCCGGCATTACCGCTCAGCGCGATGTTCATCTTTGCACTCAGCGAACCGTTCTGGCTCGAGTGTGCCTCGTCGATGATAATGCCAAAACGCTTATGCTTCAGTTCCGTGCCGATGGCTTCCAGAATAAAGGGGAACTTATGCACGATGGTGATAATGATCTTCTTGCCACTTGCCAGATGATTCCTCAGCGACTCAGCGCTGTCGGCCCAAGCCACCAGGTTTTGCAGCCGCTTGAATGCCACGATATTGTTTCTGATCTGAGTGTCCAGATTCACACGGTCGGTAACAACTATCACACTGTCCAGCAATGCCTGGGTGCCGTCCAGCAAGCCCACCAACTGATAGGCCAGCCAGGTGATGGAGTTTGATTTTCCGGAACCGGCAGAGTGCTGTATCAAGAACCTTTGCCCGACACCTTTTGCCTTTGTCTCTGCCAGTAACCTGCGAACACAGTCCAGCTGATGATACCGGGGCCAGACAACGCTCTGCTTTTCCGTGTTTGTTTTGGGGTCACGCCGTTTCACCACCTGCGCATAGTTCTCGATGATGTCGCTCAGCGATTCCTTCTTCAGAATGTCTTCCCATAGATAGGCCGTGCGCACTCCATTGGGGTTTACGGGATTGCCGGCCCCGCCATTCACACCTTTATTAAAAGGCAGGAACCACGAACTTTTTCCACAGAGCCATGTGCACATCTTGATGTCGTCGTCGTCCACGGCAAAATGCACGGCGCATCGCTTCGGAGCCAGCAGTGGGTCTTTCGGGTCGCGGTCGGTCTGATATTGCTTCACGGCATTCTCCACGGTCTGCCCCGTATAGTGGTTTTTCAGTTCCATCGTTATCAGGGGCAGACCGTTGAGCGACACCATCAGGTCTATGCGGTTGTCGTTCTCCTTGCTATATGCCAACTCCTTTGTGACGCAGAAAAGGTTTTTCCTGTACAACTCCTGTGCCGTGGGATTCAGTTCTGATGGCAAGGGATAGTACATGTCGAAGAGTTCCGAGATAAACCGGAAACCCTTGCGCAGCACGTCTGTCACACCGCGATTGGCCAACTGCTTCGCCAATTCGGCGAAAAACTTCCTTTCCGCAAACTCATTGGCAAAACATCCCGTGTTCTCCACCTTCTTCTTTTGTGTGGAGAGCAAGAAC
This sequence comes from Prevotella sp., assembly GCA_017509155.1. GTDB lineage: Bacteria > Bacteroidota > Bacteroidia > Bacteroidales > Bacteroidaceae > Prevotella. The sequence continues at coordinate 20,126 of JAFWQE010000060.1, forward strand.
CGTTTCACCCGCTCCTTGTCCAGAGCGTATTCTTTCACATAGTCGCTGGTTGTACCCTCTTCATACCCCTGCTTGTCCCTGAGGTAAGCAAGAATCAAGTCTTCGAGTTCCATTTCACTCACATTTGTCGGCATTGTCTTTATCTTGTTTTTATTTTCTTCTTTATGCTGATCAAGACAATAGCGACACAAGGAAAAAACTATTTCTTTTGGTAAATCTTCAAAGGTTTGCGTGCTGATGAACGGATGCTAAGAACAGTCAGTTTGCGGGTGTTATACCGAAAAATGATGGTAAACCCCATCATATAGAAGAAACGCACATCATTTCTTGTAGAGGGGCTGCTGGCTGTGGGAATCTGTGCCAAACGTTGCAGGTCTTCTATCAGACAGCGCACCAAGCGGCGACTATATAAATCGCTACCATTGCGCTCATCGTAGAAAGTTAGAATCTTCTGTAGCTGGATGGTGCTACGACGGCTGAACTCAATCGTTAGAGCCATTTTGCGAACATGGTTTTAAATTCACCTAACGATATGACCTCACCTCGTTCCACCTCTGCAATTTCGTCCTCAATATCTGGAGTTACCTGCAGTTCACCATCCTCGATATGGGCATAATCCATATCTTCAGGCATATCGGGCGTATCGCATGCATAAGCCAAATCTGCAGAGGGCTCCTGTGCCATCATGGTGTTGGTGCCCTCATTATCAATCTGTGGATATGGTTTGCTTTCTTTCATCTTCGCAAGTATTTTCTGCAAAGTTACGTCAATTCTTTGAGACTTCCAAAGAATTTTTTAGTTTTCTTGTGCCACTATGTCAAGGATCGCAGTTTCCGAACGGTTGTTAGCCGTACTCATTTATGTAGTTTCGTTCTGAACGTTCACTTGTCCTGTCACGCAGTCGGCTATCAGCCGCTGCTTGTATTCTTTCATATAGTCTATCTCTGCCTGTAGTTCCGTCATCAGCGTGTCTATCTTCTGGCACTTCTCATCGATGTAGGCTACGATGGCGCGCTGCTCATCTTGAGATGGAACAATGACTAATTGCTTCTTTAACTCATCAAAAGAAAGAGTCAGTCTAATGCCTGTTCCCATTCCATGAAAGAGTTTCATGCTATCCATTGTTTTAAACAGATATGTGTAGTAATGAGCATTGGTTCCTGTTCTTGGCCTCGCAACAACATAGGCAGATGTAATGATGCCATCCGATGGGGCAATTGCCACTCTTTGAGAAATAAAGTCGTAATTGAGGTTTAATCCATTTATTAGAATGTCACCCTCTCGTATTACAGAGTATTTTACATAAACATCTCTGTACTCTTCAGTATCGCCAACTTCATTTTTAGGTACAAGCGTACCATAATTGAATTTAAAAGCATGCTTATATCCAAAGTCTGAGTTGGCATTCACTTTTCCTGTGAACATACTTGCAATACGTTTTGTCTCCCAATGTTCAGGAATCATGCCAATCCATGAGATGCCGCTGTCTTTCATTTTCACATCGGGGTTTAAGCCCTTGGTGACGGCATCAGCGATTGTTTTTTGCTTTAGTTCTTGAAGGAGCTGTATCTCTTTTTCCTTCTCTGCCACGTACGCATCTATCTTCGAGGTCTTATCTTCCAAATAACTCACAATCCTCTCTTGCTCGGCAAGAGGGGGAATTGGAATAGATAACGCCATGATTTTTGATGCAGCCAAACCAGGTTGAGCTGCAGTTCCAAATGCATATTGATTTAGGTTAATGGCTATTAAGGCATAATAAATATAGTTGATGTTTTCTCTTTTTACATGAGTTATAAGAGCATGATCTGTCGCCCAAAATTTGCCTCTATAGTGGTGAACGTTACCAGATAATGCACCTTGCCTTCCAATAAGCAAATAATCACCATCCACATTGTATCTATCATAATAACCCCGCATACCATTCGCACCAAAAACAGGGTATGGACCTTCATCAGATATATCTAACGAGGTGATATTATTACCGCTTTTCATAGTACAAATTCTCTTCACAGGAATACAATACCAATGACTCGGAATCTCCTTTAGCCATTGCATAGAAGTGGGTTTATATGAACTATACCTCTCCATACTACCTCCCTATGATTTCGTCCAACAATCCGTCGGTGCGCTCTTCGATGGCACGGATGTCTCCGCTAATTTCCTCGATGGTGCGCAACTGCTTTGGCTTATAGAAATATTTCGTGAACGAGAGTTCGTAGCCCGTCTTTATAGATGTTTTGTCAATCCACGCATCTGGGGTATAGGGTAGTATTTCGTTCTGTAAGAAGCCGTCTATACCATTAGGATAACGAAATGGTATGATCTCCGTATCTTCAAGAGCCTTGTCAGGTATGGGGCTACCGCCCGAATCGAGAACAACCTCAGCCTCAGGACATGGCTTTGTGTAGTATTTCAGAAAGAGGTCTAAATGCTTCTTTTTAGGTTTGCTTTCCATTTGCCTGATAGCAAACGCAAGTAGGCTCTTAAGCTTATTGAAGTCTTTATCAAGACTACGGTCATATAGTTTTACGAAAGACATTACTTCGCAGCATGCAGCCGTATCTTTCTCTTTCTTGCACATTTCCGTTTCTCGCTCTTCGTCATAGTCGAAAGCCAGACGCAACGGACGGCACACTTTCACACTCCAATAACCAAACTCGTTGTTCGGGAAGATTTTGCTTTGCGGGGTTTCCTTGAAATCCATCAGCAGTTGCAGAATCTGTGCGCGGTCTTCTTCTGTTGTCTCGCAGTTCTTCTCACCGAGGTTCTTTCGCAAGGGCGTTTTTATTTCCGTAGCATCGATGAGTTGCACAAATTCCCTGCGGCGCTCTTCCTTGCGATTGGTAATTACCCAGATAAAGGTGCCGATGCCTGTGTTGTAGAAGTCTTTCTCCGGCATCGCCACAATAGCTTCCAGCAGGTCGTTCTCGATGATGTACTGGCGCAGGTTGCTTGCACCCGAGCCTGCATCGCCCGTGAAGAGACTACTTCCATTATGCACCTCAACGATGCGGGTTCCAAGAGCGGTGTCCTCACGCATACGACTCAGGTTGTTGGCCAGGAACATCATCTGAGCATCGCCAATGTCGGGAATAAACGAGAGTTCTTTGCCCTCGCGGTCTAAAACGGTAAACCGGCTGTCGGTAAACTTCTTCTTGTCTTTTTCGCTCAGGCCACGCTTCTTCAGGTCTTCTTTCCAAGGCGTACCGAAAGGAGGATTCGAGATGCAGAAGTCGAAGGTCTCGCCAGCATGTCCGTCGCGCGAAATAGTGCTGTCGAAGGCAATGTATTCGCGTGGCTCTGCGCCATACTGATACTGGAAGCCCCTGATGTTGCCACTAATCATGAGGTCGGCCTTGCAGGTGGCGTAGGTATCGGGCTGCAATTCCTGTCCGAAGATGTTTACTGCCACCTGCTTGCCCCGTTCCTTGGCTATCTCCATAATGCGGTCTTGTGCGATGGTCAGGATGCCACCCGTGCCGCAAGCTCCGTCATATATATGATAGGTATTATCGGTTATCTTATCGGCGATGGGCAGCACGGCAAGGTCTGCCAGCAGCTTCACATAGTCGCGAGGCGTGAAGTGCTCACCAGCCTCGGTGACGTTGTTTTCCTCATTAAACTTTCGGAGCAGTTCCTCGAAGATGGTTCCCATGGTATGGTTGTCGATTCCCGGCAGCAGCACGTTGCCGTTGTCGTCCTTCACAGGCTTGTTAGAGAGGTTGATCTTGTCGTCTGTAAACTTCTCGATGATGCTTCCCAGACGTTCAGCCTCCGTGAGATTGTCCACCATCTGGCGCAAGTGGAACTTGTCGATGATGTCCTGTACGTCACGACTGAATCCATTCAGATAGTCGGTGAAGTTCATCTTCAGGCGCAGCGGGTCGGTCTCGCTCTTCAGCGTCTTCATGGTGGACTTCGAAGTGTTGTAGAAAGGATAGCCCGTGACATTATATAAGATGGGGTCCTGGTTCTGGATGTTGTTCTTGTCCAGCACCTCTTTCTGCGTCAACAGTTGTTGCTTGGTCGGTTCCAGCAACACGTCGATTCTTCGAAGCACCATCATGGGCATGATGATCTTCTTATAGTCGCCCTTCTCGAAGGCATAGACGAGCACATCTGTCGCTATGTTCCAGATGAACGAGAACAGTTGGTTGTATTGACTTTGATTCATAGTCTACGCTATAGATTTAGGAGCGAAAGGACTATCTCGGATGATAATGGGTTCTCAACATAGAACCTCAGGACATAGTAAAAGCGTGAACCGCCCTTACCGATGTCCTAAGGTCCTTGCAAAACCCATCCATGTTGATAAGTCCAGCCCACGCTATCGCGCAGGCGCTGGTACTTATTCGAAACATTGGATGTCGATTGAAGTTGCAAGGTTCTAGGACATCACCGAATATAGCACTAACGCTATGTTATCATTCCACAAAGATCATACTGCCACCCTGCACTCAGGGAATCTTGCTTGCAAGTGCCGTTTACGGCTGTTCGACAATACTTAAATGCAAAAGTACAAAAATATTCTCTTATTTATATATAATAAGGTGTATTTTTAAGACTATTTTAACCGAAAAGCGGGTCTTTTCTTGCCACGGACGAACACGGACTGGAACGGGAACCTCCCCCAGCACCACACCCCTTTCCCCCCAAAGGGGGCGAGGGGAGTGCCTACCATGGATGCGGACAGGAACGGAAACCTCCCCCAACCCCGACCCCCCTTTCCCCCCAAAGGGGGCGAGGGGAGTGCCTACCGGGTGTTTTATGCCACGGACGAACACGGACGTTCTTCTTTCGCGAAGGAGATTCCGAGTCAGTCCGTGTTTGTCCGTGGCATAAAAAACCTCGGTAAACGCGATAATTTAGTATGGAGGTGTTGAATGTTTAAGTGGTTGATATTGTTGGCTTTAAGAGGGATGGTTATAGTCCTTGTTGATTCATCTCGTTTGCGGACTCGAGTCCCGACGGCAGAAGGACTGCTGTCGTTTGGTGTACGGACTCGAGTAGTATGACGCGCGGACTCTCGTAGTTTGGCGCGCGGATTCAAATGGTCTGAAAGTGAGGTGGAAAAAGGACGGCAAATAAATGAAAAAAAAGTGGCAGATAAAAGTAAAAAGAATGGCAGAATAATTGAGAAAAATTGGCAAATAAAATTGGGGACGATGCGAGGTGATGATCAAGCGACCAGAAGCCTTCTTCATCGAAAAAGGTGGAGGGATTCTATTGATCACGAATTTGCGAATTATAGAAACATAGTTCTCTAATTCCATAATTCGTGATAAAAAGGAGGGATTCTGTTCATCACGAATTTGCGAATTAAAGAAACATGATTCTCTAATTCTATAATTCGTGACAAAAAAGAGGTGTTCTGTTCATCACGAATTTGCGAATTAAAGAAACATCATTCTCTAATTCTATAATTCGTGATAAAAAGGAGTGATTCTGTTCATCACGAATTTGCGAATTAAAGAAACATGATTCTCTAATTCTATAATTCGTGACAAAAAAGAGGTGTTCTGTTCATCACGAGTTTGCGTATTAAAGAAGCATCATTCTCTAATTCTACAATTCGTGATAAAAAGTAGGGATTCTGTTCATCACAAATTTGCGAATTAAAGAAACAATAATCTCTAATTCTATAATTCGTGATAAGAATGAGGAAACGTGGTCAGTAGTTGCGCCTGAATATAACACGTTGGCACCCATTGTTAATCCAGTCGCAGATTTCAATGGTGCCATCACCATCCAGCTGATCTCTTACCTCTCACCTCTCACAACTCACCTCTAAAACTGAATGCGAAAGTTGAATAAAGAGGACTAAGAAAAGAAATGTGGGATGAAATGGTGCGCGTATGATTTTTTTTTTGTAATTTTGTGGCGAAATATTGCAATATGGGTATTTTTGGATTATTCAACAAGAAGAAAAAGGAGACATTAGACTCTGGTCTTGAAAAGACGAAGCAGAGTGTCTTCTCAAAGCTGGCACGTGCTGTGGCCGGCAAGTCTACGGTAGACGACGATGTGCTTGATGATTTGGAAGAGGTGCTGATTACCAGTGATGTGGGCGTCGACACTACGTTGAAAATCATCCATCGCATTGAAGAGAGAGTGGCGCGTGACAAGTATGTGTCCACGTCGGAACTAAACGGAATTCTTCGCGACGAGATTGCCTCTCTTTTGTCTGAGAACCATTCAGAAGACAACGAGAACTGGGACCTGCCCTCTGACCACAAGCCGTATGTCATCCTGGTGGTTGGCGTGAATGGAGTGGGGAAGACCACGACCATTGGCAAACTCGCCTGGCAGTTCAAACAAGCAGGCAAGAAGGTCTATCTGGGCGCTGCCGACACCTTCCGTGCCGCTGCTGTGGAGCAGTTGTGCATCTGGGGAGAGCGCGTGGGCGTGCCCGTTGTGAAGCAACAGATGGGAAGCGACCCGGCAAGCGTGGCGTTTGATACGCTTAGCTCAGCAAAAGCCAATCAGGCGGATGTGGTCCTCATCGACACAGCAGGAAGGCTTCATAACAAGGTGGGGCTGATGAACGAGCTGAAGAAAATCAAGGATGTGATGAAGAAGGTGTTGCCCGATGCTCCCGATGAGGTGATGCTCGTGCTGGATGGCTCCACAGGCCAGAATGCCTTTGAGCAGGCCAAGCAGTTTGCTGCTGTCACGCAGATAACGAGCCTTGCCATCACGAAACTTGACGGTACGGCCAAAGGCGGCGTGGTGATTGGCATCTCTGACCAGCTGAAGGTTCCGGTGAAATACATCGGTCTTGGCGAAGGCATGGAAGATCTGCAACTCTTTAACAAGAGAGAGTTTGTGGACTCGTTGTTTAAAGCCTGATGAACGATTCAGCTTTCATTAGCCCAGACCCACAAAGACCCTCCCCAGCCCTCCCTGTTTAGGGAGGGAGTGGTGAAAGTACCAAAGGGAAGAGGAGACCCACCAGACACTCCCCAACCCTCACTGAACAGGGAGGGAGATGTGAAAGGCCCAAAGGGACGAAAAGACCACTGGTAGGGGTAGAACACTTTCTTGATAATCAAGGAGTTACAGTAAAGCCACGAAGGGGCGACAGGCCAGAAAGGCATTTTTGAAGTGGGCTCAATGAACGGTTTTAAGGAACAATAGAAACAAGAAACGATACCGAAAACGTGGAATGATGGAAGACGGTATTTGTTGGAGAATGATTCGTGAAAAAAGGAACAGTTGACATTATTACTCTTGGGTGCTCAAAGAATCTCGTGGACAGCGAATTACTGATGCGCCAATTTGAAGCCAATGGATTGCATTGTGTACATGACAGCAAGAATCCTCAGGGAGAGATTGCCGTCATCAACACCTGTGGCTTCATTGGCGATGCCAAGGAGGAGAGCATCAACACGATCCTGGAGTTTGCCGAGAGAAAAAGACAGGGCAAACTGAAGCAGCTGTTCGTGATGGGGTGCCTTTCGCAGCGTTATAAGGATGAACTCATTGCAGAACTTCCGGAAGTGGACCGTTTCTACGGGAAGTTCGACTATATGAAGGTGTTGAAAGACCTGAGTCTGAACGAAGACCGTGGCTGTATGCCATCGCGCCATCTCACCACTCCGCGCCATTATGCCTATCTGAAAATCAGCGAAGGATGCGACCGCCATTGCGCTTATTGTGCCATACCCGTCATCACTGGCAGACATCGCAGTCGGCCGCAAGAAGAGATCCTCAACGAGGTGAGAGAACTCGTGGCACAAGGAGTGAAGGAGTTTCAGGTGATAGCCCAGGAACTGACCTATTATGGTGTTGACATCAACGGCAAGCAGCAGCTGCCTGAACTCATAGCTGCCATGTCGGATATACCCGGCGTTGAGTGGATTCGACTGCATTACGCCTATCCCACGCATTTCCCCTATGAACTGTTGACCGTTATGCGTGAAAGGCCCAATGTCTGTAAATATCTCGATATTGCCTTGCAGCATATCTCAGACCACATCCTTACAGACATGCGTCGGAACGTGACAAAAGAAGAGACCTATGAGCTGATCAGAAGGATTCGAGAAGAAGTGCCTGGAATACATCTTCGCACAACATTGATGGTTGGATTCCCAGGTGAGACGGAAGAAGACTTTGAGCAGCTTATGGAATTCACACGATGGGCACGCTTTGAGCGCATGGGAGCCTTTGCCTACTCAGAAGAGGACGGCACATTCAGCGCTGAACACTATGAGGACAATGTGCCCATGGATGTGAAACAACGGCGTCTTGACCAGCTGATGCAGTTGCAGCAGGAAATCAGCACGGAGATAGAAGCTGCGAAAGTGGGGCAGACGGTACGCGTGATCATAGACCGAAAGGAAGGAAACTACTATGTGGGCAGAACAGAGTATTGCTCACCAGAAGTAGACCCAGAGGTGCTGATACCTGCTGGTGAACGGCAACTGAGGAACGGGCACTTCTATAACGTGAAAGTAACCGATTCCACCGAGTTTGACTTATACGGAACAACGATATGAACAACAAGAACTTCATACAGGAGCTGGCGTCAAGGATGAACTACACGCAAGATGAAACCCAGAAGATGGTTTTCAGCGTGATTGATGCCATGAACGAACGGTTTCAGGAGGGCGAACCTGTCACGATTCAGAACTTCGGAACCTTTGAGGTGAAAAAGCGTATGGAGCGCATCGTGGTTAACCCGGCTACCCGGCAGCGCATGCTCGTACCGCCAAAGCTGGTGCTTGGCTTCAAGCCAATAGCATCGATCAAGAAAACACTGAAAGAAGGAGGACAGGACAATGGCTAAGCAAAACGACAGAAAAGAACTGGCCAAAGCCCTGGTCGGCAAGTTTGGCATTACACAGAAGCAGGCAGAGCGTTTCATCCAGACGTTCTTCGACGTGGTGAGCGATGGCATACATTATGACAAACAGGTGAAGGTAAAAGGTCTGGGAACCTTCAAGGTGATTGAAGTGAAAGACCGCGAAAGCGTCAATATCAAGACCGGAGAACGGTTCATGATTGAAGGTCGCGAGAAAATAACCTTCACCCCTGATGCCGTGATGAAAGAACTGGTGAACAAGCCGTTCTCACAGTTTGAGACCGTTGCGCTGAACGACGGCGTAGACTTCTCTGATATCGATGCCGCGTATTCAGAAACAGAGGCCCAAAGTGTGGACTCGCTTTCATCTACCGAGATTGTCACGATCGTTCCTGAAGAACAGCCCGTTATAGTCCCTGTCATGACAGAACCTGTTGAGGAGCCTGTAGAAGAAACAGAACAAACAACAGTAGAAACAAAGGTTGAGCAGGTTATACCAGAAGAAGATGAGACATTTGCAGAGGAAGCCGTTGTAGAGGAACCTGTTGTAGAGGAACCTGTTGCAGAGGAACCTGTTGCAGAGGAGCCTGTTGCAGAGGAACCTGTTGCAGAGGAACTATTGGAAGCGGAAACTGCTAATGAACCCATTCAAGAGGATGTAGCTGTAGTTGAAGAACCTGTGGAAGAACCAGTGATGGAAGAGGACACAGACGACGTGCATAAAGAGGAACCCTCGCAAGAACAAACAGGAAATGAGGAGGAAGAAGCTGCGCCTGTTGCTAAGGCGGCTTTGCTCAGCGCTGAGAATGGTGATAAAGAAAGGGAGGAAACGGAGGAAGAATCAGAAACTGATAATCAAGAAGATACAGACATGGAAGACAATTCAAGTATTTGGGGCAAGTTGCTGGCCTTTGTCGTTGTGGCCGCACTTGCATTCGGAGTAGGCTATCTGTTGGGCAACAAGTTTACGTCGAAACGTGAAATACCCATTGGAGCAACAGAGATGATTGAGGGTACCGTTCACGATAGCATTATGGTAGACTCTGCCCAGATCAACGACTCTATCCTTAAAGCCAAAGATGCGCTCATCAAGGCAAAGGTGGACAGCGTGACGCGTATGAATGAAGCCCGCAACGAATCGATTCGCGCTGCTCGTGCTAAGGTTATCGCAGAAGAGAAACGAGCCGAGGAAGAAAAGAAACAACAGGCGATTCAACAGCAACAAAGCTCACCCTCTGAAGCTCCTCTCTCGCAGAAAGATGCCTCACAGGTGTTGCAGAATGCTCGAACCATCATGGCTCATGGTGCCTACAACATCGTGGGAACTGCGCAGACCATTACAGTGAAGAAAGGTCAGACCATGAAGAGCATTTCCAGAACGTATCTTGGTTCGGAAATGGCATGTTACATACAGTGTCACAACAACGTGGCAGAGGTGAAGGAAGGCATGCAAATCAAAATCCCGAAGCTGGAGCTGAAGAAAAAGAAGAAATAGCTTGATTAAAAAAAGGTGTACTGCACGACAATATTTGTCCATTTCATCGGGATAATAGACCTGTGAGGTGAATTGCAGATATATATACAACTCAACTTTCGCAAGTTGATGGAGTTCAGGAGTTCAGGAGTTGAGCGAATGCAAAACTTGAATAAATAGAGTAGATGTAGGGGAGTTACCCCCTAGCACCTCTCGTTGCACCGTACGTACGGGTCTCGTATACGGCGCTACATACATATAGGAGTTCGCAAACTTTGATACAAAGCATAAGGGTCGACCAAGCCAGGTCGGCTCTTTGCTTTATCAGTCCTGTTCACCTTTGGCATGGCTAGCACC